>JBAUTW010000174.1:0-14092 GCA_049582365.1 Burkholderiales bacterium | reverse complement strand
GCGTGTCGTCGTGCCCGGGCAGGGCGCGATGCCCGACTGCATGCGCGAGCTCGCCGCGCGCGGGCTGGTCGAGCCGGTGCTCGAGGCTTCGCGCGGCAGGCCGTTTCTCGGCATCTGCATCGGTTTGCAGATGCTTTTCGAACGCAGCGAAGAAGGCGGCGTGCAGGGGTTGGGCGTTCTCGCCGGCACGGTGCGGCGTTTCGCTTCGGACATGCGCGATGAGCGAACCGGCGAGCGCCTGAAGGTGCCGCACATGGGCTGGAACGAGGTCGCGCAGGCTCAGCGCCACGCACTGTGGCAGGGCATCGCCGACTCGAGCCGCTTCTACTTCGTGCACAGCTACTACGCCGACGAGGCCGACCCCGCCGTTCGCAGCGGGCGCACGACCTACGGCACGGCCTTTACCAGCGCGGTTGCGCGCGATAATATCTTTGCCGTACAGTTCCACCCGGAAAAGAGCCAAGCGGCTGGATTGCAGCTCCTGCGCAACTTCGTTTACTGGCAACCCTGATTTTTCCAGCGCCCCGCGCGCGCCCTGGCGTCACGACGCCGTGCCGCCCCCCGACAGAGCCATGCTGATCATCCCCGCGATCGACCTCAAGGACGGGCGCTGCGTGCGCCTCAAGCAAGGCGACATGAGCACCGCAACGGTGTTTTCCGAGGATCCGGTCGCCATGGCGCGGCACTGGGCCGGGCAGGGCGCGCGGCGCCTGCACATCGTCGACCTGAACGGCGCAGTGGCGGGCCGGCCGAAGAACGAGAAGGTGATCCGCGCCATCATCAACGCGGTCGGCGAGCAGGTGCCGATCGAGATCGGGGGCGGAATCCGCGACCTCGATACGATCGAGAGCTATATCGACGCCGGCGTGCAGTACGTGGTGATCGGCACCGCCGCGGTGAAGAACCCCGGCTTCCTGTCGGACGCCTGCTACGCGTTCCCGGGTCGCATCATCGCCGGGCTGGACGCCAAGGACGGCAAGGTCGCGGTCGAGGGCTGGTCGAAGATGACCGGGCACGACGTCGTCGACCTGGCGAAGAAGTACGAGGAGTACGGGGTCGAGGCGATCATCTACACCGACATCGGCCGCGACGGGATGATGGGCGGGATCAACATCGAGGCCACGCTCAGGCTGGCGCAGGCGATCAAGACCCCGGTCATCGCCTCGGGCGGGCTGGACAGCGTCAAGGACGTCGAGGCCGTGTGCGCCCAGCTCGCGCCCGAGGGCATCATAGGCGCGATCGCCGGGCGCGCGCTGTACGAGGGCAAGCTCGACCTGAAGAAAGCGCAGGCGGCCGCGGACAAGGCGGTGGGCAAGGAGTAGCGCGGTGTCGCTCGCCAAGCGCGTCATCCCCTGCCTCGACGTGACCGCGGGCAGGGTGGTGAAGGGCGTGAATTTCGTCGACCTGCGCGATGCGGGCGATCCGGTCGAGATCGCGGCGCGCTACGACGAGCAGGGCGCCGACGAGCTGTGCTTTCTCGACATCACCGCCAGCTCGGACGAGCGCGACATCATCGTGCACGTTATCGAGGCGGTGGCCGAGCGGGTGTTCATCCCGCTCACGGTCGGCGGCGGAGTGCGCAAGGTCGAGGACGTGCGGCGGCTGCTCAACGCGGGCGCCGACAAGGTTTCCATCAACACCGCGGCGGTGCAGAATCCGGAGTTGGTGCGCCAGGCGTCGGACAAGGTGGGCAACCAGTGCATCGTGGTCGCGATCGACGCCAAGCGCCGGGCGGACGGCGGCTGGGAGGTCTATACCCACGGCGGACGCAGGGCTACCGGGATCGACGCGGTCGAGTGGGCGCGGCGCATGGAGCGGGCCGGCGCGGGCGAGATTCTGCTTACCAGCATGGACCGCGATGGCACGCGCGAGGGCTTCGATCTGGGCCTGACGCGCGCGGTGTGCGACGCGGTGGGCGTGCCTGTGATCGCCTCGGGCGGCGTCGGGACGCTGGGGCATATGGCCGAGGGCGTGATCGAGGGCGGCGCCGACGCAGTGCTGGCGGCGAGCATCTTCCACTTCGGCGAGCACACCGTGGGCGAGTGCAAGGCGCTGATGAAGGCGCGCGGGATCGAGGTCAGGCTGTGAGCGACGAGTGGCTCGACGAGCTGTGCTGGAACGAGCAGGGGCTGGTGCCGGCGATCGCCCAGGACGCCGTCACCGGCCGGGTGCTGACGCTGGCGTGGATGAACCGCGAGGCGCTCGCCGAAACGGCCAACACCGGCCGCGCGGTTTACTGGTCGCGCTCGCGCGCCAGGCTGTGGCGCAAGGGCGAGGAGTCGGGGCACGTGCAGAAAGTGCTCGAGCTGCGGCTGGACTGCGACGCCGACGCGGTCCTGCTCAAGGTCGAGCAAGTCGGCGGCATCGCGTGCCACACCGGACGCGAGAGCTGCTATTTCCGCAAGCTGGACAACGGGAGGTGGGTGACGACGGATCCGGTGAAGAAGGATCCTTCGCTCATCTACGGTAAGAAATGAAACCTGGACTGTATGAAGCGCTCGAGCGCATCGCCGCCGTGATCGAGCAGCACAAGGGCGGCGACCCGGGGAAGTCCTACGTCGCGCGGCTGACCGCGAAGGGCGAGGACGCGGTGCTGAAGAAGATCGGCGAGGAAGCCACCGAGACGGTGCTCGCGGCCAAGGGCGGCGACCGTCTGCAGCTGGTGCGCGAGACCGCCGACCTCTGGTTTCACTGCATGATCGCGCTCGCCCAGCACGGCCTGGGACCGGGCGACGTGCTCGCCGAGTTGCATCGGCGCGAAGGCATCTCGGGCATCGACGAGAAAGCCTCGCGCGAAAAGAAACAGGGACCGGGATGAACGATCCGAACTGCCTGTTCTGCAAGATCGTGCGCGGCGAGATCCCGTCCGAGAAAGTGTACGAGGACGATGACGTGCTCGCGTTCCGCGACATTCGTCCGCTCGCGCCGGTGCACTTCATGCTCATTCCGAAGGAGCATGTGGCGTCCCTGTACGAAGCCGGCATGGCGCAGCACCGCGCGCTGGGCAAGATGCTGGCGCTCGCCGGGCAGCTGGCGCGAAAGGAGGGCGCAAGCGACGGTTTTCGCACCATCATCAACACCGGCCGGGTAGGCAACCAGGAGGTGTATCATTTGCACATGCACGTGATCGGAGGGCCGGATCCGCTTGGCCCCATGATCCAGCGGAGAAAATAGGAGGTTCTTATGGGTTCATTCAGCATCTGGCACTGGCTGATCGTGCTGGTCATCGTGATGATGGTTTTCGGCACCAAGAAGCTGCGCAACATGGGCGCTGACCTGGGTGGGGCGGTGCGCGGCTTCAAGGAAGGCATGCGCGAGGGCAGCGCCGACAAGGGCGGCGAGCCCGGTGCCGCGCCACAGGTGACGGGCAAGACGGTCGAGGGCGAGGTCAGGGAAAAGACCGAAACCAAGGCCTGAGTCCCGCCTCGCAGCGACGTGCAACGGGCGCCCAGCGGGCGCCCTTTTCATCTTCAGACCCCACAAAGCGACCGTGTTCGATATCGGATTCACCGAACTGATGGTGATCGGCGTAGTCGCGCTGATCGTGATCGGGCCGGAGCGCCTGCCCGGCGTGGCGCGCACCATCGGCCATCTGGCCGGGCGGCTGCAGCGCTACGTCGCGGACGTCAAGGCCGACATCAGCCGTGAAATGGAGTTCGACGAGCTGCGCAAGATGCGCGACTCGATGCAGCAGGCGGCGACCGAGGTCGAGACCTCCGTGCGCGCCGAGCTCGGCAAGACCGAGCAGGAGCTGAACAAGACCGTCGCCGAGGCGGTTGAAGACAAGTCCTCCACGCCAGAAGCTGCCGCTGCGCCCGAGACTGCAGCCCCGCCGGACAAGCCTGCCGAGCCGGCGAAGCTGCAATGACCGACGCGGAATCGTTCATCTCGCACCTGATCGAGCTGCGCACGCGGCTGATACGCGCGGTGGCCTCGGTGCTGGTGGTGTTCGTCGGGCTTTACCTGTGGCCCGGCGCGGGACCGATCTACGACTTCCTGTCGCAGCCGCTGATGCGCGCCCTGCCCGAGGGCAGCAAGATGATCGCGATCGGCGTGGTGACGCCGTTCCTGGTGCCGATGAAAGTCACCGCGCTGGTCGCCTTCCTGGTCGCCCTGCCGTACGTGCTGTACCAGGCGTGGGCGTTCGTCGCGCCTGGCCTGTACGAGCACGAGCGCAAGCTGGCGCTGCCGGTGGTGATCAGCAGCACCGTGCTGTTCCTATCCGGGGTGGCGTTCTGCTACTACGTCGTTTTCGTCCGCGTGTTCACCTTCATCCAGCACTTCGCGCCCAAGAGCATCACGCCGGCGCCGGACATCGAGGCCTATTTCAGCTTCGTCATCACCATGTTCCTCGCCTTCGGCGTTACCTTCGAGATCCCGATCATCGTCATGGTCCTGGTGCGCATGGGCCTGGTAAGCGTCGAGAAGCTGCGCGCGGCGCGCCCCTACGTGATCGTGGGCGCCTTCATCGCCGCCGCCGTCGTCACCCCGCCCGACGTGATCTCGCAGTTCATGCTCGCGGTGCCGATGTGCCTGCTGTACGAGGCGGGTCTGTTCTTCGCCCGCTTCGTCACCAAGCGCGCCGCCGCAGCGACGGAAGGCGCGCAGGACAAGCCGCTGAGCGACGAGGAAATGGAGCGCGAGCTCGACCGCAGTTAAGGAATAATCGGGGTCAGAGTCGAATTATTCCCGCGGTTATGACCCACGCCGACTACTGGCTCGGACTGATGCGGCGGCTTGCGAAAGAGGTGCGCTCGCTGTCGGCCGCGCCGATGCGCGAAGGCGAGCGAAAGCTGTGCTGCGCCAAGTGCGACTACGTGCGGCTGACTTCCGGCAATGCACGCCAGTTTTGCCCGAATGGGTGCGGCGAGCTTCGCGCGGACCCCGAAGCGGAGGGGTGAATCGGGTTTCCCGGCGGTGTCAACCGGACAGCCGCAGGCCGAATGCCGCGCACAGGGCGCTGAAAGTCAGGAACGCGAGCGCGGTCGAGACCAGGATCGCGGCCGAGATGCGCTCGGCGTCCGCGCCCTGGCGCTCGGCGAACAGAAACACGGTGCCGGCCACCGGCAGCGCGGCAGCGAGCACCAGGGTGTGCACTTCCAGCGAAGGCAGGCGAAAGAGGTACAGCGCCACCACCGCGGCGAGGAAGGGGTGCAGCAGCAGCTTCGCGCCGGCGATGACGATCACGTCGGTGCGCGCGACACGGGTGCCGGGGCGGTAGAGCGACACGCCGATGGTGAACAGCGCTACCGGTACTGCGGCCTGCCCGAGCAGCTGAATGAGGTGGTCGGCGGGCCGCCACAGGGCGAGCTGCGTTGCGGAGACCGCACCGCCGGCGATGACCGACCAGATCATCGGGTTCTTCGCCACTCGCGCAAGCACGCCGGCGAGCGCCGCGCCGGCGTCCGCGCCACGGTGGTCCTGCAACGCCGAGAGTGCGAGCGCGGCCGAAACGATGCACAGCAGGTCGGCCATGCCGGCGGCGATCAGCGGCGCCGCCGCACCCTTGCCGAGGATCGCCGGCAGGAGCGCGAAGCCCATGTAGCCCCAGTTCGACCAAGACGCGGCGAGCGCGGCGAACGCCGCATCGCGCAGGCTTTCGCCGATCGCGAAGCGCGACACCGCCGCGAAAGCCGCGAACAGCGCGAGGCCGGTGGCGAGGTAGGCGAAGAACACCGGCAGATTGACCAGGTCGCCGAAAGGGGTGTGCGCGCTGAAGCGGAACAGCAGACACGGCAGCGCGAAATACAGCACGAAGGTGTTGAGCGCCGGAACCGCGTTCTCGGGCAGCAGGCGGAAGCGCGCCGCGAGGTAGCCGCACAGGATCAGCGCAAAAAACGGCGCCGTGACTTCGAGGATTGCCAGCATGAAGGCGCGCAGTTTAGGGCATCTGCGCCGCCCGCCGCATGAAATTCACTTTCCGTTCAGGAATCTCTCGACCAGCGCGAACTGCTCCGGGACGTTGAGCGCCGGGGCGTGGCCGCAGCCGGCGATGGTGACCACCACCGCGCGCGGGCCGCGCATGCGCATCTCCTCGGCGGTTGCGGCGAGCAGGAGATCGGAGGCTTCGCCGCGCAGGCACAGGGTCGGCACGTCGATCGCGTCCCAGGCTTCCCACTGGTCGTAGTCGCGCGGGTAGTGGGTGAACTGGAGCACCATGTCCGGATCGTAGTGCGGCGTCAGCTTGCCGTCGGGCAGGCGGCGCACCGACGTTTCGGTCAGACGGCGCCACTGGGCATCCGACATCCAGCCGAAGGGCTTGTAGACCGTGCGGAAGTACTGCTCGAGCTCGCTCACGCGCTCGAACTGCGGCGGGCTGCCGGCGTAGCTTCGGATGCGCTCGACCGCGGCTTCGCCAAGCTTCGGTCCGATGTCGTTGAGCACGAGGCGGCGAATGCGACCCTTCATCTCGCCGGCGGCGAGCCGGATGCCGAGCGCGCCTCCCATCGAGGTGCCGAGCCAGTGAAAGCGCTCGAGGCCGAGCCGGTCGGCGAGCGCCAGCGCCAGCCCGGCGTAGAACTCGAGGCAGTATTCCTTCGCGGGCTGCGGGCTCCACTGCGACAGACCGCGGCCGATCGTGTCGGGGCAGATCACGCGGTAGCGCGGCGCGAGGTGCGCGGCGATGTCGTCCATGTCGCGCCCGGTGCGCGCCAGTCCGTGCCAGGCGATCACGGCTTCCCGGTTGCCCGCGCCCCACTCGGTGTAGTGGATTTCCCGGCCCTCGCAGATCACGTATTTCGACATCATTTTCGCAGTCGTCCCACGATGCCCGTCGGAAAGTAGTAGACGCACAGGATAAAGAGCACCCCGAGCCACAGCAGCCAGCGGTCCGGGTGCAGCAGGTCGGGCAACAGCGGCACGCCGCTCACGGCGCCGCTGGCGAGCTTCATCAGGTCGCGCAGGTAGCTCTGCGCGAGCACGAATATCGTGGCGCCGAGCACCGAGCCGTACATCGTCCCCATGCCTCCGATCACCACCATCAACAGGATGTCGACCATGATGTCGAACGACAGCGTCGCCGCGGGCCCCGTATAGCGCAGCCAGACCGCGTACAGCAGCCCGGCCGCGGTCGCGCCCAGCGCGCCGAGGCAGTTGGCCACGGTGCGGTAGACGACCGTGCGGTAGCCGAGCGCCTCGGCGCGGAATTCGTTCTCGCGGATCGACAGCAGCACGCGGCCGAACGGCGAGTTGACGCTGCGCAGCAGCGCGAGGAACAGCAGCGTCGCAGCCGCCAGCACCAGGTAGTAGGACGCGAGGCGCGGCTGCAACAGCCGCGGCAGGCTGAAATTGATGCCATCCTCGCCCCCGGTGAGCCACGACAGCTGCGAGGCGAGGATCTGGAAGAACGCGGCCACCGCGAGCGTGATCATGGCGAAGAAGATCGCGCGCACGCGCAGGGACAGCAGGCCCACCGCGAAGGCGAGCGCGGCCGACAGCAGCAGCGCCAGCGCGCTTCCGGCCGCCAGGCTGCCCCAGCCCGAGCCCCAGTTCGCCGCCGCGAGGCCGACGCCGTAGCCGTCGATGCCGAAGAACATCGTATGCGCGAAGGACACTACCCCGGTGTAGCCGAGCAGCAGGTCGTAGCTCGCCGCCAGCACCACGAACACCGCGATCTTGGCCGCGACGTCGAGCGAGCGCGTGCCGGGAAAGATGAACGGCGCCAGCACGAGCGCGGCCAGCACCAGCGCGAGCGCCGCGGCGAGCGTGCGGCTGCGGGGCAGGTCGCCCGAGAGCAGGAAGCGCATCACTTCGCCACCGGATAGAGGCCGCGCGGGCGCCACAGCAGCACCAGCACCATCAGCAGGATGTTCGAGCCGAGCGCGAGCTTGGGCGCGAGAAAGCCGGTGTAGTTCGCCATCAGGCCGACCAGCAGCGCGCCGACGAAGCAGCCGCCGACCGATCCCAGCCCGCCGATGATCACCACGATGAAGATCATCACCAGCACCTGCATGCCCATCTGGACGTTGACCGATTCCTGGTACATGGCCCACATGGCGCCGCCGAGGCCCGCCAGCGCGCTGCCGGCGACGAACACGCCGACGAACAGGCGCCGGATGCGGTAGCCGAGCGCCTCGACCATCTCGGCGTTCTCGACCCCCGCGCGCACCAGCAAGCCGACTTTGGTGCGGGCGAGCAGCAGCCACATTGCGCCGAACAGCGCGAGGCCCACCGCGACCGCGAGCACGCGGTAGCGCTCGATCGCCGCGTCGCCGAAGATGAACGACCCTGCGAGCGCCGTCGGGCGCGGCAGCGAGATCAGGTCGGGTCCCCAGACCACGATGATCAGCTGCTCGACCACGATCAGCCCGCCCATCGTCACCAGGATCTGGCGCAGGTGGTCGCCGTACACCGGCCGGATCACCACCCGCTCGAAGAACCAGCCCAGCGCGGCCGCGAGCGCCATTGCCGCCAGCAGCGCCGGGCCGATCGCCGCGAGGTTGGCGGCCAGCCCCGGCGCCTGGGCCTGCCCTTTGAGCGCCAGCAACACCGAAGCCGCGGCGTAAGCGCCGACCGAGATGAACACGCCGTGAGCGAAGTTCATCACGTCCATCAGGCCGAAAACCAGGGTCAGGCCGGAAGCCATCATGAAGATCATCATCCCCATCGCCAGGCCCGCCACCGTCAGCGTGATCCAGATCGGCAGGCTCGCGACCAGCGGCAGCGAGCCGAAGACCAGCAGCGCGAGCAGCGCGAGCGGCAGCCCGTCGCGTCTCACTGGTGCGCCTCCAGCGACAGGCCGAGCAGCTTGGCCTGCAGCGCCGGGTCGGCCACCAGCGCGTCCATTCGCCCGCGGTGGACGATGCGGCCGGAGTCCATCACCGCCACGGCGTCGCCGAGCGACTGTGCGAAATGGAAGTTCTGCTCCACCACCAGGATCGTGGTGTCGGTGCGCTTGAGCTCCCGGAATGCCTCGATCATGTTGCCGATGATCGCCGGCGCGAGGCCCTTGGTCGGCTCGTCGACCAGCAACAGTTTCCTCGGCTCGACGATCGCGCGCGCGATCGCCAGCATCTGCTTCTGGCCGCCGGAAAGGTTGCCGGCGGCCGTCTGCCAGAACTTCTCGAGCGCCGGGAACAGGCCGAAGATCCACTCCAGGCGTTTCGGATCGGGCGCGCCGCCGCGCGCCGCGAGCAGCATGTTCTCGCGCACCGTCAGGCCGGCAAAGATGCCCATGTTCTCGGGCACGTAAGCCACGCCGAGGCGCGCGATCGCGGGGGTCTTCAGGTCCTGGATTTCGGCCTGTTGGTAGCGGATGCGACCCGCGGACGCACGCCACAATCCCATGATGGTGCGCAGGCAGGTGGTCTTGCCGGCGCCGTTCCTGCCCAGCAGCATGGTCAGGCTGCCGCGCGGCACCTCGAAGTCCACGCCTTGCAGAATGTGGTACTGGCCGATGTGGGTGTTCACCCCGGCGAGCGAGAGCAGCGGCTCAGGCACGCGCCACCCCGAGATACGCCTCCTGCACGATCGGCGAGGCGATGACCTCCTCGGGCGCGCCGTCGGCGACCAGCTCGCCCTGGTGCAGCACGATGATGCGGTCGGCGAGCGAGCGCACCACGTCCATCTTGTGCTCGACGAGAAGGATCGTCTTGTCTCCCATTTTTTTTAATTCTTCTATCAGAAACAGAACATTTGGGACTTCGTCGACACTCATACCCGCCGTGGGCTCGTCGAACATGAACACGTCGGGCTCGAGCGCGAGCAGGATCGCGACCTCGAGCTTTCTCTGGTCGCCGTGCGGCAGCATGGCGGCCGGCAGGTCGCGCTTGTCGGTCAGCGCCACCCGGTGCAAGGTGTGCTCCGCCTTTTCAATCAACTCGACGTGGCGGCCCCACATCGACCACAGGTCCTTGCCCAGCCCCGCGCGCGCCTGCACCGCCAGGCGCACGTTCTCGAGCACCGTCAGGCGCGGAAACAGGTTGGTGAGCTGGAACGCGCGCCCGACCCCGCGCCGCGTGCGCGCCGGCGCGCCGAGCGAGGTGATGTCTTCGCCGTAGAGCGACACCCGGCCGCTGGTGGCCCTGAGCTGGCCCGAGATCAGGTTGAAGTAGGTGGTCTTGCCCGCGCCGTTCGGCCCGACGATGGCAGTGAGGGTGCCAGGCCGGAAGGCGCAGGACACCGCGTTCACCGCCACGTGCCCGCCGAAGCGGATCGTCAGGCCGTGGGTCTCCAGGACCGGGTGTTCCACGGCCCCTTCCTCCAGCGCGCTACGCCTTCAACGATGATTCGTGATCGGAACCGGGAGCTCCGAGGCGTGAATCACGCGCACCAGGCTGAGCAGATCCCACTCGTTCTTCTGCTCCGACGGCTTCTTGATGCGGAACTCGAACATGTCCTGCATCGCCTGGTGGTCCTCCTTGCGGAAGGTCATCTTGCCCTTGGGCGTGTCGAACGACATGCCTTCCATGGCGGCGATCAGCTTCTCGGTGTCGGTGCCGCCGGCCTTCTTGATCGCGTCGACGATCGCGACCGCCGCCGCCATGCCGCCGCAGGTGAAGAAGTCGGGCGGCATGCCGTAGCGCTTCTCGTGTTCCTTCACCAGCCAGTTGTTCATCTTGTTCTTGGGGAAGCCGTAGTAGTAGTAGATCGCGCCCTGCACGCCCGCGAGGTCCTTCCAGCCCTTCATCACCGGCAGGATGTTGCCGCCCGGGGCGAGCTCGATGCCGAAGCGCCCGGGATCGAGCGCGGCGATCTTGGTCACCGGGTTCGGGCCGGCCCAGATGATCGCGAGCACCTTGCGCCCGGGCCTGTCCTTCAGCGCGGCGAAGATGCGCTCGGCGGGGGCGGTGAAATCGGTCGTCTGCTGCGGCGCGTACTCCTCGTGCACGATCTTCGCCTTCGAGCCGACGCGCGCGAGCGCATCCTTGAGCGCCTTCACGCCGTCGCGACCGAACGCGTAGTCCTGCGCCAGGGTGGCGATGGAAATGTCGCCCTTGAGCGTGGCGGCGGCCGCCAAGCCGTCCTGGGTCGAGTTGCGCGCGGTGCGGAAGATATAGCGGTTCCAGTTCGCCCCGGTGATCGAGTCGGCCACGGCGGGCTCGACCAGCAGGATCTTCTTGTACTCCTCGGCCACCGGCAGCATCGCCACGCCGATGCCGGAGTTGACCGGGCCGACGGCGATGTCGGCCTTGTCGTCGCCGTAGGCGGCGGCCAGCTGCGCCTTGCCGACATCGGGCTTGTTCTGGGTGTCCTTCTCGATTACCACGATCTTGCGCCCGAGCACCTTCATCGTGCCGTGGGTCGCGTATTCCAGGCCCATCATCAGCCCGGTATGACTCTGCTTGGCGTAGGCTTCGAGCGGGCCGGTCTTGCCGTACACGTGCGCGATGCGAATTTCCTGGGCGGATGCCAGGCCGGCGGCAGCGGCGAGCGCCAGCGCCGCTGCGAATTTAAGCGTGCGTTTCATACTCCCTCCTCAGTAGGAACTCCCGGCTCCGTTTCGCAATGTGCATGCCAGGACGACTAACATCATGATTTCTATGGTCTAGTTAATACGTGTGAGCACACACTCCGATGACGTGATGTCCGACATGCAGACACAAAATCGGGGTCAGAGTCGGATTTCCTTTGAAATCAGCAGCGTCCTCGGCGTTCATCATGTCCGCAAGTCGGACATTGTGTCCGCTAAACGGACATGCGTTTGATCTCGGCAAGTTTCTCGTAGAGCGTGGCGCGCGAGATCCCCAGCAGCCTCGCAGCCGAGACCTTGTTGCCGCCGGTGGCCTCGAGCGCCGAGCGGATCGAGCTGTGCTCGAGCTCGGCGATGAGTTGCGGCAGCAGGCGCAGGGCGCACGACGGCGCCATGGCGGCGGCCGCCGCGGCGCTGCGCGGTAGGATCATGTCGAAGTCCTCCGCCTCGAGCCGCGCGTGGTCGGTCAGCATCGCCGCCTGCTCGAGCGCGTTGCGCAGTTCGCGAATATTGCCGCGCCATTCGTGACCGGCGAGCGCCGCCAGCGCCGCCGGCGTCAGCTCGCGCTGCGGCATGCCGGTACGCGCGGCGATGTTCTCGAGCAGGTTCTCGGCCAGCGCTTCGAGGTCCGACAGGCGCTCGCGCAGCGGCGGCACCCGGATCGGCAGCACGCTCAGGCGGTAGTAGAGGTCCTCGCGAAACCTGCCGTCGGCAACCAGCGCCTTCAGGTCGCGGCTGGTGGCGGCGATCACCCGCACGTCGACCTTGATCACTCTGTTCGAGCCGAGCGGCTCGATTTCCTGCTCCTGCAGCGCGCGCAGCAGCTTCGCCTGCAGCGCGGGCGGTGCGTCGCCCACCTCGTCCAGGAACAGCGTGCCGCCGTCGGCCAGCACGAAGCGCCCGTCGCGGCCCTTGCGGTCGGCTCCGGTGTAGGCCCCCGGGACGACGCCGAAGAATTCCGCCTCGAGCAGCGTCTCGGGTACGGCGGCGAGGTTGACGCCGACGAACGGCTTGGCCGCGCGCGCCGAAGCGGCGTGGATCGCGTGCGCGAGCAGCTCCTTGCCGGTGCCCGTCTCGCCCACCAGCAAGACGTTGCCCTCGGTCTGCGCCGCGCGCCGGGCCTGGCGCTTGACTTCGATCGCCGCCGGACTGGAGCCGACGAAGCTGGCGAAGGTGTACTTGGCGCGCCGCTGCGCGGCGAGCTCGCGTCGCGCTTCGTCCAGGTCCTTTTGCAGCCGCGCGAACTTGCCGATCAGCGGCTGCAGCGTGGTTTCCGGATGGTCGAACAGCACCATGCCGAGCACGCCGATCACTTCGCCCGCGTCGTCGCGCAGCGGAATTCGGCTCACCACGAAGGTGCCGGCCTTGTTGGTCAGCAGATCGAGCAGGATCGGCTTGCCGCTCTCGAGCACGTGGCGCATGAGCGTGTTCGGCACCACCTGCTCGACCGGCTTGCCGACGAAATCCTCGGCGCGCTCGAATCCGAGCGCGGGCAGGAAGCGCTTGTAGCTGTCGTTGATCCATACTACGCGCCCGCTGCGGTCGACCAGCATCATGCCCTCGCTCATGCTCGAGAACAGGTCGAACATCGAGCGCGCCGCGAGCTTGAGCACGCTCTCGGCGTCGCGCGGCAGGGCCGGCGCGCTCATTCCTCGGGGTGCGGCGGCGGCTTGGGCCGCGTGCCGACCACGACCTGCAGCTCCACGTCCTTGCCGCCGCGCCGCAGCTTCAGGTTGGTGCGGCTGCCCGGCGCGAGCGCCGCGACCACGTTGAGCATGTTCGGGGTGCCGATCACCTGCTTGTCGCCTACCGCGAGCAGCACGTCGCCCGGCTTGACGCCCGCCTTGTCGGCCGGCCCTCCGCGCAGCACGCCGGCGATGATCACGCCTTTCGACTCCTCGAGCTTGAACGAGTCCGCGATGCCCTGCGTGATCGACTGCACCTCGACCCCGATCCACCCGCGCGTGACCGTGCCGGTCCTGACGATCTGCTCCAGCACCATCTTGGCGGTCGAAACCGGAATCGCGAACCCGATGCCGATCGAGCCCCCGCTGCGCGAGTAGATCGCGGTGTTGATGCCGATCAGGTTGCCGCGCGCGTCGACCAGCGGGCCGCCGGAGTTGCCGGGATTGATCGCGGCGTCGGTCTGGATGAAGTTCTCGAACGTGTTGATCTGCAGGCCGCTGCGCCCGAGCGCCGATACGATGCCCGAGGTGACAGTCTGGCCGACGCCGAACGGGTTGCCGATCGCCAGCACCACGTCGCCCACGCGCAGCGCATCGGACGAGCCGAAGGTGATCGCGTGCAGTCCCTGGGCGTTGACCCGCAGCACCGCGAGGTCGGTGTCCGGGTCGTTGCCGACGACCTTGGCGAGCAACTTGTTGCCGTTGGGCAGCGCGACCTCTATTTCGTCGGCGGCGTCGACCACGTGCTGGTTGGTCAGGATGTAGCCGTCGGGGCTCACGATCACGCCCGAGCCGAGGCTCGTCGCGCGCCGCGCTTCGTCCGGTGCCTGATCGCCGAAGAAGCGCCGGAACAGCGGATCGTCCAGCAGCGGATGGCGCGGCACGCGCACCTCCTTGGAGGTGAACACGTTCACCACCGAGGGCGTGGCGCGCTCGACCGCATCGTGCAGCGACTCGGTGCGCGCGCCCGACGCCGCGGCGGGCGGCGGGGCGGCGG
>JBAUTW010000173.1:0-2096 GCA_049582365.1 Burkholderiales bacterium | reverse complement strand
GCTGGGCGGTCGGCGTCACCGGCACGCTGTTCGATATCCTGCCGCACAAGCCGACCTACCTTCTGCTCCTGCATCACAGCAACAGCCTCAACGTCGCGCCGTCGAGCCCGACCCACGCGGCGCCCGCGCCGGCCGATCTGCGGCCGAGCGAGGCGATGTACCAGCTCAGCTTCAAGTTCAAGGTCGTCGACCTGCAGCAGAGCATCGGCGCGTCGCTGTGGGCGGGCTACACGCAGCGCAGCCAGTGGCAGGTCTACAACCCCACCGTGTCGCGCCCGTTCCGCGAGACCGACTACGAGCCGGAGCTGATGCTCGCCTTCCATCCCGACCGGCAGATCCTCGGCATGCACTGGCGGCTGCTCAACCTCGGCCTGGAGCACGAGTCGAACGGCCAATCGGACCCGCTGTCGCGCAGCTGGAACCGGGCCTACGTTCAGTTCGGGCTCGAGCGCGGCGGGCTCGAGCTGCTGCTGCGGCCGTGGTGGCGCATCCCGGAGAACCTGGCCAACGACGACAACCCCGACATCGTCGATTACATGGGCTACGGCGATGCGGTGGCGAGCTATCACTGGGGTCGGCAAACCGTGTCGGCGCTCGGACGCTACAATCCGCGCACCCACAAGGGAGCGCTGCGCACGTCGTGGAGCTTCCCGCTCTACCGCCGCATGCGAGGCTACGTCGAGCTGTTCAGCGGATACGGCGAGAGCCTGGTCGACTACAACTGGCGCCAAACCACCTTCGGCTTCGGCATGGCGCTGACGGACTGGCAGTAATGCGTCCGCTGTTCGTGACCGGTCTTTGCATCGCGAGCGCCCTCGGCGCAGGGCTGGAGGCAAGCTTCGCTGCGCTGCGCGACGGTTGCTCCGGCCTGCGGCCGAACGATTTCGAGCCCTTTCCGCACGCCACGTGGATCGGCCGCGTCGACGGCCTCGAATCGACGCCGGTCACGGGCGCGCTGGCGCGCTTCGACTGCCGCAACAACCGCCTGGCGCAGCTTGCGCTGGCGCAGGACGGCTTCGAGCAGGCGGTGGCGCGCGCGCGAGAGCGCCACGGCACGGCGCGCATTGCGGTCCTGCTCGGCACCACCACCTCCGGCATCCTCGAGACCGAGCTCGCCTACCGGCGCGGCGGCGAAACCGAGCGGCTGCTCGCGGCGCGCGATTACGCCGCCACGCACAGCATGTTCTCGCTCACCGAGTTCGTGCGCGCGCGCCTCGGGCTCGAAGGCCCGGCGGCCACCGTTTCCAACGCCTGCGCCTCGAGCGCCAAGGTGTTCGCGCAGGCCCAGCGCCTGATCGAAGCCGGACTCTGCGACGCGGCGGTGGTGGGCGGCGTCGACAGCCTGTGCCTGACCACGCTGTACGGCTTTCGCTCGCTCGAGCTGCTGTCGGCCGAACCGTGCCGGCCGTGCGACGAGCGGCGCGACGGCATCTCGATCGGCGAGGCGGGCGGCTTCGCGCTGCTCGAGAAGGAGCCCGGCGCGGACGCTGCGGTCGCGCTGCTCGGCTACGGCGAGAGCAGCGACGGCTACCACATGTCCTCGCCGCACCCCGAGGGCGCCGGCGCGCTGCTGGCGATGTCGGACGCCCTGTCGCGCGCCGGCGCGCAGCCGGGCGATGTCGACTACGTCAACCTGCACGGCACCGGCACGCCGGCCAACGACCGCGCGGAGGACGCCGCGCTGCACAAGCTGTTCGGCGGCGCGACGCCCGCCAGCTCGACCAAGGGCTGGACCGGCCACACGCTCGGCGCCGCGGGCATCGTCGAGGCCGCGATCTCGGTGTTGTGCCTCGAGCGCGGCTTTCTGCCCGGTACGTTGAATACCGAGCGGCGGGACCCGGCGCTGCGCGCGCGCATCGTGCTCGAAAGCGAAGACCGCCCGCTTGCGCGCGTGCTGAGCAACTCGTTCGGTTTCGGCGGCAACAACTGCAGCCTGCTGTTCGGCCGCCCCGCGTGATGCGCGTCTACCTGCACGGCGTCGGCCTGGTCGGTCCCGGGTTCGAGAGCTGGGCGGCGTGCCGCGAAGTCCTTGCGGGGCGCGCGCCCTGGACCGAGGCGGCGCTGCGCGCCCCGGTGCCGGCCATGCTGCCGCTGAC
>JBAUTW010000172.1:0-10511 GCA_049582365.1 Burkholderiales bacterium | reverse complement strand
CCAGGGACACGCGCAGGCCGTCGCGCCGGCGCAGCTCGCCGCCGTCGAGCTGCGCGCGCCCGGCGATCACCGCCAGGAGCGACGACTTGCCGCTGCCGTTCCTGCCGATCAGGCCGATGCGCTCGCCGTCGCGCACCGCGAGCGAGGCGCCGTCGAGGAGCGGCAGCAGCCCGTAGGCGAGCTGCGCGTCGACCAGGCTGAGAATCGCCTAGCCCGCCCAGTTGAAGGGCGCGAAGTGCCCGTTGTTGCCCTGCGCCGTCATGTCGAGCTCGAGGCCGAAGCCGTGCACGTGGGTTTCGCTCGAGCGCGCGAGCGCGAGCCTGCGGTTGGCGGGGTGGGACGTGTTGTCGAGGTAGAGCGGCTCGCCGTTGCCGGCGCGCGAGGCCACGCCTTCGATCGCGAACTCGAGCAGCCCGGGGATCGCCGCCGCGCGCTTCAGCCCGTCCATGCGGAACTCGATCGGACGCGGCTCGACGCCGCGGAAGTCGCTCACCAGGACATCGCGGATGCGTCCCGGGATGCCGCCCGCCTGGCCGCTCGCGATCGCGCCGAGCGCGTCGCGCTGCGCTTGGTTCGCTCTGTCGTCGATCACTACGCCCAGCGCCCAGTTGCCGTCGGCCATCACCCTGCCCGAGCGGATGACGAGCGCGAACGCGAGGCCGTCCAGCTTGACCTCGCCGAAGTGGCCGCCATCGATGCGGTAGACCTGCAGCGAGGTGCACTGGTCATGGGTCACCGGCGCCTGCGGGTTGGTGTAGATGCACGGGCAGAGGTAGTCGCAGTTGCAGCTTTCCATGTACTCGCCGCCGATCTTCCATTTGGCATGCAGCACGGCTTGGCTCCTAGAGGACCGCGAGGCTCGCGTTCTTGAGGTCGGTGACCAGCATGTGGCCGGGCGTGTGGGTGATGCACAGCGGCGGGCGCGCGTGGCGTACCGCCGACTGGGGCGTGACGCCGCAGGCCCAGAACACCGGCAGCTCGTCGTCCTTCACTTCGGTCGCATCGCCGACCCAGGGCTTGCTCAGGTCCTCGATGCCGAGCAGCTCCGGCTTGCCGATGTGCACCGGCGCGCCGTGCACGCTCGGAAAGCGCGTCGTGATCTGCACCGCGCGGATCGCGTCGGCCGGGGTGAACGGACGCATCGAGACCACCATGCCGCCGCGGAACGGCCCGGCGGGCGCGGTCTCGAGATTCGTCAGATACATCGGCACGCCCCTGCCCTGCGAGATGTGGCGCAGCGGCAGGCCGGCTTCGATCAGCGCCTCCTCGAACGAGAACGAGCAGCCGAGCACGAAGGCCACCAGGTCGGCGCGCCACAGTTCGCGGATGTCGCGGACGTCCTCGACGTGTTCGCCGTCGCGGAACACGCGGTAGCTCGGCACGTCGGTGCGGATATCGAGATCCCCGGCCAGCGCCGGCAGACGCGGATCGCCCGGGTCCGAGGCCGCGAGCAGCGGGCAGGGCTTGGGGTTTCTCTGGCAGTAGACGAAGAAGTCGTCCGCGTACTCGCGCGGCAGGATGCAGACGTTGCCCTGCACGTAGCCGGGCGCGAGTCCGGCGGTCTGGCCGGCGTGAGCTCCGCTGCGGATCGCGCGCCGCGCGGCGCGCGGGTCGGCGCGGTCGAAAAGCTCGGCTCGGGCTGCCTGGGCGATGGCCATGGAACGATAATCCGCCGCCTTTGCGAACGCGTCAACCGGCGCTGTTGACGCTGCTCGTGCGCGCGTTCTAAGCTGCGGCGCGAATTCAAACCGGAGGGGAGAAGATGAAATCGATCGCATCCTGGGTGCCTGCGCTCGCCGCCGCGGCGCTGCTCGCCGGCCCGGCGCTCGGCGCCGACCTGCCGAAGACCCACGTCAAGGTGATCGGCTACTTCAGCAACCTGGCGCAGACCAAGCGCGTCGAGAAGCCGTTCTGGACCGAGAAAATCGAAAAGGACTCGGGCGGTGCGATCACCGCCGACTACAACAACATGGACGTGCTGGGGGTGAACGACTTCCAGATCCTGCACATGACGCAGCTCGGGGTGACCGACTTCGCCGCCTCCGACATCAGCAAGATGGCGGGCGAGGACCCGGTGTTCGAGGGCTGCGACCTGGCCGGCATCAGCAACGACATCAAGACCGCACGCAAGGCCTGCGAGGTGTGGAAGCCGGTGATGGCCGAGCACATGAAGGACAAGTTCAAGACCGGGCTCATGCTGCTGCATCCGAACCCGCCGATCGTGTTCTGGTGCCGCGACAAGATCACGGGCCTGTCCGACCTGAAGGGCAAGAAGGTGCGGGTGTTCAACAAGACCCAGACCGACTTCGTGACCGCGATGGGCGCCGAGACGGTGACCATGGCCTTCCCCGAGGTGGTGCCGGCGCTGCAGCGCGGGGTGGTCGACTGCGCGCTCACCGGGACGCTCTCGGGCAACACCGCGGGCTGGCCGGAAGTCTCGAAGTACCTCTTCCCGCTGACCGTGGGCTGGTCGATCGCCTACGAAGGGGCGAACCTGAACAGCTGGGACAAGTTCCAGCCGTCGGTGCGCGCGTTCTTCACCAAGGAGTTCAAGCAGCTCGAGAACGACATGTGGGCGATCGGCGCGCAGGCGACCGAGGAGGGCGTCAACTGCAACACCGGCAAGGGCACCTGCACGCTGGGCAAGCCGGGCCACATGACGCTGGTGAAGATCTCCGAGGCCGACCGGGCGCGCACCAAGGAGCTGGTGCAGGACGTGGTGCTGGTCAACTGGGGCAAGCGCTGCGGCAAGGCCTGCGCCGAGAAATGGAACGAGACCGTCGGCAAGGTCGTGCACCTGAAGATCCCGCTCGACAAGCTCTGATCCTGTGAACAGGCTGCTTGGGCTCGCGCGGCTCGTCGCGCGGGCCGGCTGCTGGTTCGGCGGCGCGATGGTCGCCGCCGCCGCGCTCATGATCGCGGTCGACGTGCTGGCGAGGAAGCTCTTCAGCGTGTCGATCGGCGCCTCGAGCGAAGTGTCGGGCTACGTGCTCGCGATCGGCACCAGCTGGGCGCTCGCGCTGGCGCTGCTCGATCGGGCCCACGTGCGCATCGACTCGCTCTACGCGGTGTTGCCGGTGCGCCTGTGCGCGCTGCTCGACATGATCGCGCTCGCCTCGTTCATGGTGTTCGCCGCCTTCACCACCTGGCAGGGCGGCAAGGTGCTGGCGAACTCGATCCAGGTCGATGCGCATTCGCTTACGCCGCTGGGGACGCTGCTCGCGATCCCGCAGACGCTGTGGGTGGCGGGGTTCGTGCTCTTCTCGGCGGTCCTGCTGCTGCTGTTCGTACGCGCGGTGATGCTGCTCGCGCGCGGGCGCTGGCAGGACGTGCAGCGGCTGCTCGGCCCGCGCACCGCGCAGCAGGAGCTGGAAGAGGCGCTGCACGAGCACGAGCGCTACAAGGCGCCGCAGGGCTGACGGAGAGCACGCTTGGTCTGGACCGCAATCGTCGTCCTGCTCGCGATCCTCGCGCTCAGCATCCCGGTCGCCGCCGGCCTGCTGGTGCTCGGGGTAGTGCTCGACTACGCCTACTCGTTCCTGCCGCTGCGCCTGGCGATCGGCGAGATCACCTGGTCGACCTCGACCAACTTCATCCTGTTCGCGATTCCGCTGTTCATCCTGCTGGGGGAGATCCTGCTGCGCTCGGGCATCGCCGAGCGCATGTACGCGGCGATGACGCACTGGCTGTCGTGGCTGCCGGGCGGGCTGATGCACTCCAACATCGGCACCTGCACCCTGTTCGCGGCGGTCTCGGGCTCGAGCGTGGCCACCGCCGCGACCATCGGCACGGTGGCGGTGGAGCAGATCGACAGGTACGGCTACAACGAGCGCCTGTACCTCGGCACCATCGCCGCGGGCGGCACCCTCGGCATCCTGATCCCGCCCTCGATCCCGATGATCGTCTACGGCGCGCTGACCGACACCTCGATCCCGCAGCTCTACCTCGCAGGCATCCTGCCGGGCGTGGTGCTGACGGTCCTTTTCATGCTGACGGTGATCATCGCCTGCCTGATCCGCCCGCGCTGGGGCGGGCACCGGGTGGAGGGAAACTGGGCCGCGCGCTGGCGCTCGCTGCCCGACCTGGTCCCGCCGCTGCTGATCTTCATCGTGGTGATCGGCTCGATCTACGGCGGCATTGCCACTCCGACCGAATCCGCGGGCCTGGGCGTGGTGGCCGCCTTCGGTCTCGCCGCCTGGCGCCGGCGGCTGTCGTGGGCGATGCTGCGCGACACCTTCGAGGGCACCATGAAGACCACCGCCATGATCATGGCGATCCTGATCGCGGCCTATTTCGTCAATTTCATCATCACTTCGATCGGCCTGTCGGGCAAGGTGATGAGCTACGTCACCGGCTTCGGGCTCTCGCCCACCGGCACCATCATCGTGATCGTCCTGTTCTACCTGGTGCTCGGCATGTTCATGGAGTCGCTTTCGATGCTGGTGGCGACCGTGCCGATCATCACCCCGGTGGTGGCCGCGCTCGGCTTCAACCCGATCTGGTTCGGGGTGCTGATGATGCTGCTGATAGAGACCGCGCTGATCACCCCGCCGGTGGGCTTCAACCTGTTCGTGGTACAGGGCGTGCGCTCGCGCGGCCAGATCTACGACGTGATCGTCGGCTCGGCGCCTTTCGTGCTCACCCTGATGGTGATGATCGCGCTGCTGATCGCGTTCCCGCAGATCGCGCTCTGGCTGCCGGCCAGGCTGTCATAGAACCCGTTCGGTCTGGCAGGGTTGTCGGCCGGCATGATGAATTTCAGGCTTTGCGGCGGGCTTGATTCCCGCGTTTCGGCCTCCACCTAACAGTGGTCCCGGGAAACCCAAGCCAATGAGATCACGCGATTTGCACAGCCTGATGTGGGGCGAGGCCCTGTCGATGCTCGAGCAGGCCGAGCGCCTGCAGCGGCAATTCTTCCGCGCCGGCCCGTCGGCGGCCGCCAGGACCTGGGAGCCGCCGGTCGACCTGGTCGAGAGCGGCGATGTGCTGCGGGTGCTCGTCGCCCTGCCGGGCGTCGGCGCCGAGTCGGTCGCGATCGGCATCGAGCACGACGCAGTGACGATCTCCGCGCTGCGCGCGTTCCCCGCCTCCGACGGCGGCGCGCGCATCCACCGCCTCGAAATTCCCTACGGGCGCTTCGAGCGCCGCATCGCGCTGCCGATGCACGCGCTTGAGCTCACCGGCAGATCCCTCGCGAACGGGCTGCTGACGCTCACGTTCGCCAAACGCAAGGAGGCCGCATGAACCTTTGGCCGCAGTCGCAGCAGATGCTCTCCGCCGACGAAGGCGCTCGTTCGGACGCCCCCGCGCCCGCGCGCGCCAATGGCGGCGCCAAGGCGCTGCCCGAGGACGCGATCGCCCTCATTCCGATGAGGAACACGGTGCTGTTCCCGGGCGTCATCGCGCCGGTGACGATCGGGCGCGAGAAGTCGGTTGCCGCGGCGCAGGACGCCGCCAAGCGCGAGCGGCAGGTCGGCTTTCTCCTGCAGCGCGACCCGACGCGGGACGAGGTCGGCCCGGACGACCTGCACTGGGTCGGCACCGCGGGGCAGATCGCGCGCTACGTCACCGCGCCCGACGGCGCGCACCACCTCGTGGTGCAAGGCCAGTCGCGCTTTCGCGTGCTCGAGTTCCTCGAGGGCTGGCCGTTCCTCGCGGCGCGGGTGGCGATGGTCGAAGAGGTGCAGGAATCGGGCGCGGAGCTCGAGGCCCGCTTCATGCAGCTCAAGCAGCAGTCGGCGGCCGCGATCGAGCTGCTGCCGAACGCGCCCGAGGGCCTCGCGGCGGTGGTGCAGGGCGTCGAATCGCCCGGCGCGCTGGCCGACATGGTGGCGAACTTCCTCGACGTGAAGCCGGAGCAGAAGCAGGAGCTGCTCGAGGCCTTCAGCGTGCGCGCGCGCCTGGACAAGGTGCTCGCGCTGCTCGGCAACCGGGTCGAGATCCTGAAATTGTCGAAGGAGATCGGCGACCAGACGCGCAAGGCGTTCGACGACCGCCAGCGCGAACACGTGCTGCGCGAGCAGATGCGCCAGATCCAGAAAGAGCTGGGCGAGGGCGAGGACACCGCGGCCGAGATCGAGGAGCTGAAGAAGGCGCTCGACGAGGCGGGAATGCCGGAGGACGTCGCGAAGCACGCCAACAGGGAATTGAAGCGCCTGCAGCGCATGCAGGAAGGCGGCGGCGAGTACGGCATGCTGCGCACCTACCTCGAATGGCTCACCGAGCTGCCCTGGAAGGCCGAGCAGGCCAAGCCGATCGACATCGCCGAGGCCAGAAAAGTCCTCGACGAGGACCACTTCGGCCTGGAGAAGATCAAGCGCCGCATCCTCGAATACCTCGCGGTGAGGAAGCTCAATCCCGAGGGCAAGAGCCCGATCCTGTGCTTCGTGGGGCCGCCGGGCGTCGGCAAGACTTCGCTCGGACAGTCGATCGCGCGCGCGACCGGGCGCAAGTTCCAGCGCGTGGCCCTCGGCGGGCTGCACGACGAGGCCGAGATCCGCGGCCACCGGCGCACCTACGTCGGCGCGCTGCCGGGCAACATCATCCAGGCGATCCGCCGCGCGGAAACGCGCGCCGGGGTGCTGATGCTGGATGAGATCGACAAGGTCGGCGCCGGCGGCTTTCACGGCGACCCGTCGTCGGCGCTGCTGGAGGTGCTCGATCCGGAGCAGAACTCGAAGTTCCGCGACAATTACCTGGGCGTCGACTTCGATTTGTCGAAGATGATGTTCATCGCGACCGCGAACGTGCTCGACACGATTCCGGGGCCGCTGCGCGACCGCATGGAGGTGATCCAGCTTCCCGGCTACACGGAAGAGGAGAAGCTCGAGATCGCGCGGCGCTACCTGGTCAAGCGCCAGCTGGAGGCGAACGGCTTGAAGCCGGAGCAGGCCTCGCTCACCGACGCCGCGCTGACGGCGATCGTGCACGATTACACGCGCGAGGCGGGCGTGCGCAACCTCGAGCGCGAGATCGGCACGGTGCTGCGCAACGTCGCGATGAGAATCGCCGAGGGCAAGGCGGAGTCCGTGGCGGTCGACGCGGACGGCCTGCAGCCGATTCTGGGTGCGCGCAGGTTCGAGAGCGAACTGGCGCTGATGACCGGAGTCCCCGGGGTGGCGACCGGCCTGGCGTGGACGCCGGTCGGGGGCGACATCCTGTTCATCGAGGCCACCAAAGTGCCGGGCACGGGCAAACTGATCCTCACCGGCCAGCTGGGCGAGGTGATGAAAGAGTCGGCGCAGGCGGCGCTGACGCTGGCCAAGGGCCGCCTGGCGGCAGCGTTCGACAAGATCGACGTGCACATCCACGTTCCGGCCGGCGCTACACCCAAAGACGGTCCGAGCGCGGGCGTGGCGATGTACCTCGCGCTGATGTCGCTGCTTGCGGGCAAGGCGGTTCGCAGCGATGTCGCCATGACAGGCGAGATCTCGCTGCGCGGTCTGGTGCTGCCGATCGGCGGCGTGAAGGAAAAGGTGCTCGCCGCGCTGCGCGCGGGCATACGCACCGTGATGCTGCCGAAGCGCAACGAGAAGGACCTGGAGGACGTGCCGGCGGAGGCGCGCGCGAAGCTCGAGTTCGTGCTGCTGGAAAACGTCGAGGACGCGGTTCGCTGCGCCATTCCGGAGTTTCAGGAAGACGTCAGCACCGACTCAGGCGCCAGACAGCGCGCGGGCTTAGGATAGACCTCGAAGTACGGCCCCCCCTTTTCACCGTGCTTCAAGACGGGCCGGCCCTTTTCTGGGTCGGCCCGTTTTTCTTTCCGGCGGACTTCAGACGTCGAACTTGTAGAAGTTCCGGTTGAGCCAGCCAACCAGGTCGTCGACGTCCTGCTCGCTGTAGCGGGGGTTGTTGCGGCTTTCCCAGTACTCGACCTCTCTGCGCAATTGGCGCAGCGAGCCGATGCGCGCCTTGCACTCTTGCCCCGCTTCCCCCGCGACGAATGCGCTCGGCGCGATGCTGAGCAGGGTCATCAGGCCCAGGTACGGTGCCGGGTTCATGGCGAAATCTGCAGCTCCGCGCCGTGGATGGGCTCGCGTTCATCCGCCTGCTGCGCGTACGCAGGGAGGAGGGTCAGGCGCATTCCGGCGAGGATCGGGGCGCGAAGCATGAACCTAGACTAACGGCAGCGCGTGACCGCCACTTGACCCTGATCAAACCTCAGTCGCGCGCAGGAACCCGCTCGAGGTCCGCCAGCCAGGCGTCGGCGACGCCGTCCGACGGCGCGCGCCAGTCCCCGCGCGGCGAGAGCGAACCGCCGGAGCCGACCTTCGGCCCGTTGGGCAGCGCGCTGCGCTTGAACTGGCTGGTCTGGAAGAAGCGCTTGAGGAACACGCCGAGCCACTTGCGGATCTCGCCCAGGCGGTAGCCGTCCTTGCCGCGCCAGGCGTTCCAGGCCAGAAACGCCACCTTGGACGGGGCGTAGCCGAAGCGCAGCGTGTAGTAGAGGTGGAAATCCTGCAGCGCGTAGGGGCCGATCGTGTCTTCCGTCAACTGCGCCGGCTTGGCGGCCCTGCGGCCCGGCACCAGCTCCGGGCTGATCTCGGTCGCGAGCACGCGCTCGAGCGTGCGCGCGACCGCGCGCTCGAACTGGCCCGACTTCGCCACCCAGCCGATCAGGTAGCGGATCAGCGTCTTGGGCACGCTCGAGTTGACGTTGTAGTGCGACATCTGGTCGCCCACGCCGTAGGTGCACCAGCCCAGCGCGAGCTCCGACAGGTCGCCGGTACCGACCACGATCGCGCCGTGCAGGTTCGCCAGGCGGAACAGGTGGCTGGTGCGCTCCCCGGCCTGCACGTTCTCGAAGGTGATGTCGTAAACGTTGCGCCCGCGCGCGTAGGGGTGGCGCAGATCCTTGAGCATCTGCAGGCAGGAGGGGCGGATGTCGATCTCCTCCGCGCTCGCGCCGATCGCACGCATCAGCTGCCACGCCTGGCTGCGGGTGCGGGTCGAAGTGGCGAAGCCCGGCATGGTGTAGGCGAGGATATTGCGCCGCGGCAGCCCAAGCTCGTCCATCGCGCGGGCGCACACCAGCAGCGCCTGGGTCGAGTCGAGTCCGCCGGAGACGCCGATCACCAGCTTGTCGGTGCCGCTCGCACGCATGCGCGTGCCAAGCCCCTGCACCTGGATGCGGTAGACCTCCTCGCAGCGCGCGTCGAGCGTCGCCGGGTCGCTTGGCACGTACGGGAAGCGCGCGACGCGGCGCTCCAGCGGCAGCCGGCCGGCGGGCAGCGGCACCGAGAGCGCGAATTCACGGAACCGGCCGACCTCGGCGGCGTGGCGGCGCCCCGACTCGGCGAAGGTGTTCTGTCGCATGCGGTCCGCGGCGAGGCGGTCCAGGTCGATGTCGGCTACCGTGAGCTGCGGCGCGTCGGCGAAACGACGCGACTGCGCGAGCAAGGTGCCGTTCTCGTGGATCATGCCCTGGCCGTCCCAGGCAAGGTCGGTGGTCGATTCGCCTGCGCCCGCGGCGCTGTACAGGTACGCCGCCATGCAGCGCGCCGACTGGTTCGAGGCGAGCGCGTCGCGGTACTCGTGTTTGGCGACGAGCACGTTGGAGGCCGAGAGGTTGGCGATGACGGTCGCTCCGGCGAGGGCCGCGAAAGACGAGGGTGGCGCCGGGACCCACAGGTCCTCGCAAATTTCGGTAAATAGCACGAAGCGCGCGTCCTGCTCGAGTCGGAACAGGAGATCGGTGCCGAACGGCGCTTTCTGGCCGGCCAGCGTCACCTCGCGCTTGAGGCACACCTCGCCGGGGGTGAACTGGCGCAGCTCATAGAACTCGCGGTAGTTGGGCAGGTGAGTCTTGGGCATCACGCCGACAAGCTTGCCGCGGCACACCAGCGCCGCACAGTTGTAGAGCTGCGCATCGATCTGCACCGGCAGGCCGACGAGCGCCGCGATCGGCAGGCCTTTGGTGCGTGCGATCAGCTGCGCGAGCGCGTCCTCGGCGCCGCGGATCAGCGCCTGCTGATGAAACAGATCCTCGCAGCTGTAGGCCGACAGCCCGAGCTCGGGAAACACCACCAGGAGCGCTTTGCGCCTGGCCGCTTCGCGCATCAGGGCGAGCGTGCCGGCGAGGTTGTATGCCGGATCGCCCACGCGCACCGCGGGCGTGGCCACCGCGACGCGCGCGAAGCCGTGGTGGTAGAGGTTGAAGAAGGCGTCCCGGGCAGCCATCTGAAGCATTCTAGCCTACCTGGGGTATGGTATCCTAAGCCATATGCCTCCATTGCAGGAAAAGGTGCTGCTGGGCGACGGCACGCTGCTTGAGATCGAGCTCCGCCCCGGGGGCGACTTCCGGCTGCGCTATGGCGCGCTGGTCGAGTACGCGAAAGGCCGCCGCCGCGTGCGCGGGCGGGAGCTGCCCTACGAGTTCCGCTCGGTCGAGCAGCTGCGCTACGATTTCGAGCGCGACGTCGAGGCGGCCGGGGGGAGACTTGGCGAAGACGCTTGAGCTGCGCGTCGGCGCGCCGGGCGACGCGCTCGACCGCTTCGAGGCGGCGTGGAAC
>JBAUTW010000171.1:0-1963 GCA_049582365.1 Burkholderiales bacterium | reverse complement strand
TTCCTGCACAACCTGAAGGGCGTCGACCTGCGCCTGCCGCTCGGGCGCCTGACGGTCTTGACCGGCGTGTCGGGCTCGGGCAAGTCGACGCTCGCGCGCGACGTCCTGCTGCGCAGCCTGCAGGAGCAAACGCCGGTCGGCTGCCGCGCGCTCAAGGGCGAGGTTGCCCGCGTGCTGGAAGTCGACCAGGCGCCGATCGGCAAGACGCCGCGCTCCTGTCCCGCGACCTACGTCGGGTTCTGGGACCAGGTGCGCAGGCTGTTCGCGGACACCGCCGAGGCGCGCATGCGCGGCTGGACGCCGAGCCGCTTTTCGTTCAACACCAAGGGCGGGCGCTGCGAATCCTGCGAGGGACAGGGGATCAAGAAGATCGAGATGTCGTTCCTGCCGGACGTGCGCGTGACCTGCGAGGCCTGCGGCGGGCAGCGCTTCAACCCCGAGACCCTGGCGCCGCGCTGGCGCGGCAGGAACATCGGCGAAGTGCTGGCGATGAGCGTCGACGAGGCGGTCGAGTTCTTCGCCGCCCATCCGTCGATCCACCACGCGCTGCGACTGCTGCAGGACGTCGGCCTGGGCTACCTCACGCTCGGCCAGCAGAGCCCGACGCTCTCGGGCGGCGAAGCGCAGCGCATCAAGCTGGTGACCGAACTCGCCAAGGTGCGCGCCGAGACGCACACGCTCTACGTGCTCGACGAACCGACCGTCGGGCTGCACATGGCCGACGTCGAGAAGCTGATCCGTGTGCTGCATCGCCTGGTCGACGCCGGCAACACGATGCTGGTGATCGAGCACAACCTGGACGTGATGGCGGAGGCCGACTGGGTCGTCGACCTCGGCCCCGAGGGCGGCGACGGCGGCGGGCGCGTGGTGCTGCAGGGCGCGCCGGAGAGCTTTTCGCCCGCAACCAAGTCACACACCGCGCAGGTGCTGTCCGCGTTCCTCGCCGAGCGCTCGATCCCGGTGTAAGGTGCCGGCATGAGACTCGCCTACATATTCCTGCTGTCGCTTGCCTTGTCCGTGCCGCTCGCCGGCGCCGCCGAGCTCGGCCCGGAAGCGCTGGTGCGCCAGATCACCGACGACGTGATGAACGCGATCCTGAAGGACAAGGCGCTGCAAGCGGGCGACAAGCAGAAGGCGCTCGCGCTGGCCGAGCAGAAGATCCTGCCTCACATCGACTTCCGCGCCATGACCCAGCTCGCGCTCGGGCGCAACTGGTCCAAGGCCAGCCCCGCGCAGCGGGAGCAGGTGGTGAGCGGGTTCCGCAACATGCTGATACGGACCTATTCCAATGCCATCGGCACCTACCAGGGGCAGAAGATGAAGGTCAAGCCGACGCGCATGGATCCGGGCGACACCGACGTCACCGTGCGCAACAGTTACCTGAGCCCCGGGCGGCCGGCGGTCCAGGTCGACTACCGGATGGAAAAGACGCCGGACGGGTGGAAGATCTACGACATCGTTTTCGACGGCGTCAGCCTGGTGGCGACCTACCGCAGCGAGTTCGCGCAGCAGGTTCGCGACGGCGGCATCGAGGGCCTGATCGCGCGCCTGGAACAGAAGAGCGACACCCCGGCGTCGAAATGACCGCCGGCCCGGGATCCCGGCGCGTGCGCGTCGTGATCATGGGCGCGGCGGGGCGCGACTTCCACAACTTCAACCTCGTCTACCGCGGCGACCCCGCGCACGAAGTGGTCGCGTTCACCGCGGCGCAGATCCCCGGCATCGGCGGGCGGCGTTACCCCGCCGCGCTCGCCGGTCCGCTCTATCCCGACGGCATTCCGATCGCGGCGGAAGACGAACTCGAGGCCCTGGTGCTCGCGCAAGGCGTCGAGCTGGTCGTGCTCGCCTACAGCGACCTGCCGCACGTCGAAGTGATGCACCGCGCATCGCGCGCGCTCGCCGCGGGCGCGGATTTCGCCCTGCTCGGCCCGGCGCGCACCATGCTGCGGGCGAAGGTTCCGGT
>JBAUTW010000170.1:0-3585 GCA_049582365.1 Burkholderiales bacterium | reverse complement strand
GCCTTCGCCGATGCGGGGGAGGACGTGCCGGCGGCGCTGGCGGCCTTCGAGCGCGCGCGCCGGCCGGTGGCCGAGAAGCTGCTGCACGCGGCCAGCCTGAGCTCGTTCTGGTACGAGGACTTTCCCTCCAGGCTCGGGCTCGAGCCGCTCGGTCTCGCCTACGACTACATGATGCGCAGCGGTCGCATGACCGAGCCCCGGCTGGCCGAGATGGCGCCCGAGTTCATGGCGCGGGTCGCCGAGGCGCGAAAAGCTTGATCTGCATCATATTGCAGCAAGCTGGCGCGGTGCTGAATCTCCGCTACACTGATCGACGCTTGCTCATTCCAGGAGGGGGGTATGACAGACAGCTCTGCAGCGGCGCAATCGCGCCGCAAATTTCTCAAGACGGCGACCGGCGCGGCGACGCTTGCGGCCACCGCGCTGCACGCGCCGGCCATCATGGCGCAGTCGTCGAAAGTGAAGGTCGGCTTTCTGCTGCCCTACACCGGAACCTACGCCCAGCTCGGCAAGGCGATCACCGACGCGTTCAAGCTGCACGTGAACGAAAACGGCGGCAGGCTCGGCGGGCGCACGATCGAGTTCGTGCAGGTCGACAGCGAAGCGAACCCGGCCAAGGCGATCGACAACACCAACCGGCTGGTGAACCTGGAGAAGGTGGACGTGATCGTCGGCCCGGTGCACTCCGGCGTCGCCGCCGCGATGGTGCGCGTAACGCGCGAGTCGGGCACCCTGACCATCGTCGCCAACGCGGGCGCGGGCGCGGTCACCGGCGCATTGTGCGCGCCGAACATCTTCCGCACCTCGTTCACCAACTGGCAGCCGTCGTACCCGATGGGCAAGGTGCTGGCCGAGCGCGGCATGAAGAAGGCGGTGACGCTGACCTGGAAATACGCCGCGGGCGAGGAGGCGATCGGCGGCTTCGTCGAGAACTTCAAGGCGCACGGCGGCAGCATCGTCAAGGACCTGTGGGTGCCCTTTCCGAAGGTCGAGTTCCAGTCGCTGCTGACCGAGATCGCCTCGCTCAAGCCGGACGCGGTGTTCGTTTTCTTCGCCGGCGGCGGGGCGGTGAAGTTCGTCAAGGACTACGCCGCGGCGGGGCTGCGCAACAGCGTTCCGCTGTTCGCCTCGGGCTTCCTCACCGACGGCACGCTCATGGCGCAGGGCGACGCGGCGCAGGGCCTGGAGACGACGCTGCACTACGGCGACAGCCTGATCCTGCCCAAGAACCTCGCCTTCCGCGAAATGTACGCCAAGGCCGCCGGGCGCGAGGCCGACGTCTACGCGGTGCAGGGCTACGACGCGGCGCAGCTGCTGCGCGTCGGCCTCGAGGCGGCGAACGGCGACGTCAAGGCGAAGAAGACCATGATCGGCGCCATGGAAGGCGCGCAGATCGACAGCCCGCGCGGCAAGTTCACCCTGTCCAACGCGCACAACCCGGTGCAGGACATCTACCTGCGCAAGGTGGTCGGCCTGGAGAACAAGGTGGAGAGCGTGGCGCACAAGGCGCTTGCCGACCCGGCGACCGGATGTAAGATGGCCTGACGCGCCCGGCCTGCCGGGCGGTAGCGCAGGAAGAAGCCGGCAGCGCTCCTGCCGGCTTTTTATTGGCTGAAATGGATTTCCCGACCTTCCTGATCCAGCTGCTGAACGGCGTGCAGTACGGGCTGCTGCTGTTCCTGATCGCCAGCGGCCTGACGCTCATCTTCGGCATCATGGGCGTGATCAACCTCGCCCACGGCAGCTTCTACATGGTCGGGGCCTACCTCGCGTTCTCGCTCAGCGGGCTGATCGGCAACTTCTGGCTCGCGCTGCCGGCCGCCATCGCGCTCGCGGTGCTGCTCGGGGTGGCGCTCGAATGGCTGCTGATCCGGCATCTCTACCGGCGCGACCACCTGTACCAGGTGCTGCTCACCTACGGCCTGATCCTGGTATTCGAGGAGCTGCGCTCGATCCTGTTCGGCGACGACGTGCACGGGGTGGCGGTGCCGGCGCCGCTGAACTTCTCGATCCGGCTCACCGATACCCTGTCCTACCCGGTGTACCGGCTGGCGATGTCGGGCGTGTGCCTGCTGCTGGCGGCCGGCATGTACCTGCTGATCTCGCGCACGCGCCTCGGCATGATGATTCGCGCCGGCAGCGTCAACCGCGAGATGGTGCAGGCGCTCGGCATCAACATCGGGCTGCTTTACCGGCTGGTATTCGCGCTCGGGGTCGCGCTGGCGGCCTTCGCCGGCATGCTCGCCGCGCCGGTGGCCTCGGTATACCCCGGAATGGGCAACCAGGTGCTGATCATCTCGTTCGTGGTGATCGTGATCGGCGGCATCGGCTCGGTGCGGGGCGCGCTGGCGGCCGCGCTGCTGATCGGCATGGCGGACGTGTTCGGCCAGGTGGTGTTCCCGCAGATCGCGGGCATGACGGTGTACCTGGTGATGGCGGCGGTGCTGCTGTGGCGCCCGCGCGGCCTGTTCGGGAGCGCGTGATGGAGGCCCCGCGCGCACTGCGCCTGCTGCTCGGCCTGATGCTGGTCGGGCTGCTGCTGTTCCCGCTGGTGGGCGAGCGCTTCTACATCCAGTACGCGACCAAGATCATGATCATGGCGATCTTCGCCATGAGCCTCGACCTGCTGGTCGGCTACACCGGGCTGGTGAGTTTGGGGCACGCGCTGTACTTCGGCCTCGCCGGCTACGCGCTCGCCATGGCGGGCGGCGACGCCGCGGTGAGCCTGTGGTGGTCGCTGCCCGGGGCGATGCTGCTGTCGGCGCTCGCCGCGCTCGCGGTGGGCGCGCTGGTGCTGCGTACGAGCGGGATCTATTTCATCATGGTGACGCTCGCCTTCGCCCAGATGACGTATTTCTTCATCCGCGATTCGGATTACTTCGGCGGCTCGGACGGCAAGTACCTGAACGTCAAGCCGACCGTGTCGCTGCTCGGCTGGCAGCCGATCGACCTCGGCAACCAGCTGCACCGCTACTACCTGACGCTGGTACTTGCGGTGGCGACCTACGTCCTGCTGCGCACGGTGCTGCGCTCGGCGTTCGGGCGCGTGCTGATCGGCATCCGCGACAACGAGCCGCGCATGCGCTCGCTCGGCTTCCCGACCTTGCGCTACAAGCTGGCCTGCTTCGCGCTCGCCGGCGCATTGGCCGGCCTGGCGGGCTACCTGAGCGCGCTGCAGGACGGAATCATGAACCCCGAGCAGCTCGGCTGGCACCGCTCGGGCGAGGCGCTGGTGATGGTGATCCTGGGCGGCATGGGCACGCTCGCCGGGCCGGCGCTCGGAGCGGGCGCGCTGATGCTGCTCGAGCTCGTGTTCTCGATCTGGACCAGGCACTGGCAGCTGCTGCTGGGCGGCTTCATCATCGCGGTGGTGCTTTTCCTGCCCGGCGGCCTGGGCAGCATCTTTGCGCGCCGGCGCAGCGGGGCGGGCCATGGCTGAGGCGGCGCTGCGCACCGAGGGCTTGAGCCGTTCGTTCGGCGGCCTGGCGGCGGTGTCGGGCGTGTCGCTCGAGTGCCGCAGCGGCTCGGTGCACGCGGTGATCGGGCCCAACGGCGCGGGCAAGACCACGCTCATCGACATGCTCT
>JBAUTW010000169.1:0-9221 GCA_049582365.1 Burkholderiales bacterium | reverse complement strand
CGCCTGGCCCGTGCTGCTGCGCGCCGCGGCGCTGCGCTTCTGGCTTTCGCGGCTGCACGACTTTCACCTGCCGCGCCCCGGAATGCTGGTGCACGCGCACGATCCGGCGCACTTTCGCGACATTCTGACGCTGCGCGTTGCGGCGTCGGACGTGCCCTGGGTGGACTGATGGCGACGCCCGCGCGGATCGTGGCCGCAGGGCGCGGCGCGCGCTGGCTGGGGGAGGGCTGGCGCCTGTTTCGCGCTGCGCCGCTGTCGTGGGTCGCGATGGTCTTCATCTACTGGCTGCTCATGACGCTGGTGTCGTTGCTGCCGTGGGTCGGCATCGCCGCGGCGTCGGTTCTGGTGCCGGCATTCTCGGTCGGTTTCATGAGCGCGAGTCGCGCCGCGGCGGGCGGCGGTCCAGTCCCGATAGACAGCCTTTTTTCCGGCTTTCGCGAGAACCTTTCCGGCCAGCTGGCGCTTGGCGTGGCCTATCTCGGCTGTCTGGCGCTGCTGCTTGGCGCAACCACGCTGGTCGATGGCGGCGCGCTGGCGCACTGGATGCTGGTGGGCGAGCGCCCCGGCGCCATCGGCGAGACGCAGGACGGGGCCGTGTTCGGCGCGATGGTGCTTGCGACGGCGCTCTATGCGCCGGTGATGATGATGTTCTGGTTTGCGCCGGTGCTCACCGCATGGCACGGCATCGGCGCGCCTAAAGCGCTCTTTTTCAGTTTGATCGCATGCCTGATCAACTGGCGCGCGTTTCTCGTCTACGGCGCCGTCGCAATTCTGCTCACCGTGGTGGCGCCGACGCTGGCTCTGAGCGCGCTGCTGTTGTTCTCGGGCGACTCGCTGGGGGCGCCGGTGACGTCGTTCCTGTTCCCGCTGCTGCTGGTTGTGCTTCCTACCCTGCTGGCGAGCTTCTACGTCAGCTATCGCGACGTGTTTGGCGCGCCGGAAGCAGCCTGAGCCCCTTTCCTCAGCGTGGTTGCTGCGCCGCAGCAGGGGGCTAGAATCCGGCCCATGTCGTCGCGCTTGCGCGAGATCCCGTACAACTACACCTCGTTCTCCGACCGCGAGATCGTGCTGCGCCTGCTCGGGCAGCCCGCCTGGGCACTGGTATTGGAGCTGCGCACCGAGCGGCGCACCGGACGCTCGGCGCGGATGCTGTATGAAGTGCTGGGGGAGATGTGGGTCATCCTGAGGAATCCCTACCTCGAGGACGACCTGCTCGAGCATCCGAAGCGCCGCGCGAAGGTAATTGCCGGGATGCGCCGGCGGCTGGAGGAGATCGAGCGCCGGCGCGGTGATAACGACAAGGTGTCGCGCCTGTTGGACGCCGCGCTTGCGGCGCTCGACGGTTTCGCGGCCTCGTTCGACGCGACGCGCAAACTGCGCGCGAAAGCCTTGCGCCGGCTGGCGCGCGCTACGCGCCGGGACAATATCGCGTTCGACGGCTTCGCGCGCGTATCGCATGTCACCGACGCGACCGACTGGCGCGTCGAGTACCCGTTCGTCGTGGTTTCGCCCGACAGCGAGGACGAGGTGCTGCCGGTGGTGAAGGCCTTGATCGCGCTCGGGCTGACGATCATCCCGCGCGGCGGCGGCACGGGCTACACCGGCGGCGCGGTGCCGCTGACGCGGCGCTCGGCGGTGCTGAATACCGAGAAGCTGGAGTCCCTGGGCGAGGTCGAGTGGAGCGAGCTGCCCGGTGTCGGGCGCCCGGTGCCCACGATCCGCTGCGGCGCCGGCGTCGTCACGCGACGTGCGATGGAGGCGGCAGAGTCCGAGGGGCTCGTGTTCGCGGTCGATCCGACCTCGGCCGACGCCTCGTGCATCGGCGGCAACGTCGCGATGAACGCGGGCGGAAAGAAGGCGGTGCTGTGGGGCACGGCGATCGACAACCTGGCCTCGTGGCGCATGGTTACGCCCGATGCGGAGTGGCTCGAAATCGATCGCATCGACCACAATCTGGGCAAGATCCACGATGCGCCCAAGGCGCGCTTCAGACTGCGCCGCTACGGCGCGAGCGGCAGGAAGCTTATCGAAGAGCGCGTGCTCGAGATACCCGCGGCCCGTTTCAGGAAGGCCGGCCTCGGAAAGGACGTCACCGACAAGTTCCTTGCCGGGTTGCCCGGGGTGCAGAAGGAGGGCACCGATGGAATCATCGTTTCGGCGCGCTTCATCCTGCACCGCATGCCGGCGCACACCCGGACGGTATGCCTGGAGTTCTTCGGCTCGGCCCACGAGGCGGTGCCGGCGATCGTCGACGTGAAGCGCCATCTCGATGCTCAGCCCGGCGCGACCCTGGCCGGCCTGGAGCACCTCGACGAGCGTTACGTCAAGGCGGTCGGCTACGCGACCAAGTCGCGCCGCAGCCAGCGCCCGCGCATGGTGTTGATCGGCGACATCGTTGGCGACCAGGTCGACGAGGTCGCGAGCGCGGCCTCGGCCGTGATACGAATCGCCAACGCGCGCGGCGGCGAGGGCTTCGTCGCGGTATCGCCCGAGGCGCGCAAGCGATTCTGGCTCGACCGCGCGCGTACCGCAGCGATCGCCAAGCACACCAATGCGTTCAAGATCAACGAGGACGTGGTGATCCCGCTCGAGCGCCTGGGCGACTATACCGACGGCATTGAGCGTATCAACATCGAGCTTTCGCTGGCCAACAAGCTCGAACTGCTGGACGCCCTGGAAGCCTATTTCGAGGGCGAGCTGCCGCTCTACCATCTCGAGGAGCGGCTGCCCGCCAACGAAGTGCTGGGCGACCGGCAGCTGCAGGCGCTGGAGCTGATCCAGGCCGTACGCGCACGCTGGCGGGGCCTGGAGGCCGATCTGGACGCGCAGTTCAACGCGCTTCAATCCCGCGCAGTGAGATTGTCGTGGAAGGCCGAGGTGCGCGATGAACTGCGCCGCATCTTTTCCGGGGCCGCCTTCGACCCCGTGCTGGAAGGGGCGGAGGCAGTCCACCGGCGGGTATTGCGCGGGCGCGTATTCGTCGCGCTGCACATGCATGCGGGCGACGGCAACGTGCACACCAACATCCCGGTCAACTCCGACGATTACGCCATGCTGCAACGCGCGAACCGGGCGGTCGCGCGCATCATGCGCCTCGCGAAGTCGCTCGGCGGCGTGATCTCCGGGGAGCACGGCATCGGCATTACCAAGCTGGAATTCCTGGAGGCCGAGGAAATCGAGCCTTTCCGCGCATACAAGCGGGCAGTCGATCCCGAAAACCGCTTCAACGCGGGCAAGCTGCTCGTGGGCGGCGATCTGGCCAATGCCTACACGCCCAGTTTCTCGCTGATCGGCGCCGAGTCGCTGATCCTCGAGCAATCCGACCTGAGCGGAGTGTCCGACTCGATCAAGGACTGCCTGCGTTGCGGCAAGTGCAAGCCGGTGTGCGCCACGCACGTGCCGGCAGCGAACCTGCTGTATTCGCCGCGCAACAAGATACTGGCGACATCGCTGCTCATCGAGGCGATCCTGTACGAGGAGCAGACCCGCCACGGGGTTGCGCTGGCGCACTACGACGCGTTCGGCGATGTGGCCGATCACTGCACGGTGTGCCATAAGTGCGAGAGTCCCTGCCCGGTGGACATCGACTTCGGCGACGTGTCGATTGCGATGCGCAATCTCCTGCGCCGCAGCGGCAAGCGGCGCGCAAACCTGGGCACCCGCGCCTCCATGCTGTTCTTGAACGCGACCGACCCGCGCATGGTCAAGCTCGCGCGCAAGGTGATGATCGACTGGGGTTACCGGCTGCAGCGCATCGCGCATCGCGCCGCCAAGGGACTGGGGCTCGCGCGCGCGCAGACGACCCGCCCCCCCTCGAGCACGGGACGCCCCGGCGCGGCGGCCCGCATCATGCATTTCGTCAATAAGCCGATGCCGGGCGGTCTGCCGAAGAAGACGGCACGCGCGCTGCTGGACATCGAGGACCCGAAGATCGTGCCGATCGTGCGCGACCCCTCGAAGGTGAGCGAGGACTCCGACGCGGTGTTCTATTTTCCGGGCTGCGGTTCGGAACGCCTGTTTTCGCAGGTTGGCCTGGCGACACAGGCGATGCTCTATCGCGTCGGGGTCCAATGCGTGCTCCCGCCAGGCTACCTGTGTTGCGGCTATCCGCAGACTGCGGCGGGAGAGGCCGAGCGCGGCGAGCGCATCATCACGCAAAACCGGGTGTTGTTCCACCGCCTCGCGACCACGCTCAATTACCTCGACATCCGGACCGTGATCGTTTCATGTGGCACGTGCATGGATCAGCTCGAGAAGTACGAGTTCGACAAGATCTTCCCGGGCAGCCGCCTGCTGGACATTCACGAGTACCTGCTCGAGAAGGACGTCAGGCTCGAGGGCGTCTCGGGCCAGCGCTACGTGTACCACGATCCCTGCCACTCCCCGATCAAGGTCTACCAGCCGCTCGAGGTGGTGGGCGCGCTCACCGGCTCGCAGGTAACGCTGTCGGCGCGCTGCTGTGGCGAGTCCGGCACCCTTGCGCTTACGCGGCCGGACGTCTCGACCCAGGTGCGCCTGCGCAAGGAGCAGGAGCTGAGGAAGGACGTCGCTCGCAGCGGTGGCGGCGAGCCCGGGCAAAGTGTGAAAATTCTCACATCCTGCCCGTCTTGCCTGCAGGGGCTGGCAAGGTTCTCGGATGACACAGGGGCGCAAGCCGACTATATTGTGGTCGAGATGGCGCGGCGCCTGCTCGGCGATGACTGGCTGCCGGAGTTCGTGCGCAAGGCGAATGCCGGCGGGATCGAGCGCGTGCTGCTCTAGCGGGCCACGAAAGGCATGGATTGCGAATTGTGCGAGCGCGACGGAGGGTCGGTACTGTGGCGCGACGATTTCTGCCGTATCGTGCGTGTTTCCACACGCGACTACCCGGGCTATTGCCGCGTGATCCTTAATCGACACGCGAGTGAGATGACGGACCTCGGCGCCGGCGAACGCGAGCGGCTAATGCGAGCGGTCTTCGCCTGCGAGGTCGCAGTGCGTGATTTGTTCCGGCCGGACAAGATCAATCTGGCCAGCCTCGGCAACCGGGTGGCGCACCTGCATTGGCATGTGATCGCGCGCCACGCGGATGATCGCACTTTCCCGGATCCGATCTGGGCCGCGCCGCGGCGCGGGGTCCGTATGCCCGGCGAGGGGCGCGCTGCAGTGCCGGACGCGCGGCTCGGCACAAGGCTTGCGGCGCTGCTCGTGCCCTCGGCGGGATGATCCGAAACCGATGACCGACCTCGAACTGCCCGAATTGGTCGCGCACGCGTCGCCCGAGTTCATCGACGAGCCCGCCTGCAAGGGGTGGCTGGAGAATGTTCCGCTGGCGAATGTCGCGACGGCGCAGCGCCAGCTATTCGAGCAGATCAGGGAGTTCAACCGTTTCCCGACCAAAGCGCTCGTGCGCCTGGGCGTGATGGAGACCCTGCGCGAAGCGGTCAATTTCGTGCAGATCGAGCAGGCCAAGCGCTTCACCAACCGCGCGTTGCCGATGGTGGACGCGGAGGCGCACATATTCGAGGAAACGATCGCGCTCTGGGACGAAATGCGCATTGGCTACATGCGCTGCCTCGACCCCGTTGCGGAGGGCGAGGCCGGGCTGCGTGGCCAGGCGGCGCTGGTCGCCCAGCGTGCGCTGGCCTATATCGGCTTGAAGATGTTTCACCACTACCGCGCGTATCGCCAAGTCCCGGGACGCGACTGGCGCCTGCTGCACGAGGCGTACTCGAAGGCCGAGGCGCTCGGGGTGGAAGACGAGCCGGTCAAGGACTATCTGAACCGCGACGTGCACGATACCTCGCCGCGCGTCGCCTACATCCGCGCCGTCATGATGGGCGCATGCAACCCGAACGAGCTCGGGCAGCGGCAGCTGACCTTTGTCGCATTCCTGCTCGAGCGATGGGCCGAGAAGGTCGACATCTCGCGCAGGCCGATCCAGGAAGAGGATCTGGCGCCGATGGTGATCGATCTGATGGGCGACCGGACTGCCGAGCGGATCGAAGACGAGGATGCCCGCGTCGAGGAGCCGCGTTATCTCGGCACTCAGCGCCTGGCCAAGAGCCTTCGCAACCGCATAGGGCTGCTGCGCAAGGGCGAATCGCCCGCCAAGCTCGCGCTCGGCGAGGACTGCGTCCAGCCCTCGTGCGAGCAACTGCTCGTATTCCTGTACCGTCAGTGGTGTCAGGCGCGTCCGGGTCGCGGCCAGGAGCGGCGCCGCATTGCGGACGCCGCGCTCGCCTGCCAGGGGTTGCCCGCGATCCACTACTTCATCTGCGGGCGCGCGTTTCGCCAACCGGGAGATCAGCGCGAGCTGAGTCAGAAGCAGCGCCAGGAGATTGCGACTTTCGGACGCATAAGGACCAGCCACGAAGACGACTACGGAGTCGCGCAGGGCTTTGCGCTCGAGCAGTGGCGGCTGGAGAACGACAGCGCCCAGGGACTGCGCATGGTGCGCGCGGCGACCGAGCCCGGTAAGCGCTACTCGCACGGGCAGCTGGTCTCAGTGCGCCCGGTCGACAGCACCAACTTCATGCTTGGTCAGATTCGCTGGCTCATGACCGCCGACAATGGCGATCTGCATGCCGGCGTGCGGTTGCTGCCCGGGCTGCCGGCGGAGACTGCCGTGCGGGCAACCGGTTTGAACGCAATCGACGCGCAATACGTACAGGCGTTGTCGCTGACTGCCGTGCCTGCCCTCGACGCGCCGCCGACCCTGGTCCTGCCGTCGGGCTGGTACAAGCCCAAGCGGGTCGTCGAGGTATATGTCGATTCGGCGGTGCGGGTGCGACTGACCGAGTTGATCGAGCGCGGTAGCGATTTCGAGCGCGTCGCCTACGAGATCCTGCCTTGAGTCAGCGCCTCAGGCGGCGGCGAGCGCCTGGCCGGGAACCGCGACCCGCTGCAGCGGGAACACGGCGCTGAAAGTCGAGCCGCGCCCCAGTTCGCTGCGCACGTCGAGCGTCGCCTGGTGGCGCGTGAGAACGTGCTTCACGATCGCGAGGCCGAGTCCGGTGCCGCCCGTCTCGCGCGAACGGCTGCTATCGACGCGGTAGAAACGCTCGGTGAGCCGTGCGATATGGCGCGCCTCGATGCCTATACCGTTGTCCTGGACGCTGAACACGCCGCGCCCGTCCTCGATGCGCCAGACAAGCTGCACGGTTCCACCTTGCGGCGTGTAGCGCACCGCGTTCGAGACCAAATTCGAAAACGCGCTCTTGAGCTCTTCCGCGCTTCCGGTCAGGCGACAATCGCGCTCGACGGTAACGCTAATGCGGTGGCGGCCGCCCGAAAGCGCGCGCGCTTCCTCGCCCAGCTTCTCGACGAACGGCCTCACCTCGATTGCCTGCTCGTCCTCGGGCATACCCCCCGATTCGAGCGCAGACAGCGTCAGCAGATCCTCGATCAGGCGGCGCATGCGGCGTGCCTGCTCGTCCATCAGCGCTAGGAAGCGCTTGCGCTGAGCGTTGCTCAGCTCCATCGACTCGTCGGCCAGGGTGTCGACGAATCCGGAAAGCACTGTGACCGGCGTCTTCAGCTCGTGCGAGACGTTGGCGACGAAATCGCGCCGCATGGTTTCCAGCCGCTGCTCGATCGTGACGTCGCGCGACATGAGCAGCTTCTGCTCGGCGCCGAACTCGATCACGCGTACCGACAGGGCGGCGTCGCTGCGTGCAGAGTGCAAAGTGAGCGGCTCGAGATACTCGTGGCGCTCGAGGTAAGCGACGAAGTCAGGCTGCCGCACGAGGTTGGTGATGGTCTGGCCGAAATCGCGTCGCGCGTCGATACCGAAGTGCCGCTCGCCGGTCGGATTGGACCATTCGATGTGGTCTTCTGCGTCCAGGATGACCACGCCGTCGGGCAGCGCTCGGCCGGCGGCGCGGAAGCGCCCCAGGGCGCGCAGCAGCCCCTGCTGCTCGTCGTCGCGCTTTTTCAGGTGCTGGTGCAGGCGGGCGAAGGCCTCCTCCCAGATCCCGCTGCCGACCGGCAGCGCGTCGCGTGCCGGGTGCTCGAGCCAGGCAAGGAACGACGCCAGGTGCCGCGCATGGTAGCTGACCCGGACGGCGAGGACCGCCGTCGCGGCCGCCCACGCCCATTCCGGTCCGGCCAGCGGCCACACGAGCAGCCAAGCCCCTGCTGCCACAATGGCGACGCCCAGCGTGCTGCCCCAGACCGGGTTCAAGTGCTTGGCCTCCGAAAACGACGCTGGCCGACGAGCGCCGAGTTTAACTTATACGGAGTTGGCACTGAACCGGTAGCCCGAGCCGCGCACGGTCTCGATCAGCCGGTCGTGGCGGGTGCTCTCGAGCGATTTGCGCAGCCGCCGGATGTGAACATCCACTGTGCGCTCCTCGATGAACACGTGATCGCCCCAGACCTTGTCGAGCAGCTGGGCGCGCGAATGCACGCGCTCCGGGTGCGTCATCAGGAAGTGCAACAGGCGAAACTCGGTCGGGCCGATTTCGAGCGCGGTCCGGTCGCCGAATACGCGCCGGGTAGCGGGATCGAGGCGCAGGCCGGCGACCTCGACCGGGTCGTCGGTCGTCTGCGGCGCGCGCCGCCGCAGCACGGCCTTGATTCGTGCCACCAGTTCCTTGGGCGAGAACGGTTTGGTGACGTAATCGTCCGCGCCGGCTTCAAGTCCTGCGACCTTATCGTGTTCCGCGGCCCGTGCGGTGAGCATGATGATCGGGATCTGGCGCGTGCGTTCGTCCTGGCGCAGAGCCTTGGCGAGCGAGGCGCCCGACATTCCGGGCAGCATCCAGTCGATGAGCAGTACGTCGGGCAGCGCGCTTTTCACCAGACCGAGGGCGGTCTCCGCGTCCTTGGCGCGGATAACATGATGGCCGGCGTGCTCGAGGTTGACTGCGATCAGTTCCTGAATCGCCGGCTCGTCCTCGACGACGAGTATGTTTACAGCCATGCGCGGACCTCGATTGCCCTTTGCGACAATTCTAAGAAGGTTTCATGACAAAAATGTTGCGTCGCACCGGTAGTATCATTCCTGACCCGCACGGTGCCAGCCAATGTAAAGTATAGCAAGCACTCACATTCAATTAAAGTGGCAAAATCAAAAGAGACGGACTTTGGCTTTCAGCGAGTCGTGGCGGATGAAAAGGCCGCCCGCGTCGCCCAGGTGTTCGATCGGGTGGCCGACCGTTACGACCTGATGAACGACCTTATGTCGCTCGGCCTGCACCGCGCATGGAAGGCTTTCGTGGTCGCGCTCGCCCGGGTCC
>JBAUTW010000168.1:0-1926 GCA_049582365.1 Burkholderiales bacterium | reverse complement strand
CCTGCCCGTCCTGCGGCGCGGCCGGCACGCTCTCCGAGACTCTCACCGAGCGCGCATCGGCGCACCGCTACGCCCCGCCGGTGCCGGCCGCCGCGCCGGTGCCGCTGGCCGAGATCGAGACGCGCGAGCTGGGGCGCCTGCCAAGCGGCATCGACGAGCTCGACCGGGTGCTCGGCGGCGGACTGGTGGCCGGGCAGGTGGCGCTGCTCGCGGGCGATCCCGGGATCGGCAAGTCGACCCTGCTGTTGCAATGCGTCTCGGCGCTCGAATCGTCCTCGCTCTACATCTCGGGCGAAGAGTCGGCCGAGCAGATCGCGCTGCGCGCGCGGCGCCTCGCGCTGCCGGCGGGCAGGGTGCGCCTGCTGGCCGAGATCCAGCTCGAGCGCATCGTCGCCGCGCTCGAGGCCGAGCGGCCGCAGGTCGCGGTGATCGACTCGATCCAGACGCTCTATTCCGAGCAGATGCAGTCCGCGCCCGGATCGGTGGCGCAGGTGCGCGAATGCGCGGCGCAGCTCACCCGCCTGGCCAAGCGCAGCGGCACGGCGCTGCTGCTGATCGGTCACGTCACCAAGGAGGGCGCAATCGCGGGGCCGCGCGTGCTCGAGCACATCGTCGACACCGTGCTGCACTTCGAGGGCGACCCGCACTCCGCGTTTCGCCTGGTGCGCGCGATCAAGAACCGCTTCGGGGCGGTGAACGAGCTGGGCGTATTCGCGATGACCGAAAAGGGGCTGCGCGCGGTGAGCAACCCTTCCGCGCTGTTCCTGTCGCAGCACGAGCGCGCGGTCGCCGGCTCGTGCGTGCTGGCGACGCTCGAGGGCACGCGTCCGCTGCTGGTCGAGATCCAGGCCCTGGTCGACGCGGCGCAGGCGCCCACCCCGCGCCGGCTGTCGGTAGGACTGGAGCAGAACCGGCTCGCGATGCTGCTCGCGGTGCTGCACCGGCACGCGGGCATCGCCACCGTGGACCAGGACGTGTTCGTCAACGCGGTCGGCGGGGTGCGCATCGCCGAGCCGGCGGCGGACCTCGCGGTGTCGCTCGCGGTGGTGTCCTCGCTCACCGACCGGCCGATCCCCGGCCGGGTGGCGGTGTTCGGTGAGGTCGGGCTCGCGGGCGAGGTGCGCCCCGCGCCGCGCGGCCAGGAGCGCCTGAAGGAAGCGGCCAAGCTCGGCTTCGAGCGTGCGATCGTCCCCAAGTCGAACCGCCTCAAGCCGATCGCGGGGCTCGCGCTGATCGCGGTCGAGCGCGTCGACCAGGCGGTGCAGGCGCTGCGGGAACTCTAGCCGCGCTGCGCGATGATGAACAGGCGCCGGAACGGGAACAGCGTGCTGCCGTCCGCCTCGGGCGGGTAGGCCGCCGCGACGCGCGCGCGGTAGTCGGCTTCGAAGGCGCTGCGCTCGGGCTCCGCGAGCCGGTCGAGGAAGGGCTTGAGCCAGCTGCCCTTGACGAACTCCGCCACCGGGTTTTCGCCGCGCAGCACTTGCAGGTATTCGGTTTCCCAGATATCGAGCGCGGCGCAGTGCGCGCCCAGGATGCGCCAGTAGTCCTGCGGGTCGCCCGCCGGGCGGGCGCGCAGGTGCGGCTCGAGGCGCGCGCGCCAGGGTCCGTTCTCGATCGTGTCGCGCACGCTGGTATGCGACGGCGCGCCGAAGTTGCGCGGCATCTGCACCGCGAGCCAGCCGCCCGGGGCGACCGACTGCAGCAGCGCGGGGAAAAGTCGCTCGTGCCCGTCGAGCCAGTGCAGCGTCGCGTTGCTGTAGAGCACGTCCACCGCCAGTGCGGGGCGCCAGGCGCCGACGTCGGCCTGGATGAACTCGACCTGCGGATGGTCGGCGCGCGCCTTGGCCAGCATTTGCGGCGAGCCGTCGACGCCGGTCAGGCGGGCCTGCGGCCAGCGCTGGCGCAGCAGCGGCATCAGGTTGCCCG
>JBAUTW010000167.1:0-14611 GCA_049582365.1 Burkholderiales bacterium | reverse complement strand
GCGTCGCCCAGCGCGCGCCGGCGATGCGGTACGCGGTCACCAGCAGCAGTGCCGCGACCTGCAGCCGCTCGTGCGCCACGTCTATCTGCGGCGCCGCGCGCCCCGCCAGCTCGCCCGCCTTGCCGCGCTGCACGAAGGACTGGATCACGGGCGCGTGCGCCACGTCCTTGCCCGCGCTGCCCGCCGCGTCCGGCATCAGCTGCATCTGATCGAAGTACTCGCGCCATTCGTCCGGCACGGCGCCGGGGTTGGCCAGATACTGCTCGTACAGCTCCTCGATGAATGGCGCGTTGCCGCCGAACAGATAGGAACTGGAGAGCAGCTGCTTCATCATGGCGCTCACCTCTTGTCGATGGGCAGCACGTCGCGGCGCGTCGCGCCCCTGTAGAGCTGGCGCGGGCGGCCGATCTTCTGGTCCGGATCGACGATCATCTCGTTCCACTGCGCGATCCAGCCCACGGTGCGCGCGAGCGAGAAGATGCAGGTAAACATGCTCACCGGAATGCCCAGCGCGCGCTGCACGATCCCGGAGTAGAAGTCCACGTTCGGATACAGCTTGCGCGACACGAAGTAGTCGTCCTCGAGCGCGATCTTCTCCAGCGCCATCGCCAGCTTGAACAAGCGGTCGTCGTGCAGTCCCAGCTCTTCGAGCACCTCATAGCAGGTTTCGCGCATCAGCTTGGCGCGCGGGTCGTAGTTCTTGTAAACGCGATGACCGAAGCCCATCAGCTTGACGCCGGAGTTCTTGTCCTTCACCTGCTTGATGAACTCGCCGATCTTGGACACATCGCCGATGTGATCGAGCATCTGCAGCGCGGCCTCGTTGGCGCCGCCGTGCGCAGGCCCCCACAGGCAGGCGATTCCCGCCGCGATGCAGGCGAACGGGTTGGCGCCCGAAGAACCCGACAGCCGCACGGTCGAGGTCGATGCGTTCTGCTCGTGGTCGGCGTGCAGGATGAAGATGCGGTCTAGCGCGCGCACCAGCACCTCGTTGCTCGTGTAATCCTCCGCCGGCACCGCAAACATCATGCGCATGAAGTTCGCCGTGTACGACAGGCCGTTGCGCGGGTAGACGAACGGCTGGCCCATGTTGTACTTGTAGGCCATCGCCACCAGCGTGGGCAGCTTGGCGATCAGCCTGAACGCTGCCACCTCGCGGTGGCGCTGGTCGGAAATGTCGAGCGAGTCGTGGTAGAAGGCCGACAGCGCGCCGACCACCCCCACCAGCACCGCCATCGGATGCGCGTCGCGCCGGAATCCGGTGAAGAAGCGGTTGATCTGGTCGTGCACCATGGTGTGCTTGGTCACCGTGCTGACGAATTCATCCTTCTGCTTCTGATTCGGCAGCTCGCCTCTCAGCAGCAGGTAGCACACCTCGAGAAAGTCACAGTGCACCGCGAGCTGCTCGATCGGATAGCCTCGGTAGAGCAGCACCCCCTGGTCGCCGTCGATGTAGGTGATGGTCGATGCGCAGCTGGCGGTCGACAGGAATCCCGGATCGTAGGTGAATACCCCGGTCTTGCCGTAGAGCGCGCGGATGTCGACGACGTCGGGCCCCACGGATCCCGACAGCACCGGGAAATCGATGCTGCCGCCGTCCGGCAGCTTCAGCGTGGCTTTCTTGTCCAAGGTCTTCTCCTTATCAACACGCCCGCAGTCGGGCCACGACATCGCCGAGACGGGCCGCGTACAGGTCACTGCGCCCGCTGAGGATGTCCCACAAGTCGTTATCCGGCAGCTCGAGCAATTCGCCGAGGCGTGCCAGCTCGACTTCGTCCATCGCGCTCACGTTGCGTTCCACGAACCTTCCCAGCACCAGGTCGAGCTCGAGCAGCCCCCGGCGGCACTTCCACTTCAGCCTATCGTGCGCAGCGCGGTCCATCACACGGCACGCCGAACGAGCATCTCCTTGATCTTTGCGATCGCCAGCGCCGGATTGAGGTTCTTCGGGCAGGCGTCGGTGCAATTCATGATCGTGTGGCAGCGGAACAGGCGATACGGGTCGTCCAGATCGTCCAGCCGTTCGGACGTGGCCTGATCGCGCGTGTCGGCGATGAAGCGGTAGGCCTGCAGCAGTCCGGCCGGGCCGACGTACTTGTCGGGGTTCCACCAGAACGACGGGCACGAAGTCGAGCAGCACGCGCACAGGATGCACTCGTACAGTCCGTTCAGCTCCTCGCGCTGTTCGGGCGATTGCAGCCGCTCGCGCTCCGGCGGCGCGTCGTGGTTGATGAGGTAGGGCTTGACCGAGTGGTACTGGTTGAAGAACTGGGTCATGTCGACGACCAGGTCCCGCACCACCGGCAGGCCGGGCAGCGGCCGCAGCGTCACCTTCTCGGGCAGGTCCGCGATCTTGGTGATGCAGGCCAGGCCGTTCTTGCCGTTGATGTTCATTGCGTCCGAGCCGCACACGCCTTCACGGCAGGAACGGCGGAAGGAGAGCGAGTCGTCCTGCGCCTTGAGTCGAATCAGCGCGTCGAGCAGCATGCGATCGGTCGGCTCGGGCTCGAGCTCGTAGTCCTGCATGCGCGGACGCGCATCCTTGTCGGGATCGTAGCGGTAGATCGAGAAGCGCATCAGTAGGTCCGTACTTTGGGTTCGAAGGTTTCCACCGACATCGGCTTGAGATGCACCGGCTTGTACTGCAGACGGTTGCCCTCCTTGTACCAGAGGGTGTGCTTCATCCAGTTCTTGTCGTCGCGGTCGGGGAAATCCGCCCGCGCTTGGGCGCCGCGGCTTTCCTTGCGCGCCTCGGCCGAGACGATGGTCGCAAGCGCGGTTTCCACCAGGTTGTCGAGCTCGAGCGCCTCGACGCGCGCGGTGTTGAACACTTTCGACTTGTCCTGGATCGCCATTCGCCCGGCGCGCGCGGCGATTTGCTTCACCTTGCTCACGCCCTCGACCAGCAATTCGGGAAAGCGAAACACGCTGCAATGCGCCTGCATCGTCTTCCTCAGGTCGGCGCCGATCTCGGCTACGCGCTCGCCGCCGCTCGCCGATTCGAGCCGGGCCAGGCGCGCCAGCGGCCGGTCGGCCGCGTCCTTGGGCAGGTCCTTGTGCGCGGCCGGCATGGCCCTGATGTCGGCCACCGCCTGTTCGCCGCCGGCCTTGCCGAACACCAGCAGATCGAGCAGCGAGTTGGTGCCGAGACGGTTGGCGCCGTGCACCGACACGCAGGAGCACTCGCCCACCGCGTACAGACCAGGCACGACCGCCTCCATGTCGCCGCCGCGCGGCGCCACCACCTGGCCGAGATGGTTGGCGGGTATGCCGCCCATCTGATAGTGCACCGTCGGCACCACGGGAATCGCGTCCTTGATCGGGTCGGCATTGGCGAACTTGATCGCGATCTCGCGGATTCCGGGCAGGCGCAGATTGATGACCTCGGGGCCGAGGTGATCGAGCTTGAGCAGCACATAGTCGCCTTCGGGGCCGCAGCCGCGCCCCTCCTTGATCTCGGTCGCCATCGCACGCGAGACGACGTCGCGGCCGGCGAGGTCCTTGGCGTTCGGCGCGTAGCGCTCCATGAAGCGCTCGCCGTCCTTGTTCAGCAGGTAGCCTCCCTCGCCGCGCACCCCTTCGGTGATCAGCACTCCGGCGCCGGCGACGCCGGTCGGGTGGAATTGCCAGAACTCCATGTCCTCGAGCGGCAGTCCCGCGCGCGCCACCATGCCCAGGCCGTCGCCGGTATTGATGAATGCGTTGGTGCTGGCGGCGAAGATACGCCCGGCGCCGCCGGTGGCGAGGATGGTTGCCTTGGCCTGCAGGATCATCGCCTCGCCGGTTTCCATCTCCAGCGCGACTACGCCCAGCACCGCGCCCTCGGCGTCGCGTATCAGGTCGAGCACCAACCATTCGACGAAGAACTGCGTGCTCGCCTTGACGTTCTGCTGGTAGAGCGTGTGCAGCATCGCGTGGCCGGTGCGGTCCGCTGCGGCGCAGGCCCGCATCGCCATCTTCGGGCTGCCGTAGTCCTGGGTGTGGCCGCCGAACGGCCGCTGGTAGATCTTGCCGTTGTCGAGACGATCGAACGGCATGCCCATGTGCTCGAGCTCGATCACCACCTCGGTGGCGCGGCGGCACATGTACTCGATCGCGTCCTGGTCGCCGAGGTAGTCCGAGCCCTTGACGGTGTCGTACATGTGCCAGTGCCAGTTGTCCTCGGACGAGTTGCCCAGCGGCGCTGCGATGCCGCCCTGCGCCGCAGCGGTGTGCGAGCGCGTCGGAAACACCTTGCTCAGCACCGCAACGCGCAGTCCGGCGCGCGCCAGCTCGAGCGCGGCGCGCAGCCCCGAGCCTCCGGCGCCCACCACGATCGCATCGAATTTTCTCGCCTGCAGCGCCACGCTCATCTCCAGAGGATCTGCACCGTCCAGCCGAGGTAGCCCGCGACGGTCAGAATGACGAACACCTGCAGCGCAAGCCGCAGGCCGACGGGCTTGACGTAGTCCATCAGGATGTCGCGCACGCCGATCCACATGTGCCAGGCGACGCTGACCGCGAACAGCAGCGTCGCCACGCGCATCCAGCCCTGCGCGAACAGCTCGCGCCAGACGCCGTAATCGATCGGCGCGCGGCGCAGCAGGACCGTCGCGAGGATGACGGTGTAGACCGCCATGACCACGGCGGTGACGCGCTGCGCAAGCCAGTCGCGCCAGCCGTAATGGGCCCCGACCACGATGCGGCTCACCATAGCTTGGCTCCGAACAACACCGTAAGCGCAAGGCCCGCCACCAGCACGATGATGCTGGTGAGGCGCGCGGTGGACTTGTCCCAGCCGCGCTGCGTCTCGAGCAGCAGGAAGCGGATGCCGGCGCAGAAATGATGGCAATAAGCCCAGATCAGGACCAGCAGCGCGAGCTTGACCGGCACCAGGCCGAGGTAGTGCCGCACGAACTCGAACTCGCGCGCAGAGACCAGGCTGCGATCGAGCATGAAGAGCAGCCAGAGCGTGGCGACGAACATCAGCGCACCGCTGATCCGGTGCAGGATCGATACCCAACCCGCCAGCGGCAGGCGGATCTCGAACAGGAGCGCGCTCAGGTTGAGGTACTTCGGACGTTTCTTGTTGACGGCCGCTTGCGACATAAATCGATTATATCGCTGCAATGCGTCATTTACCCCAGCTCGCTGCGGTAGAAGTGGCGATCCGTCTTGTACAGCCCGCGCCGCCATTCGACCGGACGATCGCCGTAAGTGTATGAAAGGCGCTCGACTTCGAGCAGCGCGTGGCGCGGCTCGACCGCCAGCAGTTTCGCAGTTTCGGCGTCGGCTGATCTGGCCTTGAGCTTCTCCTCGGCGCGCACCATGCGGGTGCCGTATTCGGTTTCGAACAGGTTGTAGAGCGCGCCCTTGTGCTCGGTGATTGCCGCCGCGGTGAGCCCGCGAAACAGGCCGGCCGGCAGCCAGACCTCCTCCAGCACGACCGGATCGCCGGAGAACAGCAGCAGGCGCGTCAGCACAATCATGCTGTCGCCCGTGCGCAGCTCGAGCAAGCGCGCGACCTCGGCGCTTGCGCGCGCGCGCCGAAAGTCGAGCAGCTTGCGCTCGGCAGCTACCGGGCCGCCCGCGTCGGGTGCCAGGCGCAGGAAACGGAACCGGACCTGCGGCTCGCCGTGACTCGCGACGAAGGTGCCCCTGCCCTGGCGACGCACCAGCAGGTTGTCCGCCGCGAGCTCGTCGATCGCCTTGCGCACCGTTCCCTGGCTGACCCGGTAGCGCGCAGCGAGCTCGATCTCGCTCGGGATCGCGTCGCCCGGGCGCCACTCGCCGCCGCGCAGCCCGTCCAGCAACAACTCCTTGATTTGCTTGTACAGCGGCCTGAAAGTGGGCGACGTCATGAAAGTCATTTCAGCACAGAAAGCGGTGGTCGTCTATATTGTGTCATATGTCTTTTATAAGACATAAGACGCGTTGACTTCGCATCAGGGGCCGCATACCATGGCGCGCGCAGCCGGGCCACCGGCCTAGAATCACCGACCACCTCACGAACGCGCCCTTCCGGAGCCAAAATGTCCAAAGCCCCCGTACGCGTCGCCGTCACCGGCGCCGCCGGCCAAATCGGCTACAGCCTTCTGTTTCGCATTGCCAGCGGCGAGATGCTCGGCCGGGATCAGCCCGTCATCCTGCAGCTGCTCGAGATTCCGGACGACAAGGCGCAGAAGGCGCTCAAGGGCGTCATGATGGAACTGGACGATTGCGCCTTTCCCCTGCTGTACGCAATGCAGGCCGCTGCCGACCCGATGGTCGCATTCAAGGACGTCGAAGTCGCGCTGCTGGTCGGCGCGCGCCCGCGCGGGCCGGGAATGGAACGAAAGGATCTGCTGGAGGCCAACGGCAAGATCTTCGCGCCGCAGGGGCGAGCCCTCGACCAGGTCGCGAATCGCAACGTCAAGGTACTGGTGGTCGGCAACCCGGCCAACACCAATGCCCTGATCGCGATGAAGAACGCCCCCTCGCTCAAGCCGGCCCAATTCACCGGCATGATGCGCCTCGACCACAACCGCACCCTGTCCCAGATCGCGCACAAGCTCGGCAGGCCGCTGTCGTCGATCCGCAAAGTCACCGTCTGGGGCAATCACTCGGCGACCCAGTATCCCGACCTGTTCCAGGCCGAGTGCGAAGGCAAGCAGGTGTGGCCGATGATCAACGACCAGGAGTGGCTGGAGAAGACGCTCATTCCCACCGTGCAGAAGCGCGGCGCGGCGATCATCGAGGCGCGCGGACTTTCGTCGGCGGCGAGCGCCGCCAACGCCGCGATCGACCACGTGCGCACCTGGGTCTCCGGAACCCCCGAAGGCGACTGGGTCACCATGGGGATCCCGGCCGACGGCAGCTACGGCATCGCCGAGGGCGTGCTGTACGGCTATCCCGTCACGTGCAAGGGCGGGCAGTACCAGATCGTCAAGGGCATCGAGATCAGCGACTTCAGCCGCAAGCGCATGGACGCGACGTTGAAGGAGCTGCACGAGGAGCGCGACGGCATCAAGCACCTGCTCGGCTAGGAGCGACGCGATGAACCAGACCTCCCCCGGAGCGAAGTTCCGCCTGGCGCTGAAGCAGGAATCGCCGCTGCAGGTGATCGGCGCGATCTGCGCCTACCATGCGCTGCTCGCCAGGCGTTCGGGCTATCGCGCGATCTACCTGTCCGGCGGCGGCGTCGCGGCCGGCTCGCTCGGCATGCCCGACCTCGGCATCTCGAACCTCGACGATGTGCTGACCGACATCCGGCGCATCACCGACGTGTGCGACCTGCCGCTGCTGGTCGACGTCGACACCGGCTTCGGCGCGAGCGCGTTCAACGTCGCCCGTACCACCCGCTCGCTGATCAAGTTCGGCGCCGCGGCGATGCACATCGAGGACCAGGTCGGCGCCAAGCGCTGCGGCCACCGGCCGGGCAAGGAGTTGGTGTCGCAACAGGAGATGTGCGACCGCATCAAGGCCGCGGTAGACGCCCGCGGCGACCCCGAGTTCGTCGTCATGGCGCGCACCGACGCGCTGGCGAGCGAAGGACTCGAGCGCGCGCTCGAGCGCGCGGAGGCCTACGCCAGCGCGGGCGCGGACATGATCTTTCCCGAGGCGATTACCGAGCTCGCCATGTATCGCAAGTTCGTCGATGCGACCAAGGTGCCGGTGCTCGCCAACATCACCGAGTTCGGCAAGACGCCGCTGTTCACGCTCGACGAGCTGCGTTCGGCCGGCGTGGCGCTGGCGCTCTACCCGCTCTCGGCGTTCCGCGCCATGAACAAGGCCGCGCTCAACGTGTACCAGACGCTGCGCCGCGAAGGCACGCAGAAAAACGTCGTCGCAACCATGCAGACGCGCGACGAGCTGTACGAATGCCTCGACTACCACGCATACGAGGAAAAACTCGATGAGCTCTTCTCAGCCCGCAGCAACGCCTAAGCCCAAGAAATCCGTCGCCTTGTCCGGCGTTCCGGCCGGCAACACGGCCCTGTGCACGGTCGGGCGCAGCGGCAACGACCTGCACTACCGCGGCTACGACATCCTCGAGTTCGCCGACGAGGCCGAATTCGAGGAAATCGCCTACCTGCTGGTGCACGGCAAGCTGCCGAACGCCGCCGAGCTGGCGGCCTACAAGGCCAAGCTCCGGGGCCTGCGCGGCATTCCGGCCGCGGTGCAGGACATTCTCGAATGCATCCCGGCCAACGCGCACCCGATGGACGTGATGCGCACCGCCTGCTCGGCGCTCGGCTCGCTGTTGCCGGAGAACCAGGACCACAAGTTGTCGGAGGCGCGCAACATCGCCGACCGGCTGATGGCGAGCTTGGGCTCGATGCTGCTCTACTGGTATCACTTCTCCCATTCGGGACGGCGGATCGACGTCGAGACCGACGACGACTCGATCGGCGGGCAATTCCTGCACCTGCTGCACGGCCGCAAGCCGAGCGAGCTGTGGGTGCGGGCGATGCACACCTCGCTCATCCTGTACGCCGAGCACGAGTACAACGCCTCGACCTTCACCTGCCGCGTCATCGCCGGCACCGGCTCCGACATGTATTCCGCCATCACCGGCGGCATCGGCGCGCTCAAGGGGCCCAAGCACGGCGGCGCCAACGAGTTCGCGTTCGACGTCATCGGCCGCTACGACACGCCCGAGCAGGCCGAAGCCGACGTCGTGCGGCGCGTGGCCGAAAAGCAGGTCATCATCGGCTTCGGCCACCCCGTGTACACGATCGCCGATCCACGCAACGAGGTAATCAAGGCGGTCGCCAAGCGCCTGTCGCAGGACGCGGGCGACATGAAGCTGTTCGACATCTCCGAGCGCATCGAGCAGGTGATGTCGCGCGAGAAGAAGATGTTCGCCAACCTGGACTGGTACAGCGCGACCAGCTATCACATGATGGGAGTGCCGACCGCGATGTTCACCCCGCTGTTCGTCATTTCGCGCACCAGCGGCTGGTCGGCGCACGTGATCGAACAGCGCATCGACGGCAAGATCATTCGCCCCGGCGCGAACTACACGGGGCCCGACAACCGCAAGTGGCAACCGATGAAAGAAAGGACCTGAGCATGGCCCAGTACGAATCCGACCTCACCAAGTTCATGCGCCAGTTCCTCGCGCAGCATCCCGAGGAAATCGAGTCGCAGCGTATCGGGCGCGACGCGTGGTGGGACAAGGACCCGTCGGTCCGTACCCCGCCCCCGCCGCCGCGCCACCCCGCCTTGTCCGGCGGCGCCGAGTACACCTTCGAGCCGCTCACCGAAGCGGACAAATAGATGTCCGGCCACATTTCGAATGTCCGGCGCGCGCCGGACAAGGTACTGACCCAGATCGCGGACTACGTCACCAAGCACAAGGTAACGAGCAAGGACGCCTACGAGACCGCGCGCTACTGCCTGATGGACACGCTCGGCTGCGGCTTCGAGGCGCTCGAGTACCCCGCGTGCACCAAGCTGCTCGGGCCGGTCGTGCCGGGAACCGTGGTGCCGAACGGCGCCAAGGTGCCGGGCACCCGGTTCCAGCTCGACCCGGTTCAGGCCGCGTTCAACATCGGGGCCATGATCCGCTGGCTCGACTTCAACGACACCTGGCTCGCCGCCGAGTGGGGTCACCCGTCCGACAACCTGGGCGGCATCCTCGCCGCCGCGGACTGGGTCTCGCGCAGCGCGAAGAAGCCGCTGCTGATGCGCGACGTGCTGACCGGAATGATCAAGGCGCACGAAATCCAGGGCGTCATCGCGTTAGAGAACAGCTTCAACCGCGTCGGCCTCGACCACGTGCTGCTGGTCAAGGTCGCCAGCGCCGCGGTCGTGGCGCAAATGATCGGCTGCAGCTACGAGGAGGTGGTGAACGCGGTGTCCCAGGCCTGGGTCGACGGCCAGAGCCTGCGCACCTACCGCCACGCGCCGAACACCGGCTCGCGCAAGAGCTGGGCGGCGGGCGACGCCACCAGTCGCGGCGTTCGCCTGGCCCTGATCTCCAGGACCGGCGAGATGGGCTACCCGTCGGTGCTGACGGCCAAGACCTGGGGCTTCTACGACGTCTCGTTCAAGGGCAAGCAGTTCAAGTTCCAGCGGCCGTTCGGCTCCTACGTGATGGAGAACGTGCTGTTCAAGATCTCCTACCCGGCCGAATTCCACTCGCAGACCGCGGTCGAATGCGCGATGCAGATCCACGAGGCGCTGAAAAGCCAGAATCGCAGCCCGGAGGACATCAAGAAGATCACCATCCGCACGCACGAGGCGTGCATGCGCATCATCGACAAGAAGGGTCCGCTCAACAATCCGGCGGACCGCGACCACTGCATCCAGTACATGGTGGCGGTGCCGATCCTGTTCGGCCGCCTGACCGCCGGCGACTACGAGGATTCGATCGCCGCTGACCCGCGCATCGACGCGCTGCGCGCCCGGATTAGCTGCGTCGAAGACAAGGGCTTTACGCGCGACTATCACGACCCTGACAAGCGCTCGATCGCCAACGCGCTGACGGTGGAGTTCAAGGACGGCAGCAAGCTGGGGGAATTCGTGTGCGAATACCCGATCGGCCACAAGCGCCGGCGCAGGGAGGGCATGCCGGTGCTGGTGGAAAAATTCAAACGAAACCTTGCGCGCCGCTTCCCATCCAAGCAGCAGAATGCGATCCTCGAGGCCTGCATGGACGCCGGCCGGCTGCATGGCATGCCGGTGAACGAGTTCGTGGACCTGTTCGTGATCTGAGGGGGCGCCGTGACTCGCGCCGACGAAAACCGGCTTTTGCTGCAGCGCAAGTTCGACGATCTCTGCGCGCAAGTGCGCGAATACCCTACGCCGATCGCGCGCTGCGACGAGCAGCTCGCCGCCCTGCTCGAAGAGCGCACGCGCGTACTGGAGGAGCTGAACAATAATGCTTCGTGAATTCCGCAGTTTCTCGCTGCTTCTGCTGTGCCTGCTCGCGCCGGCTGCACAGGCCGCACCGACGGCCGCGTACCGCGACCCGATAGACTATTTCTTCCATCCCTTCCTGGGCGACCTGAAAGCGGAGGCCGCGGACGCGAAGAAGGCGGGCAAGCAGGCGATCGTCGTGATGTACGAGTTCGACGACTGCCCCTACTGCGCGCGCATGAAGCGCGAGGTCCTGTCGCGCCCCGACGTGCAGGCTTACTACCGCAAGCACTTTCAGCTGTTCCAGATCGACACCCGCGGCGACCAGACGATCACCGGCTTCGATGGCAAGAACCTGATCGAGAAGGAGTTCGCGCGCGCCGCCGGCATTCGCTACACGCCGACCTTCATCTTCTACGGCCTGGACGGCACGCCGCTGGTGACCCAGCGCGGCGCCCTCTACGACCCGAAGGAGTTCCTGCTGCTCGGAGAATACGTCGCCAGCGGCGCCTACCGCAGCGCCAGCTTCGCGCAATATCTGCAATCGAAAAAGGGATCCTGAACATGCCGCACAACCTCCACGACACCCTGCAGCCGCTGAAGAACGGGAAGTACTACTCGCTCAAGCAGCTGGGCAAGGCGCTCGGGCTGAAGATCGAGCGCTTGCCGGTCTCGGTGCGCATCGTGCTCGAATCGGTGCTCAGGAACTGCGACGGCAAGAAGATCACCGAGGCGCACGTGCGCCAGCTCGCCGGCTGGCAGCCGAATGCGCCACGCACTGACGAGATCCCGTTCGTGCTGGCGCGCATCCTGCTGCAGGACTTCACCGGTGTGCCGCTGCTCGCCGATCTCGCCGCGATGCGCAGCGTGGCGCAAAAGATGGGCCAGAACCCGAAAATGATCGAACCGCTGGTGCCGGTCGACCTGGTGGTCGACCACTCGGTGCAGATCGACCACTACGGCACCAAGAACGCGCTCGACCTCAACATGCGCCTGGAGTTCAAGCGCAACCAGGAGCGCTACCAGTTCATGAAATGGGGCATGCAGGCCTTCGACACCTTCAAGGTCGTACCGCCGGGCATCGGCATCGTGCACCAGGTCAACCTCGAGTACCTCGCGCGCGGAGTGCACAAGTCCGGGGACGGCGTGTATTACCCCGACACGCTGGTCGGCACCGACAGCCACACCACGATGATCAACGGCATCGGCGTGGTGGGCTGGGGCGTCGGCGGCATCGAGGCCGAGGCCGGCATGCTCGGCCAGCCGGTGTACTTCCTGACCCCGGACGTGGTCGGCGTGCACCTCAAGGGAAGGCTGCACCCCGCCTGCACCGCGACCGACCTGGTCCTGACCGTGACCGAAATGTTGCGCAAGGCGAAGGTGGTGGGCAAGTTCGTCGAGTTCTTCGGCGCCGGCGCCGCCTCGCTGAAGGTTCCCGACCGTGCGACGCTCGCCAACATGGCGCCGGAGTACGGCGCGACCATGGGCTTTTTCCCGGTGGACGACAAGACGCTCGACTATTTCCGCGGCACCGGCCGCACCGACGCCGAAATCGACGCGCTGGAAGCCTATTTCAAGGCCCAGGGGCTGTTCGGCATGCCGGCCGACGGCAGCATCGACTACAGCGAGACGCTCGAGCTCGACCTGGCGTCGGTCATGCCCTCGCTCGCGGGACCCAAGCGGCCGCAGGACCGCATCGGGCTGGAACGGGTGAAGAGCACTTTCACCAGCCTTTACGCCAAGCCGGTGGCCGAGAACGGCTTCGCCAAGAAACCCGAGGGGCTCGGCAAGCGCTTCAAGACCTTCGATGGCATCGATGTCGGCTCGGGCGACGTGCTGATCGCGGCGATCACCTCCTGCACCAACACCTCCAATCCCGGGGTGCTGCTCGCCGCCGGGCTGCTGGCCAAGAAGGCGGTCGAGCTCGGGCTGAAGGTCAAGCCGCACATCAAGACCTCGCTCGCGCCGGGCTCGCGCGTCGTGACCGAATACCTGACCAAGGCCGGACTGCTGCCCTACCTGGAGAAGCTCGGCTTCTACCTCGCCGGCTACGGCTGCACCACCTGCATCGGCAACGCCGGGCCGCTCGCGCAATCGATCGAGGAAGCAGTGGTCAAGAACGACCTGGTGTGCGCCGCGGTGCTCTCGGGCAACCGCAACTTCGAGGCGCGCATCCACCCCAACATCCGCGCCAACTTTCTCGCCAGCCCGCCGCTGGTGGTGGCCTACGCGATCGCCGGCACCATGCTGCGCGATTTCCGCACCGAGCCGCTCGGCAAGTCGAAGGACGGCCAGGACGTCTACATCGGCCACATCTGGCCCTCGCACGACGAGGTCGAGGCGCTGATGAAGCTCGCCATGGACCCCAAGACCTTCCGTCGCCTGTACTCGGGGCTGGGCGAGGCTACCCCGCTGTGGAAGAAGATCTCCGCCCCGTCCGGCCAGGTCTACCCCTGGCCCGAGTCGACCTACATCGCCGAGCCGCCGTTCTTCGAGAACTTCGGCATGCAGCCGGCGAAGGTCGCGGGGATCGCCGGCGCCCACATCCTCGGAATGTTCGGCGACTCGGTCACCACCGACCACATTTCGCCGGCGGGCTCGATCAAGCCGACCTCGCCCGCGGGCATCTATCTGCAGGAGAACGATGTTTCGGTGGCGGACTTCAACAGCTACGGCGCGCGGCGCGGCAACCACGAGGTCATGATGCGCGGCACCTTCGCCAACGTGCGGATCAAGAACCTGATGCTGCCGGGCACCGAAGGCGGGCTGACCCTCTTCAAGGGCGAGAAGATGCCGATCTACGACGCGGCCATGCGCTACCTCGCCGAAGGCACGCCGACGGTCGTGTTCGGCGGCGAGGAGTACGGCACCGGCTCGTCGCGCGACTGGGCCGCCAAGGGCACCCAGCTGCTCGGCGTCAAGGCGGTGATCGCGCGCAGTTTCGAGCGCATCCACCGCTCGAACCTGGTCGGCATGGGCGTGCTGCCGCTGCAGTTCATGGGCTCGGACTCGGCGCAGTCGCTCGGCCTGCAGGGTGACGAGACGGTCGACGTGCTCGGCATGGACGACATCCGGCCGCAGCAGGAGCTGATGCTGTTCATCAAGCGCAAGGACGGCACCAGCCGCCAGGTCAAGGTCAAGTCGCGCATCGACACCGCGATCGAGGTCGACTACTACAGGCACGGCGGGATCCTGCCCTATGTGCTGCGCGAGCTGATGGGCACCGGCGGCGCGGCGGCCGCGGTCGCCGCCTGATCCCGGGTTCGCCCGATGCCACCCCGCGGGAGCCGCCTTGCATGCTCGTTGCGCAGCCAGGACGGCTGCCACGGCTCGTTCGACGTCTTTCCCGGCGAGCAGCCGGGCTCGATCTCGAGCGTCGACCCGGTCAAGTGGGACAAGCCGCCGCAAAAGCCGGTCCAGGAGGCCCACTTCACGGTGATCGGCGACCTCGGCATGACCGGCCAGGTGATCCTGGTCAACCAGTACCAGTGGCGGGCGCTCAACGACGCCAAGCTCGAGACCTTCTTCTACGGCGCGATCCTGTGGGGCAGGAGCCCGTTCAAGGTCGTCGACGACGCGCAGACCATGCTCAAGAGGAAATAGGGCGGAACGTCAGTCGCCGCGCCGCAGACGCTCGAGGTTGCGGCGGTCCCTCTTGGTCGGTCGCCCGTGAAGTTCGCGCGCCGGCTCGACCGTCAGAGCGCGCTCGGCGCGCCGCGCTTCGCGCCGCCGCGCGCTCTGCTCGCTTTCCTCGTACAACGTGCGCGCCTGCGCGGCCGGGCCGCGC
>JBAUTW010000166.1:0-8664 GCA_049582365.1 Burkholderiales bacterium | reverse complement strand
TGCAGCTTCATCAGGTCGACCACGTTGACCACGCGGATTCTTAGCTCCGGCAGATGCTCGCGCAGGATGGAGACGGCGGCAAGCGTTTCCAGCGTCGGCACGTCGCCGCAGCAGGCCATGACCACGTCGGGCGCCGCGCCCTGGTCGTTGCTGGCCCATTGCCAGATGCCGATGCCTTCGCTGCAGTGCTTGAGCGCGGCGTCCATCGTCAGCCATTGCGGCGCCGGGTGCTTGCCGGCGACCACCACGTTGACGTAATGGCGGCTGCGCAGGCAATGATCCATCACCGACAGCAGGCAGTTCGCGTCCGGCGGAAAGTAGACCCGCACGACCTCCGCCTTCTTGTTCACCACGTTGTCGATGAAGCCGGGATCCTGGTGGGTAAAGCCGTTGTGGTCCTGGCGCCAGACGTGCGAGGCGAGCAGATAGTTGAGCGAGGAGATCTTGCGCCGCCAGGGCAGGTGCGCGGTGACCTTGAGCCACTTGGCGTGCTGGTTGAACATCGAGTCGATGATGTGGATGAACGCTTCGTAGCAGTTGAACAGTCCGTGCCTCCCGGTGAGCAGGTAGCCCTCGAGCCAGCCCTCGCACTGGTGCTCGCTCAGCATCGAGTCGAGCACCCGGCCGCCGGGGGCGAGAAACTCGTCGTTCGGCACGGTTCTGGCGTCCCACTGGCGATTGGTGGCTTCGAACACGGCTCCCAGCCGGTTGGAGAGCGTCTCGTCGGGGCCGAACAGCCGGAAATTGCGCTGCTCGGCGTTCAGCTTCGCCACGTCGCGCAGGAAGCGCCCGAGCACCAGCGTGTCGCCCGGGCCGGGCGCGCCCGGCGCGGGCACCTTCTCCGCGTAGTCGCGGAAGTCCGGCATGCGCAGGTCGCGCAGCAGCATGCCGCCGTTGGCGTGGGGATTGGCGCCCATGCGCCGCTCGCCCTCGGGCGCCAGCTCGGACAGCTCCGGGACCAGCCGGCCCTGCTGGTCGAACAGTTCCTGCGGCCGGTAGCTCCTCAGCCAGTCTTCCAGTAGCTTGAGGTGTCCCGGATGGGTCCGCGGGTCGGCGAGCGGCACCTGGTGCGCACGGAATGTGCCTTCGATCTGCAGCCCATCGACCACCTTCGGGCCGGTCCAGCCCTTGGGCGAATTGAGCACGATCATCGGCCAGCGCGGCCGCGTGAGGATGCCGTTGACGCGGGCGTCGTGCTGGATTTCCCTGATCCGCTCGACCGCCGCGTCGAGCGCCGCGGCCATCGCCTCGTGCATCGGCTCGGGCTCGTGACCTTCGACGAAGGTCGGCGTCCAGCCGTAGCCGCGCAGCAACTGTTCCAGTTCTTCGCGCTCGATACGGGCGAGGATGGTCGGGTTGGAAATCTTGTAGCCGTTCAGATGCAGGATCGGCAGTACCGCGCCGTCGCTGGCCGGATTGAGAAACTTGTTGGAATGCCACGCCGTGGCCAGCGGCCCCGTCTCCGCCTCGCCGTCGCCGACCACGCAGGCGACGAGCAGGTCGGGGTTGTCGAACACCGCGCCGAACGAATGGCTGAGCGAATAGCCGAGCTCGCCGCCCTCATGGATCGAGCCCGGGCACTCGGGCGAGGCATGGCTCGGAATGCCGCCGGGAAACGAGAACTGGATGAACAGCCGGCGCAGCCCCGCCTCGTCCTGGCTGACGTCGGGGTAGATCTCGCTGTAGGTTCCCTCGAGATAGGTGTTGCCCACCACCGCCGGACCGCCATGCCCGGGGCCGGAGACGTAAATCATGTCGAGGTCGTATTTCTTGATGATCCGGTTCAGGTGCGCGTAGACGAAGTTCTGCCCCGGAGTGGTGCCCCAGTGGCCCAGCAGCATGTGCTTCACGTCTTCGAGCTTCAACGGCCGCTTCAGCAGCGGGTTGTCGTAGAGGTAGATCTGCCCGACCGACAGGAAGTTGGCGGCGCGCCAGTAGGCGTCAATCCTGTGCAGCAGATCAGGTGAAAGAGTTCGTCCCGTCATGATTCATTTCTCCTTGCCGCTGTGACAACCGTCAACCATTTTCGTTGCCCGAACTTCTCAGTCAAGCCGGCTTGCCCCGAAACGGCGCACAATGTGCACACTTAGCGTTGCAGCGCCGCGCATCGAAGGCTCATGAACACCGCATCCCCGACCGCCGCCCGGACGATCGACTTCAAGGCCGCCGCGCGCGATCTGCTGCCTGCGGGCGCCAGCTACGACGCCTGCCTGAGCTGCGGGCTGTGCTCCGCAGGCTGCCCCGCATCCGGCCTCGAAGGCATGGATCCGCGGCGCTTCATCCGCATGGCCATGCTGGACATGAACGAGGAGTTGTCCACCACGCCGTGGATCTGGACCTGCACGCAATGCCAGCGCTGCAAGTACATCTGCCCGATGAGCATCGACGTTTCGGTGCTGGTTGGCCTGGCCCGGGGCGCCTGGCCGACGGACAAGAAGCCCAGGGGGATCGTGCGCTCCTGCGAGGCGCAGATGCGCTTTGCGTCGACCAGCGCGATGGGTCTGCAAGAGCAGGATTTCGTCGAGGCCGTCGAGGAGACGGTGATATCGGTACGCGAGCAGGACCAGCGCTTCGCGCGGCTGAATGCGCCCGTCGACAAGCAGGGGGCGCACTTCTTCGTCAACCAGAACTCGCGCGAGCCGGCCACGGAGCCGGAGGAGATGGGCCCCCTGTGGAAGATCTTCGACTACGTGGGCGCGGACTGGACCTATTCATCGAAGGGCTGGGCGGCGGAAAACTTCTGCATGTTCACCGGCGACGATGAGAGCTGGCGCAAGATGGTCGAGCAGCGCGTCGACGCGGTCAACCGGCTGGGCTGCAAGGTGTGGCTCAATACCGAGTGCGGCCACTCGTTCTATACGCTGTGGAAGGGCGTCGAGCGCTTCGGTCTCAGGGCCGACTTCGAGGCGGACAGCCTGGTGACCTACTACGCGCGCTGGATCCGCGAAGGCCGCCTGCCGATCAACGCCGCGTGGAACACGCAGGGCATCAAGTTCACCGTGCAGGACCCCTGCCAGCTGGTGCGCAAGTCCCTGGGCGATCCAATGGCGGACGACCTGCGCTTCGTCGCGCGCACGCTGGTGGGGGAGCAGAACTTCATCGACATGGCGCCCAGTCGCAGCGCCAACTACTGCTGCGGCGGCGGCGGCGGGTTCCTGCAGGCAGGCATGAAGGAGCTGCGCTACGCCTACGGCAAGCGCAAATTTGATCAGATCGCGACGACGCAGGCCGATTACGTGCTCACGCCCTGCCACAACTGCCACTCGCAGATCGAAGACCTCGGTCAGCATTTCCACGGCGCATACCGCGTCGTGCATTTCTGGACCCTGATCTGCCTTTCGCTCGGCATCCTGGGCGAGAACGAGCGCAAGTACCTGGGACCCGATCTGGCGCGGCTCGGGCTCTGAGGGTGGGCACGCGACCGGCACGCGACGGCCCGGTATTCGAAACCGAAGCGCTGATCGTCGGCGGCGGCGTGACCGGGACCGGCGTGATGCGCGATCTGGCGCTGCGCGGCGTTCATTGCCTGCTCATCGACCGGCGCGACCTCAACGCGGGGGCCTCCGGCGGCAACCACGGCCTGCTGCACAGCGGCGGCAGGTACGCGGCGGGCGACGCGGACACGGCCGCCGAATGCCGGCGCGAGGGCGAAATCCTCAGGGCGGTCGCCCCGGAATGCATCGATGCCTGCGGCGGCCTGTTCGTCGCGCTCGAGGGCGACGACCCGGAGTTCGCCGCCCGCTTCCCGGAACACTGCCGCTCGGCCGGCATCGAATGCACCTCCATCACGCCCGCCGAGGCGCGGGAGCTCGAGCCCTGCCTGAGCGAAAAGCTGATCGCCGCGTATACGGTGCCCGACGCGACCATCGACCCGTTTCGCATCACGCTCGAGAACGTCAACCACGCGCGGCAGCTGACGCAGAGCATCTTTCTTTCGCACACGGAACTCGAGCGCTTCGTGGTCGACGGCGACACCATCCGCAGCGCGATCTGCCGCGATACGCGAACCGGTCGGACGACGACCATCCACGCGCGCCAGGTGGTCAACGCCGCCGGAGCCTGGGCCATGCGGGTGGCGCGCCTGGCCGGCTGCTCCGGCGTCAACCTGCTCTATTCCAAGGGCACCCTGATCATCAGCAACGCGCGCATCGGCCGGCGCGTGATCAACCGCCTGCGCCGGCCCGGCGACGGCGACATCCTGGTGCCCGGGGGCACGGTGTCGCTGCTCGGCACCACCTCGGAGACGGTGCAGAGCCTGGACGAGATCCATCCCAGCGTGGCCGAGGTCGATCGTCTCGTCGCCGAAGGCGTCGCAATGGTGCCGCAGATCGCGCACACGCGCTTCATCCGCGCATTTTCGGGCGTGCGTCCGCTGCTGATGGCGGCCGGCGCCGGCGCTGACGGGCGCAAGGCCAGTCGCGGCTTCAGCTTGTTCGACCACGAGTCCGAGGGCCTCGCCAATTTCGCCACGGTGGCGGGCGGCAAGCTCACCACGTTTCGCCTGATGGCCGAGAAGACCGGCAACCTGGTCGCGCGGCGACTGGGCAACAGCCAGCCGTGCAAGACCCGGACCGCGCCGCTGCCCTCCGGGGAGGCCATACGCTGGACCGAGCCGGGATTCGCGCCCCGCTACTGGGTCGCGCGGCGCCAGCCGGGCGACCTGATCCTGTGCGAATGCGAAATGGTGCCCGCATCGGCGATCGACGCCATCGTCGCCAACGCGCCCGGCGCGGAATCGCAGATGAGCCTCAACGCGATTGCCGTTCGCAGCCGTGTCGGCAAGGGCAGCTGTCAGGGCGCGTTCTGCAGCCTGCGGGTGACGTCGCACCTTTACGACCGGCAGGTGTACGACTCGCCGCTGGGGCTGCGCAACACGCGCGACTTCGTGGCCCAGCGCTTCAAGGGCGTCGCGCCGGTGGCTTGGGGCGAGCACCTGCCGCAGCTGGAGCTGGCCGAGGCGCTGCACTGCGCGCTGCTCGGATTGGACCAGCTCGCCGACGACGACGAGCGCCGCCCGCCGACCGCAGTGCAGGACCCATGATCAAGCAGCCGCGTCGCCATCGCACCGAGCTGCTGGTGATCGGCTCCGGGCTTGCCGGCATGGCGGCAAGCCTGTTCGCGCTGGAGCGCGGGGTCGGCGTGGCGCAAGTCGGAAACAGCGGCGTGATCGCGTTCACCACCGGTTACCTGGACCTGCTGGGCCACGACGGCAGGCGCTTTGTCGACGATCCGTGGCAGGCTCTGATCCGGCTGCGCGAGGACGAGCCCCGTCACCCCCTGGCCAGCATCGCCGAAGACGACATCCGCACCGCGTTCACCCGCTTCACCCGGACCCTCGGCGAGCTGGGGCTCGGGTATACCTCGCCCGGCCAGCGCAACCTGCTCGCGCTGACGCCGGCGGGCACGCTGAAGCCCACGCTCTCGCTGCCCCTCACGATGCAGCCGGCAATCGCGGCGATGGCTCGCGGCCTCGACACTCTCGTGGTCGACTTCGTCGGCCTCAACGGTTTCAGCGCACGCGAGCTGGTCGCGAACCTGGCGCCACGCTGGCCCGGTCTGCGCGCGCTGCGCATCGGCTTTCCCGACATGGACAGCGGCGCCGAGGTGTACGCCGAGGTGCTGGCGCGCGCCATGGAAGTGCCCGCCACCCGGCAACGCCTGGCCGAACGCGTCGCGCCCCTGCTCGGAAGCGCGCAGGCGCTGGGCCTGCCGGCGATCCTCGGCGTGCATCGGCCGGATCATGTGCATCGGGAGCTCCAATCCCTGCTGGGGGTGCCCGTGTTCGAAATCCCCACCATGCCGCCCGCGGTGCCCGGCGTGCGCCTGCGTGAACTGTTCGAGACCGAGCTGCCGCGACGCGGCGTCGCGCTTGAGCCGCAGCACAGGGTCAAGCGTCTCCAGCTCCTGTCAAAGGGCGTCAGCGCGCGGCTGGAGGACGTTTATGGCGAGGTCACGATCGAGGCCGCGGCCGCCGTGCTCGCGACCGGGCGCTTCACCTCCGGCGGGTTGAGGGCGGACCCCGACGGGATCCGGGAAACCCTGGCGAACCTCGCCGTGGAGCAGCCCGAGGGACGCGCGCAATGGTACCGCCCGGACTACTTCGATCCGCGCGGCCACGCCATCAACCGCTCGGGCGTGACTGTCGACGAACAATGGCGGCCGCTGGATGCGGCGGGCAAGCCCGCCCATCCACGCTTGTTCGCCGCCGGCAGCCTGCTGGCGCACCAGGACTGGATGCGGCAGCGTTGCGGCGCCGGCGTCGCCATCGCGACCGCGTACAAGGCGGTGGCCAGCGCAGCTCGGGCCGCGCGGGGCGGATAGGAACGGTCGCGCGCGTCTTACGCCTGACGGGACGCCGTCAGGCGTTCGCTTTTCGAGTCGATGCGGAGCATCAGGTCGCGCCATGACCTGACGAAGGATTCGGTGCCTTCGCGCTGCAGATCGGCGGCGAGCGCTTCATCGTCGACGCCCGCGCGCTTGAATTGCGCGAGCAACGCCTCGGCGCTGCCGCCGTCGATTCGCACCGCGTCGCCCAGCTTGCCGTGATCGGCAAAGGCGAGCAGCGTCTTCTCGGGCATGGTGTTGATCGTCTGCGGCACCGCCAGCGCCTCGACGTATGCAACGTCCGAGGCGGAGGGATCCTTGGTTCCGGTGCTGGCCCACAGCAGGCGCTGCGGCCGCGCGCCGGCAGCGGCCAGTTTCTGCCAGCGCGGCGAGGCCAGCAGATCGCGATAGGCCTGGTACGTGCGCATGGCGATGGCGATGCCGAGGCGATTGCGCAACTGCGCCTGAACCTTGTCCTTGACTGCGACGTCCCAGCGGCTGACGAAGATCGACGCCACCGATGCGACCTTCGGATCGAGCCCTGCCGCGATGCGGCGCTCGATGCCGCGCAGGTACGCTTCGGCCGCCGCGAGGTAATGCTCGCGCGAAAACAGCAGCGTGACGTTCACCGGCACGCCGGCGAAGATCGATTCCTCGATCGCGGGCAGGCCGGCGCGGGTACCGGGGATCTTGATGAAAAGATTGGCTCGCCGGGCGCGCGCATGAAGGCGCGCCGCCGCCCCGATGGTGGCGGCGCAGTCGTCCGCAAGCAGGGGCGATACCTCCAGCGACACCCAGCCGTCCGCGCCGCCGCTGGCGTCGTGAATCGGACGGAACAGATCCGCCGCCCGGGTCAGGTCCTCCAACGCGAGCTCGAAGAACAAGTCCTCGGCCGACGCGCCCGCGCGCGCCCTGGTGCGGATCGCGTCGTCGTAGAAATCGCCCTCCTTGACGGCGTGATCGAAGATGGTGGGGTTCGAGGTCAGCCCCGTGACCGCCAGGTCCGATATGTAACGCGCGAGCGTGCCGCTGGTCAGCAGAGCGCGCGTGATGTTATCGAGCCACAGGCTTTGCCCCAGATCGTGCAGACGTCGCGTCGCGTTCATCGTTGCCCCCGCTTCCCCTCGCGCGCCCGGCCGGGCATCGGGTTGTGCCAGCTGCCATGCGCTGCGATCAGCGCGTCGGCTGCCTTCGGCCCCCAGCTGCCGCGCCTGTAGGGCCTGGCCCGTGGATGCTTTGCCAGAACCGGCTCGACTACCGCCCAGGCGGCTTCGACCGCGTCCTCGCGGGTGAAGAGCGCTCCATTGCCGGCCATCGCGTCACTCAAGAGCCGCTCGTACGGTGCTTCCTCTCCCGGACGTTGATCGAGCAGGTAGAGCTCGCGCTGGTCGCCGACGAATTCCTTGCCCGCGCGCTTGACCCGCGCCGCCAGCGCGACGGCCGAACTGGGGGAAAGGCGAAAGCGAAGATAGTTGGTCCGGCCGGACGCCGGCGCCGAGTCGGCGAACAGGCGCTGCGGCGGCGCCTTCAGCTGGACGATTACCTCGGCCGCGGTCTCGGCCAGAAATTTGCCGGAACGCAGGTACCATGGCACGCCTGCCCAGCGCCAGGAGTCGATGTAAAGCCGCAGGGCGCAGAACGTCTCGACGTCGGAACGCCTCGCCACGCCCTTTTCCCTGCGGTAGCCGGCGTACTGGCCGCGCACCAGGTCGTCGGGCTTGAGCGGGCACATGGCCTGGAACACGTCGGCGGTTTCGCCGTGCACCGCGCCGAACCCCCTGTAGGTCGGCGGCTCCATGGCGAGCAGCGCGACGATCTGGAACAGATGGTTCTGAACCACGTCGCGCAGGCAGCCGGCGGTTTCGTAGAACGCGCCGCGGCTGCCGACGCCGAAATCCTCCGACAGGGTGATCTGAACGCTCGCCACGTAGTTGCGGTTCCAGATCGGCTCGAGAAACGAGTTGGCGAAGCGGAAGTAAAGGATGTTCATGATCGCCTCCTTCGCCAGGAAGTGATCGATGCGGAAGATCGAGTCTTCCGGAAAGACCGAGCGCGCCACGCGGTTGAGCTCGCGCGCCGACGCCAGGTCGCGCCCGAACGGCTTTTCGACGATGACCCGCGCCTGCTCGGCCAGGCCGGCGGCGCCGAGTCCCTTGATGACGGTGGCGAACAGCGCGGGCGGGATCGCGAGGTAGTGCGCCGGGTGCCGGGCCTTGCCGAGCGCCACTTTGAGCGCCTTGAAGGTGCCCGGATCGTTGTAGTCGCCGTCGACATAGCGCAGCTGGGCGAGCAGGTGGTGGAGCGCACGCCGGTCGTCGATCCTGCCGGATGTCCTGATGC
>JBAUTW010000165.1:0-3894 GCA_049582365.1 Burkholderiales bacterium | reverse complement strand
CGATCAGCTCGCTCGAGCGGTGGCGCCGGGTAAGGCCGGCCAGCAGCTCGTTGAGCGCGGCGCGGTTCTTCGAGCGCAGCGCGCCGCTGGCGTACTCGGCCTGCGCGGCGAGCGACGGCTCGCCGAGCGCCTCGCACAGCCGGGTCCAGATGACGTTGCCGGCCGCGGCGATGTTGACGTAGCCGTCGGAGGTCGGAAAGACGCCGGTCGGGATCGAGGTCGGGTGGTCGTTGCCGGCCTGCCCCGGGACGTGGCCCTCGACCAGCCAGCGCGCGGCCTGGAAATCCATCATCGCCACCATCGCCGACAGGAGCGAGCTCTGCACCCATTGCCCCTTGCCCGAGCGGCCGCGCTCCTGCAGCGCGATCAGGATCCCGAGCGCGGCGTACAGGCCGGCGGTCAGGTCGGCCACCGGGATGCCGGCGCGCACCGGTCCCTGGCCCGGCAGCCCGGTCACCCACATGAGGCCTCCCATGCCCTGCGCGATCTGGTCGAAGCCCGCGCGGTCGCGGTAGGGGCCGTCCTGGCCGAAGCCGGAGATGCTGGCGTAGATGAGCCCCGGGTTCACCTCGGCGAGCGTGTCGTAATCGATGCCGAGCCGGTGCTTGACGTCCGGACGGTAGTTCTCGACCAGGATGTCGGCCGTCTTCACCAGGCGCTTGAGCACTTCGACCCCGCGCGGGTCCTTGAGATTCAGGCTGAGCGAGCGCTTGTTGCGGTGCAGGTTCTGGAAATCCGATCCCTGGCGCGGGCCGAAGCCGTCGTCGCCGTCGGTGGCCGGCGCCTCGACCTTGATCACGTCCGCGCCCCAGTCGGCGAACTGCTTGGCGCAGGTCGGACCCGCGCGCACGCGCGTCAGGTCGATCACGCGCAGGTGTGAGAGCGCATCAGCTGAAGGCACGTCCGAGCTCCGCTTGATGGAAAAAGTCCTCGACCAGCCGGTTGAACAGCGCCGGTTCCTCGAGATTGATCATATGCCCGGTCCTGGGTACCACCGCGAGCGACGCGCCCGGCACCGTGCGCTTGATCAGCAGCGACGGCTCGATCGTCGAGGGGTCCTCGTCGCCGGCGATCACCAGCAGCGGCGCGCTGATCGCCGCCATCTCGGCGCTCAGGTCGTACAGCGACGGCCGGCGCGCCTGGTAGCCGAGCATGGTGTTGGCCGAGCCCTGCGCCGAGTGCTCGGCGAGGTTGCGCTGGAACTCGGCGAAGCCGCGCGGGTCCTTCGCCTTCATGGTCACGCGGGTGGGATTTTCGCCGTAGCTCGCGGCGAAATGCGCCATGCCGCGCTCGAGCATCGTCTTCGCGTTGGCGCGCGAATCGGCCTGAAAGCGCGCGTACTCGCTCTTGTGCGCCCCGCTGCCGACGCCCGCGGTCACCAGCGACAGCGCGCGCGCGCTGTGGACCATGCCGAAATGCAGCGTGGCGAAGGCCCCCATCGACAGCCCGACCACGTGCGCGCGCGCAAGTCCCAGCGCGTCCAGCACGCAGCGCACGTCGTCGCGCTCGCGCTGCTGCGAGTACGAATCGGGCGATGGCGGCACGTCCGATGGCGGGTAGCCGCGCGCGTTGTAGGCAATGCACCGGTAGCGCCGGGAGAAGTGGCGAACCTGCGGCTCCCAGCTGCGGCAGTCGCCGGCGAACTCGTGTACAAACAGGATCGGCGTCCCGCTGCCGGTCTCCTCGTAGTACAGCTTCACGCCGTCGTCGGTTGTCAGGGTCGGCATCGGGAATGTGCAAGACTAACCAAAATTGCGCGATCGAGGGAGGGCTGTTTTATGGAACTGAACCTGACGGGCCGGCGCGCGCTGGTGACCGGCGGCTCGAAGGGCATCGGCAGGGCCTGCGCCGAAGCGCTCGCCGCCGAGGGCTGCGAGGTGCTGATCGCTGCGCGCAACCCTGTGCCGGGACCGCACGCAAAGGCTGTCGATCTCTCGCAACGAGGCGCGCCCGAGGCGCTCGCGGGCTGGGCCGGCGAGATCGACATCCTGATCAACAATGCCGGCGCGATCCCCGGCGGCGATCTGCTCAAGGTCGACGAGGACACGTGGCGCCGCGCCTGGGACCTGAAGCTGTTCGGCTACATCAACCTCAGCCGGCAGGTCTACGCGGCGATGAAGCGGCGCGGGCGCGGCGTGATCCTCAATATCATCGGCAGCGCGGGCGAAAAGATGGACGCGGCCTACATCGCCGGCAGCACGGCCAACGCGGGGCTGATGGCGTTCACGCGGGCGCTGGGCGGGGCCTCGCACGCCGACGGCATTCGCGTGCTCGGAATCAACCCCGGCCCGGTGTCGACCGACCGCCTGACCAGCCTGTACAAGCAGCGCGCGGAAACCTTGCTGGGGGATGCCGCGCGCTACCAGGAGCTGTTCGCCAACATGTCGTTCGGTCGCCCCGCGACGCCGGACGAAATCGCCGCCGCCGCGCTGTTTCTCGTATCGGATCGCTCGGCCTATACCTCGGGGTGCATACTAACGATCGACGGCGGGCTGGCGAGCCGTTCCCACTAGCACTCCTGCAACGGAAATCCCATGAAGGCAGTGATTTGCAAGCAGTTCGGGCCGCCCGAGACCCTGGTGGTCGAGGAGGTCCCGTCGCCCAAGCCGGGAGCGGGCGAAGTCGTGGTGTCGGTAAAGGCGGCGAGCGTCAATTTTCCCGACGTCCTGATCATCCAGAACAAGTACCAGGTGAAGGCGACGCCGCCCTTCACCCCCGGCTCCGAGTTCGCCGGCGTGGTGAAGGAGGTCGGCCCGGGCGTGACGCACGTGAAGCCCGGAGACCGGGTGCTCGGCGCCGGCGGCTTCGGCGGCTTCGCCGAAGAGTGCCTGGCGGGCGCCAACACGCGCCTGGTGCCGATCCCGGCGCACATGGACTATCCGACTGCGGCGTCTTTCCTGCTCACCTACGGCACCTCGCACCACGCGCTTTGCAACCGCGCCGACGCGCATCCGGGCGAAACGCTGCTGGTACTCGGCGCCGCCGGCGGCGTCGGGCTCGCCGCGGTCGAGATCGGCAAGATCCTCGGCCTGCGCGTGATCGCCGCCGCCTCGAGCAAGGAAAAGCTCGCGGTGTGCCGCGAGCACGGCGCGGACGAAACGATCGACTACGCCGCCGAGGACCTGCGCGAGCGCATCAAGGCGCTCACCGGCGGCAAGGGCGTCGACCTGATCTACGATCCCGTCGGCGGCCCCTACACCGAGGCGGCGCTGCGCTCCTCCGGCTGGCGCGCGCGCCTGCTGGTGATCGGCTTCGCCGCCGGCGAAATCCCGAAGATCGCGCTCAATCTGCCGCTGCTCATGGAGCGTTCGATCGTGGGCGTGTACTGGGGCGAGTGGACCAAGCGCGCGCCGCACGAATTCGCCGCTGCGCTCGAGCAGCTGGGAGAGTGGTTTGCGCAGGGCAGGCTGCGCCCGCACATTTCGGCGACCTACCGCCTCGACGAAGCGGCGCGGGCGGTCCAGGACATGGCCGAACGGCGCGTGATGGGCAAAGTGGTGCTGCTTCCCGGTTCGTGATCGAAACGCTGCAATCCATCGCCGGCACCTGGCAGCTCGCCTGGTGCGCGCTCGTGGTGGTGGTCGCCTACACGCTGCGCGGCGCGACCGGTTTCGGCGCCGGGGTGGCGGCGATCCCGCTGCTGGTGTTCGTGCTGCCGCTGCGCACGGTGATTCCGGTCATCACGACCCTCGGCATCGTCGCCTCGTTCGGACAGACGGTGCGCGAGTTCAGGCACGTCGAATGGCGCGGCGTGCGCGGCCTGCTCCTGCCCACGGTCGCGGGCGCAGCCGCAGGGCTGTGGCTGTTCAAGGCGCTGCATCCCGAGCTGCTGCGCCAGGCGCTGGCGCTGTTCATCATCGCCTACGCGCTGTGGACGCTCGCGCCGCGCAAGGC
>JBAUTW010000164.1:0-4944 GCA_049582365.1 Burkholderiales bacterium | reverse complement strand
GCGGCGCCGCGGCTCGACCATCCCGCGTGGCTGGCGCAGGCGGGGGCCAGCTTCGTCACGCTCACCATGGACGGCACGCTGCGCGGCTGCATCGGCAGCCTGCAGGCGCACCGGCCGCTCGGACAGGACGTCGCGGCGAACGCCGAGAACGCAGCCTTCCGCGACCCTCGCTTCGCCCCCCTCACGTTGCAGGAGTGGCCGCGCGTCGCGGCCGAGGTGTCGTTGCTTTCTGCCCCGGAGAAGGCCGAATTCCGCGACGAGATCGATCTGCTCGGGCGGTTGCGGCCCGGCGTGGACGGAGTGATCCTCGAGCACCGCGGCCGGCGCGGGACCTTCCTGCCGCAGGTGTGGGACAGCCTGCCCGACAGGCGCCGCTTCATGCAGGAGCTCAAGCGCAAAGCGGGCCTGGCCGCCGAGACGCCGCTGTTGCAATGCAACGTGTGGCGTTACCAGGTCGTGAAATGGCGCGAAGCCGACTTCTCCGATTAGCATGATCCCCGAATCCAGCCATCCCGGGCGCTGGTGGCACGCGCTCGACGACGGCCGCATCCAGTGCGATCTGTGCCCGCGCGACTGCAGGCTGCACGAGGGCCAGCGCGGCGCCTGCTTCGTGCGCAAGATGCAGGGCGGCAAGATGGTGCTCACCACCTACGGCCGCTCGTCAGGCTTCTGCGTCGATCCGATCGAGAAGAAGCCGCTCAACCAGTTCTATCCGGGTTCGAGCGTGCTGTCGTTCGGCACCGCGGGCTGCAACCTGGCGTGCAAGTTCTGCCAGAACTGGGACATCTCCAAATCGCGCGAGATGGATATCCTGATGGACCAGGCCACGCCGCAGATGATCGCCGATTCCGCGCTGCGTCTGGGCTGCAGGAGCGTCGCGTTCACCTATAACGACCCGGTGATCTTCGCCGAGTACGCGCTCGACGTGGCCGACGCCTGCCATGCCAAGGGCGTGAAGACCGTTGCCGTGACCGCGGGCTACATCCATCCCGATCCGCGGCGCGAGTTTTATTCGAGAATGGACGCCGCCAACGTCGACCTGAAGGCGTTCACCGAAGACTTCTATTTCAAGCTCACCGGCGCGCACCTGCAGCCGGTGCTCGAGACGCTCGTGTATCTGGCGAAAGACACCGACGTCTGGACCGAGATCACGACGCTGCTGATTCCGGGCAAGAACGATTCCGAGGCCGAGATCGAGGCCGAGTGCAAGTGGATCGCGCAAAACCTGGGTCGCGACGTGCCGCTTCATTTCACCGCCTTCCATCCGGACTGGAAGATGCGCGACGTGCCCGCGACGCCGGCGGCGACGCTCAAGCGGGCGCGCGAAACTGCGCTGCGCGCCGGATTGCGCTACGTGTACACTGGAAACGTCCACGACGAAGAGGGCGGCACCACCAGCTGCCCCGCGTGCGGGGAAGCGGTGATCGTGCGCGACTGGTACGACATCCGTGCCTACCACCTGACGGACGAGGGCGCATGCAGTTCTTGTGGCCATCAGCTTGCCGGCCGCTATGGAAAGTTCGGCAACCCCTTCGGCGCAAGGCGCATTCCGGTAAGGCTCGCACTGGACGCCTGAGCAGGTGAGCTTCGCTCCGGGGCGCGGAGGCTGGCTGGCCCTGCTGTGCGCGAGCCGCATGCTGGCGGCAAGCTGGTTCGTCGCCTACTCTGCGGTCCTGCCGCTCACGCAACAGGCCTGGGGCCTGTCCGGGCGCGAGGCGGGACTGATCCAGTCGGCGTTCCATCTCGGTTACCTGGTCTCGCTGTTCGTGGTCGGCTTCATCGCGGATCATTACGGCGCCCGACGGGCCTACCTGCTGACCGGCGTGGCGGCTTGGGTGGCGCCGATCCTGTTCGTCGCTTTCGCGCACGGATTCTGGTCGGCCTACTGGCTGCACCTGCTCACCGGGCTGTGCCAGGGCGGCACCTACACCCCGGTGCTCGGGCTGGTGAACGAGCACGTCGAGCGCGACCGGCGCGGGCGGGCGATGGGTCTGGTGATCGGCGCCTCGAGCGCCGGCTACGCGCTGTGCCTGGGACTGTCGGCCCTCGTGCTCGGCTTCGCCGGCTGGCGCGCGGCGATCGGCGCGGTCGCGGTGCTGCCGCTCCTGGCCTGGATCATGGCGCTCGTCGCCACGCGCACGACGCCGAACGTGGTGCATCCGCGCCCGGCGGGGGAGGGCGCGCTGGCGGCGTTGCCCGCCGTGTTTGCCAACCGGCGCGGCATGCTGTCGATCCTGGGCTACACCTGCCACAACTGGGAACTGCTCGGGCTGTGGGCCTGGTTGCCGGCTTTCCTCACCGCGGCGCTTACTGCGGGCGGGGCGGGCGCTCAGGCCGCGGCCACCGCGGCGCTCGCGCTGGCGGCCGTAACGTACGTTGCGAACATCGGCGGCAGCATCCTCGGCGGCACCATGGCCGACCGCTGGGGCCGCACTGAAACGATTCTGCTGTGGTCGAGCGTGAGCCTGGTGCTTTCGTTCTCGATCGGCTGGCTGGTCAACGCGCCCGCGGCGCTGCTGGTGCTGCTCGCCTGCGTCTATAACTTCTCGGCCATCGCCGATTCGTCGACGCACTCGACGCTGCTGGCCGAGAGCGTTCCTCCGCACCAGGTCGGCGTCGCGTTCTCGGTCCGCTCGGCGATCGGCTTCGGCGCCGGCGTGGTCAGCCCGGTGGTGTTCGGCTGGGCGCTCGACCTCGCCGGCGGGGCCAAGGAGGTCGCCGATCCGCGCGCCTGGGGCATCGCCTGGGCAACGCTCGGAATCGGCGCCGCCCTCGGGCCGCTCGCGACCTGGAAGCTGCGGCGCGAGAAAGAGGGCTAGTCCTTCGCCAGCAGGTGCATCAGCGCGCAGGTGTCCCAGCGCTTGCCGCCGCGCGCCTGGACCTGGGCGTAGAACTGGTCGATCAGCGCGGTGGCCGGCAGGCGCGCGCCGTTCTTGCCCGCTTCCTCGAGGCAGATGCCGAGGTCTTTCCTCATCCAGTCGACGGCGAAGCCGAAGCCGTCGAACTTGACCTCGTTCATCGCCTTCCAGCGGTTCTCCATCTGCCAGGACTGCGCCGCGCCCTTGGAAATGACGCCGATCACTTTCTCGATGTCGAGCCCGGCGCGCTTGCCGAAGTTGAGCGCCTCGGACAGGCCCTGCAGCAGGCCGGCAATGGCGATCTGGTTGACCATCTTGGTCAGCTGCCCGCTGCCAGCGGGGCCGATCAGCGCGCACATCTTCGCGTACAGGTCGAGCACGGGCTTCGCCTTGGCGAAAGTCGCCTCGTCGCCGCCGCACATGATCCCGAGCTGGCCGTTGACCGCGCCGGCCTGTCCGCCCGAAACCGGCGCGTCGACGAAACCGACGCCCTTTTCCTTGCACTTGGCGTCAAGCTCGCGCGCGATGATGGCCGAAGCCGTGGTGTGATCGACCAGGATCGCGCCCTTCTTCATCCCTGCCAGGGCGCCATCGCTGCCGAACACCACCGAGCGGATGTCGTCGTCGTTGCCGACGCACATCAGCACCAGGTCGCAATCCGTGGCCGCCTCACGCGGGGTGGGGGCGCTCTTGCCGCCGTATTCCTTGGCCCACTGCGCGGACTTGGCGGCGGTGCGGTTGTACACCGTCACCTCGTGGCCGCCCTTCTTCAGCAGATGGCCCGCCATCGGGTAGCCCATCACGCCCAGTCCGAGAAATGCGAGTTTCGCCATCGTCCGTCTCCCAACTAATTGTGCCGATTGAGGAATGGGCAATGTTACACCGACGCCGTTGACACGCCGCCGTCAACCATTACAATGCATGGACGTTTATACAGTACTCGGTGCCGGCCCGGGGATCGCCCGCCGTAGATGCCGGCGCACACAAGAAGAGGTACACGATGGACGAGAACAAATCGAAGGCGCTGGCCGCCGCCCTGTCGCAAATCGAGAAGCAGTTCGGCAAGGGCTCGGTGATGCGCATGGACTCCGAGGCGATCAAGGACGTGCAGGTGGTCTCCACCGGCTCGCTCGGGCTGGATCTGGCGCTTGGCGTGGGCGGCCTGCCGCGCGGCCGAGTGGTCGAAATCTACGGTCCGGAATCCTCCGGCAAGACCACGCTCACGCTGCAGGTGGTGGCGGAGGCGCAGAAGATGGGCGGCACGGCGGCCTTCATCGACGCCGAAAACGCGCTCGACCCCCAGTACGCGGCCAAGCTCGGGGTCGACATCGACGAGCTGTTGATTTCGCAGCCCGACACCGGCGAGCAGGCGCTCGAGATCGCCGACATGCTGGTGCGCTCCGGCGCGGTGGACGTGATCGTGGTCGACTCGGTGGCGGCGCTCACGCCCAAGGCCGAAATCGAGGGCGAGATGGGCGAGCCGCAGATGGGTCTGCAGGCGCGCCTCATGAGCCAGGCGCTGAGGAAGTTGACCGCCAACATCAAGCGCACCAACACGCTGGTGATCTTCATCAACCAGATCCGGATGAAGATCGGGGTCATGTTCGGCAACCCCGAAACCACCACCGGCGGCAACGCGCTCAAGTTCTACGCCTCGGTGCGAATGGACATCCGGCGCATCGGCTCGATCAAGAAGGGAGACGAGGTGGTCGGCTCGGAGACGCGCGTGAAGGTGGTCAAGAACAAGGTCGCGCCGCCGTTCCGCCAGGCCGAGTTCGACATCCTGTACGGCTCCGGCATTTCGCGCGAAGGCGAAATCCTCGAGCTCGGCGTGCACCACGGCGTGGTCGAGAAGACCGGCGCCTGGTACACCTACAAGGGCGACCGGCTCGGCCAGGGGCGCGACAACGGGCGCGATTTTCTGAAGGACAACCCCGAACTCGCGCGCGAGATCGAAATGAAGGTGCGCGAGGCCGCCGGAGTGGCGCTGCCGCTGCCGGTCGTGCCCGCCGCCAACGAGGAAGCCGAACAGGAGCCCGCCCCTGCGCCCGCGCGCAAACGGGGCTGAAGAGCCGGACTCGGCAGC
>JBAUTW010000163.1:0-1804 GCA_049582365.1 Burkholderiales bacterium | reverse complement strand
CGCCGCCCCGGCGCGGTCGGCGCTGACGTGAATTTCCTTCTCATTCCGACAGTTGGATCTTGCTGGCACGTTCCCTGCCTCCGCTTCGCAGCCGAACACCGCGAATAGCCGGAACCCAGCCATGCATTTTTCGAGCCTCGGCCACGAATTGCTCTCCGCGCAGCCGCCCGCGACGGCTTCTTCGGGCGGCTGGACGGAGGTCGCGCGCTGCCCGGCATGCGCAACGGCGCGCCGGCGCCTGCGGGGGGAAATCCCGGAGCGCTATTACATGTTTGGCGGCGAGCGCATCGCCCTGCCCGATGGCGCGATCCGGGTGTACGAGTGCGTCCGCTGCGGCCTGATCTTCAAGTCGCCGCTGCCGACCGACGCCCTGCTCACGGGGGTGTTCGCGCGCCACGCGGCCGACAAGTGGATCGTCGCGCACGATTACGGTCCGGAGCTGCGCCGCCTGGAGAACCTCACCGGCGGCGCGGCGTTCGACCTGCTCGACGTCGGCGCCGCCGCCGGCACCTGGCTGAATGCCTGTCGCCGGCTGGGTGTCGGCGGCCGGCGCTCGGCGCTCGACGTCGTGCGCTACCCGGGGCTCGAAACGCAGCTCTGCGGCGAGTTCATACACGGCGAGATCGACGATCCCGACCCGCGATGGAGCGGCGAACCGTACGACGTGGTCACCGCGTTCGACGTGCTCGAGCACCTGCACCGGGCGCAGACCGCGTTCGCCAACCTGCGCGCGATGGTGCGGCCCGGCGGCTGGCTATGGCTGGAGACCGGCTGCGTCGACAGCTACTGGCCGAACCGCTTCGGCGTCGAGCAGTGGTGGTACGTGCGGCTGATCGAGCATCACGTGTTCTGGTCGCGCCGCTCGCTCGAGGCCATCGCCGAAGCGCACGGCTTCGCGCTCGCGCAGTGCGAGCACGCGCGCCACAAGAGCTGGCGCGACGCCGGCGTCGGCAAGATCGGCTCCGAGCTGCTGAAGATCGGGCTGTACCGGGCGACAGGGCGGCATTACGCGCCGCTCGCCCGGCGCTTCGGCCGCGAGGGCAACCAGCCGTGGTTTCCTTTCACGCGCGACCACCTGCGCGCCTGGTTCCGGCGGCGCTAGGCGATGCGCGCGGCGCGCTTTCCGGGCATCTCGCTCGTGACCTGCTCGTACCGCCAGGCGCCTTTCCTCGAGGCGACGCTGCGCTCGGTGATCGGCCAGCGCTACCCGGCGCTCGAATACATCGTGGTCGACGGCGGCTCGGACGACGGCAGCCGGGAGATCATCGAGCGCCACTCGGCCTCGCTCGCGTACTGGGTATCGGAGCCCGACGATGGCCAGACCGACGCGCTGCGCAAGGGCTTCGAGCGTGCCAGCGGCGATATTCTCGGCTGGCTTTGCTCGGACGACCTGCTGCTGCCGGGTGCGCTGCGCGCAGTGGCGGCGTATTTCCGCGCCCATCCGGACGCGCTCGCGGTCTTCGGCGACGCATTGTGGATCGACCGCGACGGCCGCTTGCTGCGGCCGAAGCGCGAGATGGCCTTCAACCGCTTCGTCTTCCTGCACGACCACAACTACGTGCCGCAACCGTCGATGTTCTGGCGGCGCGAGCTTTTTCAGGCCGTCGGCGGCCTCGACTGCGCCTTCGACCTGGCGATGGACGCCGACCTCTGGGAGCGCTTTTCGCGCCGCACCCGCATCCAGCACCTGCCGCGCTACCTGTCGTGCATGCGCTTCTATGCGGAGCAGAAGACGCGCCGCCGGCGCGAGGACCAGGCGCTCGAAGACGCGATCATCCGCCGCCGCGCATGGCGCGGGCCGCAC
>JBAUTW010000162.1:0-3481 GCA_049582365.1 Burkholderiales bacterium | reverse complement strand
GCTTCACGCTGGCCCGGCCGGGCGCGTCAGCAGCACCAGCGAGCGCGCCCGCAACGTGTAGGTCTCGCCCGCGGCATAGTGCTTGCGCGCATCGGGCGTGGCGGGCTCCTGCGCGGTGTCGAACAGCGCGCGCCAGGGCTCGCCCGAAATCGCCGGCAGCACGAAGGCGGCGTCCTCGTGATGCGGGTGGAGCAGGATCAGGAAATCGTCGTCGCGCTTGGTCTTGCCGAAGCGGTCGACGTCGGTCAGGCCAGCGCCGGAGAGGTACACGCCCAGGCTGCGCGCCGACTCGTGCTCCCACTCGTCGTCGCTCATCTCCTTGCCGTCGGGCTTGAGCCACTGGATGTCCTTCACCCCGCCGCCGTGCAGCGGCCGGCCCTCGAAGAAGTCGCGCCGGCGAAAGCTCGGATGGGCGCGGCGCAGCACGGTCAGGCGCGCGACGAAGGCGATCAAGCCGTCCTTCTCCCGGCTCGGCGTCCAGTCGAGCCAGTTCAGTTCGTTGTCCTGGCAGTAGGCGTTGTTGTTGCCCTGCTGGCTGCGCCCGAGCTCGTCGCCCGCGAGCAGCATCGGCGCGCCCTGCGACAGGAGCAGGGTAGCGAGGAAGTTGCGCCGCTGGCGCGCGCGCAGCTCGACGATCGCCGGGTCCTCGCTCGGGCCCTCGACGCCGCAATTCCACGAGACGTTGTTGTTGTGGCCGTCGCGGTTGTCCTCGCCGTTGGCCTCGTTGTGCTTGTCGTTGTAGGAAACGAGGTCGGTCAGCGTGAAGCCGTCGTGCGCGGTGATGAAGTTGATGCTCGCGTGCGGCTGGCGTCCGGAGCGGCCGTACAGGTCGGCCGAGCCGGTGAAGCGGCGCGCGAACTCGCCGATCTGCCCGCCGTCGCCCTTCCAGTAGGCGCGCATGCCGTCGCGGTAGCGGTCGTTCCACTCCGCCCAGCCCAGCGGAAAGTTGCCCACCTGGTAGCCGCCCTGGCCGAGGTCCCAGGGCTCGGCGATAAGCTTGACCCGGTTCAGCACCGGGTCCTGCCGCACCACGTCGAAGAAGGCGCCCAGCGGCTGCACCGCGCCGCCCTCGCGCGCGAGCGCCGAGGCGAGGTCGAAGCGGAAGCCGTCGACGTGCATCTCTTCGGCCCAGTAGCGCAGCGAGTCCATCACCAGTTGCAGCGCGCGCGGATGCTCGAGGTTCACCGTATTGCCGCAGCCGGTGTAGTCGGTGTAGCTGCGCGGGTTGCCGGCCTCGAGAACGTAGTAGGCGGCGTTGTCGATGCCGCGCAAGCTGAGCGTCGGCCCCAGGTGGTTGCCTTCGCAGCTGTGGTTGTAGACCACGTCCATGATGACCTCGATGCCCGCCGAGTGCAGCGTCTTCACCATGGTCTTGAACTCCTTCACTTTGCCCGAGGCCGAGTAGCGTGTCTCGGGAGCGAAGCAGCCGAGCGTGTTGTAGCCCCAGTAGTTGCGCAGCCCCATCGCGAACAGGCGCCGGTCGTCGATGAAGGCGTGCACCGGCAGCAGCTCGACGGTGGTGACGCCCAGGCGCTTGAGGTGCTCGATCACCGGCGCGGTGGCCAGTCCCGCGTAAGTGCCGCGCAGTGCCTGCGGCACCTCCGGATGGCGCATGGTGTAGCCGCGCACGTGCAGCTCGTAGATCACGGTCTCGTGCCAGGGCACGTCCGGGCGGCGGTCGTCGCCCCAGGTGAACGCGCTCTCGAGCACGCGGCACTTGGGCATGAAGGCCGCGCTGTCGCGCCGGTCGAAGGCGAGGTCCTCGCGCTTGTGGCCGACGGTGTAGCCGTACAGCGCGTCGCTCCAGCGCAGCGAGCCGACGAAGTCCCTGGCGTAAGGGTCCGCCAGCAGCTTGCTCGGGTTGTGGCGCAGTCCCTGCTCGGGCTTGTAGGGCCCGTGCACGCGGTAGCCGTAGACCAGCCCGGGGCGCGCCTCCGGCAGGTAACAGTGCCAGACGGCGTCGGTGCGCTCGCGCAGCTCGATGCGCTGGCGCTCGCGCCGCCCGGCCTCGTCGAAGATGCACAGCTCGACCTTCTCGGCCGATTCCGAGAACAGGGCGAAGTTGACCCCTTGGCCGTCCCAGGTCGCGCCGCGTGGATAGGGGCGCCCGGGCCAGACCGCGCCGATCGGGGCGGAAGCGGAACTCGAACCGGTCGGCGTCACTTTTGCTTCGGCCACCAGCGCTCGAGGCGGCTCGCGGCCCAGTCCTTGCCGCCCAGGCCGAAGGCGAGTGCGAGCGCGAACACCACGCCGGCCAGGATGATGAGGAAGCTCTGGCGGATGATGTCGCCGCCGACGTTCACCTGGTCGAGCGCGATCAGCACCACGAACGCGACGATCGCGTATTGCGCCAGCTTGGCGAGCAGGTCGGCGTCCTGGATGCCGACGTTGCGGCAGTAGGCGATGATCGCGCTGGCGACGAAGCGCGCGAAGTAGGCGCCGAAGGCGAGGATCAGCAGCGCGACGATCACCTTCGGCACGAACAGCATCGCGACGGTAAGCAGGTCGGTGATGTAGGTCAGTCCGAGCCCGTTGCAGGCGATGATCAGCGCGGCGAGGATCACCAGCCAGTACACCAGCAGGCCGAAGATGTCGGTGGTGTCGGAGTCGATGCCGCCCTGCCTGAGGAAGCCGTCCATCCCGGCGCGCTCGGTAAGCACATTGAAATTGATCGCGCGCAGGCCCCTTACCAGCGCGAAGCGCGCGACCTTGGCCAGCAGCCAGCCCGCGATCAGCACCGCGACCGCGAGCGCAAGGCGCGGCAGGAAAGCGCCGATCTGGGTCAGGAATGCCCGTACCGGTTCCAGCGTCACGTTGACTTTGTCCATGGTCGTTCCTCTTCGATGTCAGCCGGCCAGCGCCAGGATTCCCAGCAGCGGCGTGCGAACCCAGCCCGGCCGGTTGTTGATTTCGTAGCGCAGCTCGTAGAGCGCTTTCTCGAGCTCGAACAGCTCGAGCAGTCCGCGCACGTCGTCGAACCACTCGTGCAGCCCGCCGCCGCGCGCCGCCTCGTAGTAGGCGGCGAGGAAGGTGCGGCGCACTTCCGCTTCCCAGGCCCGCGCCAGCGACTCGAGCCGCGCGTCGTCGCCGTGCGCCTGCGCCGCGTGGCGCAGCGCGGTCCACTGCGCGTAGTTGAACGAGCGCAGCATCCCGGCCACGTCGCGCAGCGGCGAGTGCTTGATCCGGCGCTCCGCCAGCGGCCGCGCCGGCTCGCCCTCGAAGTCGATGATGACGAAATCGTTCTTGTCGAGCAGTACCTGGCCCAGGTGGTAGTCGCCGTGGTAGCGGATCTTGGCCGCGCCGCGCCCCGGCGCCGGGCAGGCGTCGATGCGCGCGAGCAGCCTCTGGCGCCGCTCGAGCAGGGTCTGCATTTCGTCGCGCGCAGGAACGGGAAACTGGCTGCGCCGGCGCTCGAGCAGCTCGAAGGTCGCCGCGGCTTCCTCGCGCACGCGCTTTTTCCACTGCGCGAGGTCGTCGGCGC
>JBAUTW010000161.1:0-2189 GCA_049582365.1 Burkholderiales bacterium | reverse complement strand
GATGTTGCGGGCGAGCACGACGGTGGCGTCCAGATGCGCGAAGGTAGTGGCCGGCGACGGGTCGGTCAGGTCGTCCGCGGGCACGTACACGGCCTGGATCGAGGTGATGGATCCGGTTTTTGTGGAGGTGATGCGCTCCTGCAGCCGGCCCATTTCCTCCGCCAGCGTCGGCTGATAGCCCACGGCCGAGGGCATGCGCCCGAGCAGCGCCGAGACTTCGGTCCCCGCGAGCGTGAAGCGGTAGATGTTGTCGACGAAGAACAGGATATCGCGCCCTTCATCGCGGAAGCTCTCGGCCATCGTCAGGCCGGTGAGCGCCACCCGCAGCCGGTTGCCCGGCGGCTCGTTCATCTGCCCGAACACCATCGCCACCTTGGACTCGGAGAGGTTGTCCAGCTTGATCACGCCCGCTTCCGCCATCTCGTGGTAAAAGTCGTTGCCCTCGCGGGTGCGCTCGCCGACACCTGCGAACACCGACAGGCCCGAGTGCTGCGTTGCGATATTGTTGATCAGCTCGAGCATGTTGACCGTCTTGCCGACCCCGGCGCCGCCGAACAGCCCTATCTTGCCGCCTTTGGCGAACGGGCAGATGAGGTCGATCACCTTGATGCCGGTCTCCAGCAGCTCGACCGAGGGAGACAGCTCGTCGAACTTGGGCGCCTGCTGGTGAATCGAGCGGCGCTCGTCGGTTTTGATCGGACCGGCCTCGTCGATCGGCCGGCCGAGCACGTCCATGATGCGCCCCAGTGTACCCAGGCCCACCGGCACCGAGATCGGGATGCCGGTGCTCTTCACCTTCATGCCGCGGCGCAGGCCATCGCCCGAGCCCATCGCGATGCAGCGCACCACTCCGTCGCCGAGCTGCTGTTCGACTTCGAACGTAAGCCCCTTTTCCGCGAGTCCTGCCTCACCCGTGTCTGCCAGAACCAGCGCCTCGTAGATGCCGGGCATCGATTCGCGCGGGAACTCGATGTCGACCACCGCGCCGATGCACTGGACGATGCTGCCTTCTGCTTGTGCCATGACGTTTTCCTAGACGTTTATTCCGTTACACGGCGGCGGCGCCGCCGACGATTTCCGAAAGTTCCTTGGTGATCGCGGCCTGTCGATTCTTGTTGTAGATGAGCGTCAGTTCGTCAATCAGGGTGCCAGCATTGTCGGACGCCGCCTTCATCGCCACCATCCGCGCCGACTGTTCCGAGGCCATGTTTTCCGCCACCGCCTGAAAGATGATGGTCTCGACATAGCGCGTCAGCACCTGGTCGAGCACCGCCTTCGATTCCGGCTCGTAAAGGTAATCCCAGCTGCCTTCGGGCGCCCCCATGCGATCACCCGTCAAAGGCAACAGCTGCTCGATCACCGGCTCCTGCTTCATAGTGTTGATGAAGCGCGTATAGACCAGCATCAGGCGGTCGAAGCGGTCTTCGATATATCCGTCAAGCATCACCTTCACCGCGCCGATCAACTTTTCGAGCTGCGGCCGATCGCCCAGCTGAACTACCTGCGAAACGATGTTCGCGCCGAGGCGCTGCATGAAGCCAAGACCCTTGTTGCCGAAGCAGCAGACCTCGATCTCCTCGCCCTGCGCCTGCCACTCCTTGTACTGACCGAGCGCCATTCGCAATGCGTTGGTATTCAGGCCCCCGCACAGCCCCTTGTCGGTCGTAATAACGATCAGGCCCGCGCGCTTGACCGTGTCGCGCGTGACGATGAACGGATGGCGGTACTCCGGATTCGCGTGGCTGATGTGCGCCGCGACGTTGCGGATCTTCTCGCCGTATGGCCGCGTCGCGCGCATGCGCTCCTGCGCCTTGCGCATCTTGGACGCGGCGACCATCTCCATCGCCTTGGTGATCTTGCGAGTGTTCTGCACACTCTTGATCTTGTTGCGGATTTCCTTGGTGCCTGGCATGGCGCTGGCTCAGCTCAGAAGCTGCCGTTCTTCTTCCAATCCTCGACTGCACCCTTGAGCGCCTTCTCGTCATCGGCCGCGAGGTCCTTCTTGTCTTCCACGCGCCCGACCAGATCGGAGTATTTATCCTGCATGTAGTCGCGCAATGACTTCTCGGCCGCGAGCGCCTTCTTGATGTCGACGTCATCGAAGTAGCCGTTGTTGACGGCGAATAGCGTGAGCGCCATCTCCCAGACCTGCAGCGGCATGTACTGCGGCTGCTTCATCAGCTCGGTCA
>JBAUTW010000160.1:0-1638 GCA_049582365.1 Burkholderiales bacterium | reverse complement strand
ACGTCTACGTCGTCGAGCTCTCGCCCGAGGTGCTGCAGCACGCGCGCTTTCGCAGAGCGAACCCGGACTACGACGCGGTCAAGCTCTGCGTCTACGTCGGCATGACCGGCCTGACGCCCGAGGCCAGATTCAGGAAACACAAGCAGGGCGAGCGCGCCAACAGCTTCGTCGAGCGCTACGGCCTGCGCCTGCTGCCGAAGCTGTACGCCTACGCCAACCCGATGCCCTACGAGGCGGCGCGGGAGATGGAGGTCGAGCTGGCGATCGCGCTGCGCGAGGAGGGCTACGGCGTCTGGCAGGGCTAGGCGCCCTTTCTCAGCCGCTCGACCAGCAGCGCGCCGTTCTTGCCGTCGAACACCAGGCTGCCGATCTCGAGCCCGAGCTTGCGGTAGCTCTCCCACTGCGCTTCGTCGAAGAACTGGTCGGTGGTCGTTTCCTGCGGAAAGCTCGGGTGCTCCTGCCGGTACTGCCAGACATCGAGCGGCGCCTCGGCGATCAGGCGCGGCTTGAGCACGATCAGCCAGCGCGCGCGGCCCTTGCCCTCGGGGTAGCTGACGCGGTAGAGCAGGGCGCACTTGTTGAGCGCGCCGAGGTCCTGCTTCGCGAAATCGTCGTCGCGGCCGAAGATCGCGCCCAGCGCCGGATCGAGGTCGGTCACCAGGCGGAAGCGCGCCTGGTGGTCGATGCGCGCGAGGCGGAACAGGTTCGCCAGGTCGGCGAACTGGTAGTGCGGGTCGCAGCCGTCGTCGCACGCCACGACCAGGCTCACCTCGCGCGCGGGGCGCAGCAGCTCGTAGGCGGCGGTGTTCTCGAAGTGCCCGCCGTCGGACAGGTACTGGCGCGCGCGGTGCTCGCCGTAGAACTGCCCGGCGAGCTCGTAGCCGAGGTAGGTCTGGGTCGGGAACAGCTTGAGCGCGAGCCACTGCAGGCCGAAGCCGACCTGGTCGCGCCCGAGCTTCGAGCGCCACCACGCGCCCAGGCGCACGTTCGCCAGCCCCAGCAGCAGCGACAGCCCGAGCGTGGTCGCGCGCCCCAGGCCGGTGGTGAACGCCGCGCCCGAGATCCCGATCCACTGGCCGATGCCGTAGTCGGCGCCGCCGCTGCGGTGCGGATGGAAATCGCCGTCGAGCAGCAGCCCGGCGGGGCCGACCGAGATCGGCTTGCCCTTGCGGTCGCGCTGCACCAGCTGCTCGGCCGGGTCCACGGTCTGGTTCATGGTGACGTTGATCAGGTGCAGCGGCGCGAGCACCCGCTCGTCGTAGTAGTCGCTGCGCGCGATCGGGTCCTTGGGGTGCGGCTCGGCGGCGCTGTCGTAGGCGCGCGCCGCCTGGTCGGCGAAGCGCGCCCCGTTCGACGCGCCGAGGTAGGCGCGCGTGATGCGCGCGCTGTAGAACGCCTGCAGCGTCGACAGGTTGATGAAGCTCGGGAACAGCCCGTTGATCAGGGTGGGCAGCAGCGCGAGCAGCACCAGCACCAGGCTGCCCGAGTACTGCGCGGCGAGCACGTCGCCGGTGACCACCTGCGACGCGTTGCCGCCCCAGGTCAGCCACTGCACCAGCATCGCCCACGCGGTCGCCACCGCGGCGAGCAGCAGCAGCGCGCCGGCGGCCGCCGCGAGCTCGAGCGGCAGCCAGGCCG
>JBAUTW010000159.1:0-3968 GCA_049582365.1 Burkholderiales bacterium | reverse complement strand
CTGCCTGGCGCCGCTGGTGAAGGCGCTGGACGACGGCATCGGGGTGGTGAACGGCCTGATGACCACGGTTCATGCCTACACCAACGACCAGGTGCTGACCGACGTCTACCACAAGGACCTGCGCCGCGCGCGCTCGGCATCGCAGAACATGATTCCGACCAAGACGGGGGCCGCGGCCGCCGTGGGCCTGGTGCTGCCGCACCTGAACGGCAAGCTCGACGGCTTCGCGATCCGGGTGCCGACGATCAACGTCTCGATCGTCGACCTGACCTTCGTCGCCAAGAGGGCGACCACCGCCGACGAGGTGAACGCCGCGGTGAAGAAGGCGTCCGAGGGCGCGTTGAAGGGCATCCTCGAGTACAACTCCGAGCCGCTGGTGTCGTCGGACTTCAACCACAACCCCGCCAGCTCGATCTTCGACTCGACGCTGACCAAGGTGAACGGAGGCACGCTGGTGAAGGTCACCTCCTGGTACGACAACGAGTGGGGCTTCAGCAACCGGATGCTCGACGCCGCCGTCGCGTTGATGAACGCGAAGTAAATCATGCGCTTCAAGCGCATGAGCGAGCTGGATCTGCGCGGCAAGCGCGTGCTGATCCGCGCCGACCTCAATGTGCCGCTGGACGACGGCGGAAAGGTGTCGGACGACACCCGCATCCGCGCTTCGCTGCCCGGCATCCGGCGCGCGCTGGAGCAGGGCGCGGCGGTGATGGTGACCTCGCATCTGGGCCGGCCCAAGGAAGGCGAGCTCAGGCCCGAGGACTCGCTCGCGCCGGTCGCGAAGCGTCTCGGGGAGCTGCTCAAGCTTGAAATAAAGTTGATACCCAATTGGGTCGACGGCGTTTCGGTGCGTCCCGGCGAGCTCGTCGTGCTCGAGAACTGCCGTGTCAACAAGGGCGAGAAGAAGGACGACGAAGCGCTGGCGAAGAAAATCGCCGCGCTGTGCGACGTCTACGTAAACGACGCCTTCGGCACCGCGCACCGCGCCGAGGCCACTACCCACGGCGTGGCGCGCTTCGCGCCCGTAGCCTGCGCCGGGCCGCTGATGGCCGGCGAGCTCGACGCGCTCGGCAAGGCGCTTGCGCATCCCGCGCGGCCGCTGGTGGCGATCGTCGCCGGCTCCAAGGTCTCGACCAAGCTCACCGTGCTCGCCGAGCTGGCGAAGAAGGTCGATCAGCTCGTGGTGGGCGGCGGGATCGCGAACACTTTCATGCTCGCCGCCGGGCTGCCGATCGGCAAGTCGCTCGCCGAGCCGGACCTGGTCGGCGAGGCGAAGAAGGTCATGACAGAGACCAAGGTGCCGCTGCCGGTCGACGTCGTGGTGGCGAAGTCGATCGACGCCGCAAGCGGGACGGTGAAGGCGGCGAAGGACGTCGGGGCCGACGAGATGATCCTCGACATCGGGCCGCAGAGCGCGGCACAGCTCGCGCAGACCCTCAAGAGCGCGGGCACCATCGTCTGGAACGGGCCGGTCGGCGTATTCGAGCGCGAACCGTTCGCCGGCGGCACGCGCATCGTGGCCAAGGCGATCGCCGACTCGAAGGCGTTTTCGATCGCCGGCGGCGGCGATACGGTGGCTGCGATAAACAAGTACGGCATCGCCGACAGGATCGGCTACATCTCGACCGCCGGCGGCGCGTTCCTCGAGTTCCTCGAGGGCAAGACCCTGCCCGCGGTGGCGGCGCTGGAGGCGCGGGCGGACGGTTGATCGGCGCGATCTGGTATAACGGCGGCACTCAGGAGAGCACTTGAATGCTGCGCAGCACTAAGATCGTCGCCACGCTGGGGCCGGCGTCGAGCGATCCCGCGGTCCTCGAGAAGATGATCCGCGCCGGGGTCGACGTGGTGCGGCTGAACTTTTCACACGGCAGCGCAGAAGACCACCTCAGGCGCGCCGACCTGGTGAAGGAAATCGGGCGCAGGCTCGGGCGCACGGTCGCGATCATGTGCGACCTGCAGGGGCCGAAGATCCGGATCGGCAAGTTCAAGCACGGCAAGGTGACGCTCGCGCCGGGCAGCCGCTTCATCCTGGACGCGAAATGCGAGCTCGGCGACGACGAGCGCGTCGGCCTGGATTACAAGGAGCTGCCGCGCGACGTCGAGCCGGGCGCAGTGCTGCTGCTCGACGACGGCAAGATCGTGCTCGAGGTGACCGAGGTGCGCGGCGACGAGGTATGGACGATCGCCCGCGACGGCGGGGTGCTGACCAACAACAAGGGCATCAACCGCCAGGGCGGCGGCCTGACCGCGCCGGCGCTGACACCCAAGGACAGGGAAGACGTGCGCACCGCGGCCAGGCTGCAGGCGGACTATCTCGCGGTGTCGTTCCCCAAGTCCGGCGCCGACATGAAGCTGGCCGGGGAGCTGTTGCGCGCCGCCGGCGGCAACGCGATGCTGATCGCCAAGATCGAGCGCGCGGAAGCCGTCACCGAAGCGGCGCTGGTCGACATCATGCGGGCCTGCGACGGGATCATGGTGGCGCGCGGCGACCTGGCGGTGGAGGTCGGGGACGCATCGGTTCCGGCGCTGCAGAAGAAGATGATCCGCCTCGCCCGGGAGCAGAACAGGCTCACCATCACCGCCACGCAGATGATGGAGTCGATGATCGACAGCCAGGTGCCGACGCGCGCCGAGGTATCGGACGTGGCGAACGCGGTGCTGGACGGCACCGACGCCGTGATGCTCTCGGCCGAATCGGCGAGCGGCAAGTACCCGGTGCAGACGATCGAGGCGATGCACCGCATCTGCCTCGAGGCCGAGGCGACGCAGCCGGTCAACCTCGACCAGGACTTCTTCAACCGCGTGTTCGCGCGCGTCGATCAGTCGATCGCCATGGCGGCGCTGTTCACTGCCTTCCACCTCAAGGTCAAGGCGATCGCCTCGCTCACCGAGTCGGGCTCCACCGCGTTGTGGATGTCGCGCCTGAACTGCGGCGTGCCGATCTACGCCTTGACCTCGCAGACCAGGACGCGCTACCGCTGCGCGCTGTTCCGCGACGTCTACCCGCTGATCGTGGAATACGCGGGCCACGACCGGGAGGAACTGCTCGCGGAAGCCGAGCGAGCGCTGGTCGAGCAGGGCGTGGTGACGCAGGGCGACCTGATCGTGCTGACGATCGGCGAGCCGATCGGCAAGCCGGGCGGGACGAATACGATGAAGATCGTCCGGGTCGGCGAACATCTGAGGGGATAGGAGGACGCAACATGGCTGCCATCACACCGAACGTCGCCCAGCACACCAATCTGCCGCCGATGGCATCGCGCTTCGTCGACGTCGCGGCGCTGGCGTGGCAGAAGACGATCTACGAGGGCGTCGAAGCGAAGACGCTGCTGCTCGAGCGCGCCACCGGACTGCTCACGGTGCTGCTGAAGATGGCCCCCGGGGCGAAGCTGCCCGATCACGAGCACGTCCTGATCGAGCAGACCTGGGTGCTCGAGGGCAGCCTCGAATGCGGCGAAGGCGTGTGCCGCGCCGGCCAGTTCGTCTGGCGGCCCGCGGGCAGCCGGCACGAGGCCTGGGCCGGCCCCGAAGGCGGCCTGATGCTCGCCATGTTCCAGATCCCGAATCGCTTCTACGGCAAGGACGGGCGCGAGATCGACTTTCTCGGCAACGACTGGAACAAGTCCTGGAGCGAGGCTTACGAGCGGCTCGAGCAGTCGAGCGTATAGCGGTACGGGGGCGACAAAGCGATGCGCATCGCCCTTTGCAACGAGGTCATCGCGCCGATGCCGTTTCCGGCGCAGTGCGAGTACGCCGCCAAGCTGGGCTATGACGGGCTCGAAGTGGCGCCGTACACGTTGTCGGAGGAGCCGCATCGCCTCGGTACGGCGCAGATCGCCGCGGCGCGCGCGGCGGCCGACGACGCGGGCGTGGCGATTACCGGGCTGCACTGGCTGCTGGTCAAGCCGGCCGGCCTTTCCATCACCGCGCGCGACGACGCGGTGCGCAAGCGCACGGTCGACGCGATG
>JBAUTW010000158.1:0-3602 GCA_049582365.1 Burkholderiales bacterium | reverse complement strand
GATCCGCCCGGCGTCCTGGCCGGGTTCCAGGGGTTGCGGGTGATGCCGGTGAGCGGGTTGTCGGTCACGCCCTTCCAGCCGAACTCGGGCGTGGTGGTCTTGCCGAGCAGCACCGCGCCCGCCTCGCGCAGCCGCGCCACCACCGGCGCGTCGTCGTTCCACGGCCCCTTGGGGTCGACCGTCTTCGAGCCTCTCAGGGTCGGCCAGCCTTTGGTCAGCAGCAGGTCCTTGATCGAGACCGGCACGCCGTCGAGCGCGCCGCGCGGCTCGCCCTTCATCCAGCGCGCCTCGGACTCCTTCGCCGCCGCGAGCGCGTCGGGCGCGATGAAGCAGAAGCAGTTCAGCACCGGGTTGAGGCTGTCGATGCGCTGCAGGGCGGCGCGCGTCACCTCGAGCGGGGAGGCGCGCCTGGCGCGGTACAGGCGCAGCAGTTCGGCCGCGGACAGGGTGAGCAGGTCTGATGACATGGGCGCCGGGGAATGGTGCTGGAACAAATTACAGCTTAACGTATGTGTCCCGACTTTTCACCGGAGAGCAAGCGCATGCCGTCGACCATCGTCGATTCGTCGATTTTCGGAAACATCTTCGCCACCGAGACGATGCGCCGGGTCTGGTCGGACGAGAACCGCACGCAAAAGTACCTCGACGTCGAGGCCGCGCTGGCGCGCGTGCAGGGCCGGCTCGGCCTCATTCCGGCCGAGGCGGCGGAGGAAATCGTGCGCCATTGCAGCATCGAGCGGATCGACCTGGACAAGCTGCGCCAGCAGACCGAGCGCATCGGCTACCCCGTGCTGGGCGTGGTCTCGCAGCTCAACGCGCTGTGCCGCGACGGGCTGGGCGAATACTGCCACTGGGGCGCCACCACCCAGGACATCACCGACACCGCGACCGTGCTGCAGCTGCGCGAAGCGCTCGAGCTGATCGAGGCCGACCTGGAAGCGATCTCGGCCGCGCTGGCGGACCTGGCGCGCCGCTACCGCGACACCCCGATGGCCGGACGCAGCAACCTGCAGCAGGCGGTGCCGGTGTCCTTCGGCTACAAGATGGCGGGCCTGCTGTCGGCGATCGAGCGCCATCGCGAGCGCCTCGCCCAGCTCAAGCCGCGCGTGCTGGTGGGCGAGTTCGCCGGCGCGGCCGGCACCCTCGCTTCGCTCGAGAAAGGCGCGCTGGAAACCCAGGCCGGCCTGATGCAGGAGCTCGGCCTCGGCCAGCCGCTGATCGCCTGGCACACGATCCGCGACAACATCGCCGAAGTCGGCTGCTTCCTCGGCCTGGTGGGCGGCACGCTCGGCAAGCTGTCGATGGACGTGAAGCTGCTGATGCAGACCGAGGTCGGCGAAGTGTTCGAACCCTTCGCCCACGGCCGCGGCTCGAGCAGCACCATGCCGCAGAAGCGCAACCCGATTTCGAGCTGCTACATCCACGCCGCCATTTCGGTCGTGCGCCAGCACGCCGCCGCGCTGCTGGACGCCATGGTGGCCGACCACGAGCGCTCCACCGGCCCGTGGGAAATCGAATGGATCGTCCTCCCCGAAGCCTTCTGCCTCACCGCCGGCGCCCTGCGCCAGTCCCGCACCCTGCTGGAGGGCCTCGAAGTCGACCCCGCGCGCATGCGCGCCAACCTCGACCTCACCAACGGCCTGGTCGCTTCCGAGGCCGTGATGATGGGCCTGGGCAAACACCTCGGCCGCGAGCGCGCGCACGACCTGGTCTACGACCTGTGCCGCGACGCCATCAAGCAGAACCGCCCGCTGCTCGAGCTGCTGGCCGGGAACGCCGAGATCACCCGCCACCTCGACCGCGCCGCGCTCGCGCGCCTGTGCGACCCGGCGAACTACCTCGGCCTGTCGGGCGTGATGGTCGACCGTGTTCTCAGCCGGCTGGGCTGAAGCGCGCGAGCGCGGTCGCTAATCGAGATCGACTTCGAAACTGCGCTGCGCGATGGGGGCGGACTCGACGTTGAAATAAATCCGGCCGATCTCGCGCCCGTCGTTGGTCTCGACCTGCACCTTCCAGTCGCCGACCTGGTAGTTCGTTTTCACGCCGTAGCCGCGGAAGCCTTGCTTGCGGCCGCCGACGATGTTGATCGGGATCGAATCCTGCGGCGCCCAGCGGCCCGCGTCGTTCTTCCAGTACCAGCGCATCGTCACCTGGTCGGAGAAACGCGTCGGCGAGAAGATGCGGAAGAAGACGTAGATCTTGTCGCCTCCCTGGGCGAGGAACTGCTGGTCGCCGTTTTCCCAGAAGCGCCACGCCGGCCGCTCGTGGCTCAGGCGATAACCTTGCTCCGTCTTCTCGACGTCGTGGTAGACGCCGATGAACGGGATCGACAGCGGGACCGGCGGAATCAGCCTGAAGAGATAAAAAGCGAGAAAGCCGACCAGCACGAGTCCCAGGGGGATGGAAATCTGCCGGCGCGCCTGCTGCACGCGCTCCGGCGCGCGGGCCCGTATCCACAGGCTGAGGCCGATCAGAGGCACGCAGCCGACCAGGATCGAAAACAGAAAGACCACCAGCCCGATCGATCCGACGAGCACCGGAACCATGCAAGCAAAGAAGGACAGCATGCAAAGGCTGAGCAACGCAAACCTGAACGACAGCCCCAGCGACCTGAAACGGGCGGACTCGTTGGCGACCAGCAGGAACACGAGGAAGCCGAGGAAAGCGAACGACACGACCAGCGACGAGCTCTTGAAATAAAAAATCGTGTACAGGTTGAGCAGGGTCCCCAGCAAGAAGGAAACGAGCGCCGTGCGATAGTTGAAGTACCAGCGCTTGAGGACGGACATTTTGTCGAGCTCGCGCAGCGGCCGGCCCTCCTCGAGGAACATCTGCGTGAGGGCCACCATGATCACCGCGAGATAGCCGACCTGCTGGCCGATCAGCCGCCAGGAGTCGACCCGGTCGACGGTCAGGGCGTCGAGGATGAATCCGCCGCTGAAGGATGCGATCGCGACCTTGCGCTCGTTCCGCTGGTAGAGGAGCTTGAGCCGGCGGGTTCCGCCGGGAGGCGGGTCGAGCGCTTCTCCCCCGGCGGCGGATGGATCGTTCACGTTGCCTCGGACGATTCCTCGGTGAAACGTCCCATTATGCCGGTGATCTCGGCGCGCCGCGCGAGCTAGCCCGCCAGCGCCGCCGTGACCGCGGCCAGCGCCTCGGGGCGGACGCTCATTTCGGTATGTCCGAGTTCCGGAATGACGGTGACCGGAATATCGGTGCGGATCGATTGAAACAGCGGCGCGAATTGGTCGGCGAACCATAGTTCGTCTGCGCTGCCGACCAGCACGGTCATCGGTTTTGTCACGCGGCGGATATTGTCGCGAAAATCCGCCCTGGCCGCGAAGCTCTGCATGAGCCGGAAGGAATATCTCGCGACGAACGTCCCGTCGTCGTTCGCGCGAACGCCGAAGGCGAGCACGGGCAATCCGTCAAACCAATGGATCCCGAGTCGATCGAGGATCGTCAGCGCAACGATGCGCGGAATATAGGGCGCCGCCCAGCCGCCGGTGCCTGGGCGGACCGTCGGCGCGTTGTGCGGGAGAGCCGGCGAAATGAGTAAATAGCGATCGAACGGGCCGCCATCCGGCGCGCCTGCGATGCGC
>JBAUTW010000157.1:0-1696 GCA_049582365.1 Burkholderiales bacterium | reverse complement strand
GCCGTTCAATTTCCCGGTCATGGTGCCGATGTGGATGTTCCCGGTCGCGATCGCCTGCGGCAACACCTTCGTGCTCAAGCCTTCCGAGAAGGTGCCTTCGGCGTCGGTGCGCATGGCCGAGCTGTTCAAGGAAGCCGGCCTGCCCGACGGCGTGTTCAACGTGGTGCACGGCGACAAGGAGGCGGTCGACGCGATCCTCGCCCATCCCGGCATCGCCGCGGTCTCCTTTGTCGGCTCGACGCCGATCGCGAAATACATCTACGAGACCTGCGCCCGGAACGGCAAGCGCGTCCAGGCGCTCGGCGGCGCCAAGAACCACGCCGTGGTGCTGCCCGACGCCGATCTCGAGTTCGCTGCCGACGCGCTGATCGGCGCGGCATACGGTTCGGCCGGCGAGCGCTGCATGGCGATCAGCGCGGTGGTTGCGGTCGGCGCGGCGGGCGATCCGCTGGTCAAGCTGCTGGAGAAGAAGGCGAAGGCGATCAAGATCGGGCCCGGGGATGCGCCTGGCATGGACATGGGGCCGCTGGTGACGGCGCAGCACCGCGACAAGGTCGCGGGCTACGTCGAGCAGGGCGTCAAGGAAGGCGCCAAGCTGGTGGTCGACGGCCGCGCGCAGACATTGCCAAAGGACGGCTACTTCCTCGGCACCACGCTGTTCGACAACGTGAAGCCCGGGATGAAGATCTACCAGGACGAGATCTTCGGCCCGGTGCTCGTCGTGCTGCGCGCGAGCACGCTCGAGGAGGCGATCGCGCTGGTCAACGCGAACCCCTACGCCAACGGCACGGCGATCTTCACCGAGTCAGGGGGCGCGGCGCGCCGCTTCGAGAACGAGATCCAGGTCGGCATGGTCGGCATCAACGTGCCGATCCCGGTACCGGTGGCGTTCTACTCCTTCGGCGGCTGGAAGAACTCGCTCTTCGGCGACCTGCACGTGCACGGCGTAGAAGGCGTCAAGTTCTACACCCGCACCAAGGTCGTCACCAGCCGCTGGCCGCACCAGGACACGCCGGCGCCGGGCTTCCACATGCCGACGCTGGGCTAGTTCGAGGCGGCGCTTCGGCCGATCCGGCTGACCAGCGCCAGCGCGGGCGCGATCAGGATCCAGCTGTATTCGACCCAGGTGGGCGAGTAGCGCGCCACGGCGACCGATAACAGGAATACCAGCGGCGGAATCGCCATCCGCGCGCCGACCAGCCGCTGCAGAAAGCGGTACTGCCGATCGTCCAGCGAGACCTCGACCAGCCGCCGGGCGAAGGTTGCGTAGAGCCACATCGCAAGCTGCAGCAGCCCCGTGAGCGCGAGCACGCAGGCGTAGAACACCACGGCCGCGGGCTGGTTCGCGTGCTCGCCCAGGACCGAGGTGGGGAAGGGAATCACCACGATGCACATCAGGAACAGCAGGTTGATCCACAGCAGCCGGTCGTCGAAACGGTTGATCAGCCGGAACATGCGGTGGTGGCCCTGCCAGTACAGGCCGATCACCATGAAGCTCACCAGGAAGCTCAGGTATTTCGGCCACATCGCGCCGAGCGCGTGCCATAACGCGTCGCCGCCGCCCGCTACGTCCTCTGGAAGTCGAAGTTCCAGTGCCAGCAGGGTGATCGCGATCGCGAATACCGCGTCGCTGAAGTACAGCAGGCGGTCGAACGCAAGCTTGCTGTGTGTTCCCGAGAGAGGCGAGGGCGAGTCC
>JBAUTW010000156.1:0-3691 GCA_049582365.1 Burkholderiales bacterium | reverse complement strand
CGCGTCGCCGCGCAGGGCTTCGCGCTCGGCGCCGTCGGGCAGCGGCGGGTCGTCCAGGTTGCCGGTGAAGGCGCGCAGGCGCGCGCCTCCGACCAGCCCGCGCTCGAGGGTGAACACGCTCGTGCTGCGCAGCCAGTGCACGTCCTTGACCGGCACCTCGACCTCGATCTTCGCCTTGCCGTTCCTGGACAGCTCGATGCGCTGCACGCGCCCGACCGGAAAGCCAGAGAAAGTGAGGTTGGCGCCCACCGCGATGCCTTCCGAGTCGTCCGCGATCAGGGTCAGGCGCTGGGTCTGCTCGAAGGCGCCGCGCGCGTACAGCACGTAGAGCACGAAGCCGGTCACCAGCGCGGCGACCAGGAGCAGCAGCAGGCCGGCCTTGAGCTCGACGTGCCGGATCGCGGGCGCAGCGTGGCTGTCGGGTTCCATACGCTATACGTAAGTGATCGCGAGGAAGGTGCCTTCGATCACCACCAGGGCCAGCACCAGGCTCACCATGCCGCGCAGCACCGCCACCGCGGCCATGCGCTGCAGCCTCGGCACCGCGAGCGCGGAAGTGATCGGGATCACCGCCACGGCGATCCCGAACAGCAGCGTCTTGAGCCCGAGCCCGATCGTGGCCACGGGGGCGAACACCTCGCCGGTGATGCGCAGGAACTGCGCCAGGCCCCAGGGCGAGGCGCCGTACATCTCGTAGTAGGTCAGCAGCAGCGCGACCGCGCAGTTGAGGAACGCGAGCAGGGTCACCGCCACCGCGCTGCCGATCACGCGCGGCACCAGCTCGTGGCGCAGCGGATCGCGCCCCGCGCGCTGCAGCGCGTCGAGGTCGCCGCGGATGTGCATCAGCACCACCTCCGTGTTGATCGCGGCGCCCGAGCGCAGGCCGACGAACAGCGCCGCGAACAGCGGAATGAGCTCGAGCACCAGCACTCTCACGGTGAGCTCGAGCGCGTAGCCCGACAGGCCGTAGTCGTTCGAGCTGCGGATCACGATCCGGATCAGGACCCAGGACAGCGCCGCGCACACCACGGTGAAGCCGGGCAGGATCTGCCAGGCCGAGAAGTAGATCTGGCGCGCGGCGACGCGGCGCGCGGCGGGATCGTAGGCCGAGGGCGACAGCGCGGTCGCGAACGCCACCGCGGCGAAGCCGGCGCGGCGCAGCCTGGTGGTGATCGGCTCCATATCGCTCAGGCGAACAGCGTCCAGCCGAAGCCGCCGCAGGCGCTGCAGCGCTGGGTCCCCAGCTTGCCGCTGCCGTAGCAGGACTGGCATTCGTCCCAGATCAGGGACAGGTCGCTGTGGTAGGTGCCGTAGCAGCGCCGGCCGTTGACCACGGAGTCGCAGCGGTGGTTGAGCGCCTCGTGCAGCTCGGTCGGCGCGCGGCAGACGTTGCAGGCGCCGGCCGGCTTCGGTTTCTTGACTTGGCGCATGATGCAAGTATAAAGGGCCGTGAGCTACGAATGCTTCGAAGTCTCGCGCGACGCGCAAGTCGCGCTCATTCGGCTGAGCCGGCCCGAGCGGCTGAACGCCATGACGCGGGAATTCTGGCTCGAGCTGCCGCAGATCGTGCGCCGGCTGGACGCCGAGGGCGGCACCCGCGCGGCGGTGGTGTGCTCGAGCGGCAAGCACTTCAGCGCCGGGATGGACTTGTCGCTGTTGCGCGACGGCGCGGGGCTCGACACCGGGTCGGTGGCCGCGCGCGAGCGTTTCCGGCAGCAGCTCAGGGCGCTGCAGGGCTCGTTCGACGCGCTGGCGAACGCGCGCTTCCCGGTCATCGCCGCGCTGCAGGGCGGCTGCATCGGCGGCGCGGTCGACCTGGCCACCGCCTGCTGCCTGCGCTACTGCACGCGCGACGCCTATTTCGTGGTGCAGGAGATCAACATCGGCATGATGGCCGACGTCGGCACGCTGCAGCGCATGCCGAAGCAGCTGCCCGAGGCGGTGGTGCGCGAGCTCGCCTACACCGGCGAGCGCCTGGGCGCCGAGCGCGCCGAGCGCCTGGGCTTCGTCAACGGCGTGTTCGAGACCCACGAGGCGCTGCTCGAAGGCGCGGCGGCGGTGGCGCGCCGCATCGCCGCCAAGGCGCCGGCGGCGGTCGCCGCGAGCAAGGAGATGATCGGCTACGCGCGCGACCACTCGGTGGCCGAGTCCTTCGCCTATCTCAACGCCCTGCAGCCCGGCGTGTTCAGCATCGAGGACATCGGGCGCGCGGTGGCGGCGCAGAAGGGCGGCTCGCCGCCCGAGTTCGACGACCTGCTGCCGATCGCCCCCGCCATCAAGCCCTGAGCCGGGATGACTGAGCGCAGGGACTGGCATGCGCTGGAAGGCGCGCAGGCGCTCGTCGAGCTGGCGAGCTCGCGCGCCGGGTTGTCCATCGCGGAGGCGAAGGCGCGGCTCGAGCAGTACGGTCCCAACCGGCTGCCGCCGCCGACGCGACGCGGGCCGCTGATGCGCTTCCTGGCGCAGTTTCACAACGTCCTGATCTACGTCCTGATCGTCTCGGCCGCGATCACCGCGGCCCTGGGCGAATGGGTCGACGCGGGCGTGATCGCCGGGGTGATCGTGATCAACGCCATCGTCGGCTTCATCCAGGAGGGCAAGGCCGAGGAGGCGCTCGAGGCGATCCGCAAGATGCTGTCGCTCTCGGCGCTGGCGCTGCGCGGCGGCGAGCGGCGCATCGTGCCCGCCGAGCAGCTGGTGCCGGGCGACGTGGTGCTGCTCGCTTCGGGCGACAAGGTGCCGGCCGACCTGCGGCTGCTCGAGGCGAGGAACCTCAGGATCGACGAGGCGCTGCTCACCGGCGAATCCGTGCCGGCGGAGAAATCGGTCGCACCGGTCGCGGCCGGCGCGCCGCCGGGGGACCGGGCCTGCATCGCCTTTTCCGGCACCCTGGTGACCTACGGCCAGGCCACCGGCGTGGTGGTGGCGACCGGCGCGGCGACCGAGATCGGGCGCATCAGCGCGCTGCTCGAGACGGTGGAGCAGATCTCGACCCCGCTCACGCGCCAGCTCGCGCTGTTCGGGCGCTGGCTGACGCTCGCGATCCTGCTGCTCGCCGGCGCCACCTTCGCGCTGGGTTACTTTCTGCGCGGCTTCAGCGCGGCCGACATGTTCCTCGCCGCGGTCGGCATCGCGGTGGCGGCGATCCCGGAGGCGCTGCCGGCGATCATGACGGTGGCGCTCGCGATCGGAGTCCGGCGCATGGCGCGCCGCAACGCGATCGTGCGCCGCCTGCCGGCGGTCGAGACGCTCGGCGCGGTGACGGTGATCTGCTCCGACAAGACGGGCACCCTCACCCGGAACGAGATGACGGCGCACGAGGTCGTCCTCGGCGAGGCGACCGAGCAGCAGCTGGCGCGCGCCGCGCTGCTGTGCAACGACGCCGCCGCGCACGAGGAGGACGGCGGCTGGAAGGTGGTCGGCGACCCGACCGAAGCCGCGCTGGTGACGCTGGCGATGAAGGCCGGCCTGCAGCCGTTTCGCGAGTACGCGGAATGGCCGCGCCTGGACGCGATCCCGTTCGAGTCGGAGCACCGCTTCATGGCGACCCTGCACCACGCGCCCGACGGCTCGCACGCGATATTCGTCAAGGGCGCGCCCGAGCGCGTGCTCGAGATGTGCGACGTCGACCGCGCCGCCTGGAGCGCGCGCGTCGAGGCGCTTGCGCGCGACGGCATGCGCGTGCTGGCGC
>JBAUTW010000155.1:0-2455 GCA_049582365.1 Burkholderiales bacterium | reverse complement strand
CTCCTGGCGCCGGCGCTTGCTGCCGCGGCCGGCGTGCGCCCTGAGCATGATGCGCCGCTAGGCCGACGGCGAGGCTTGTTTCGCTGCCTTGCCCGCGCGTTTGGCGGAGCCGCCCTTGGACTGCTTGACCAGTATGCGCACGTTCGCGTTCAGCTCGTTCACGTGCTTGGACAGCGCCTGGATGTCGCCGTAGCTCGGCACGCCGAGCTTGTTGAGCGACTTCGACACGCGCTCCTCGAACACCTGCTCGAGCTTGTCCCAGGTGCCGGCCGCGTTCTTGCTCAGCCGCGCCATCTGCGCGCTGGCCGCCTTGCCGGTGCGCGACTGCACCGCCTCGCCTTCCTTCACCAGCGAGTCGAACATCTTGCTGCCCTCGCTTTGCGCGCGCGCGAACGCGCCCAGGCCGGCGAGCCAGATCTGCTGCGCCGAGTTCATCACCACGTGCCCGATGTTGCCGTCGCCTGCCTGCTTGAGCTTCTGTGCCATGTCCATCTCCAGTAGAGAATTCGAAAAGTGACCTGCCTGCGAATACTCGCCCACTTTGCCAGTACGCCCGGCGCACGGCTTGACTTGCGTCAAACGCAGGCGCGACGCGCGCGGTATACAGACAGAGGGGAGTTGGATGCATCGCGAGGGCGCCTCGACCATGGAAAAGATCTGGCTCAAGAGCTACCCGGAGGGCATGCCGGCCGAAATCGACGTTCGTGCCTACGCCTCGCTCAAGGAGATCCTGGAGAAGAGCTGCGAGCGCTACCGGGACCTGCCCGCCTTCAGCAACATGGGCACCACGATCACCTACGGCCAGCTCGATGCGATGAGCCGCTCGTTCGGCGCCTACCTGCAGCAGGCGAAGGGCCTGTCCAGGGGCGACCGGGTGGCGCTCATGATGCCCAACCTGCTGCAATACCCGGTGACCCTGTTCGGCGCGCTGCGCGCGGGCATGACGGTGGTGAACGTCAACCCGCTCTACACCCCGCGCGAGCTGCAGCACCAGCTGGAGGATTCCGGCGCCAAGGCGATCGTGGTGCTGGAGAACTTCGCGCGCACGCTGCAGCAGGCGCTGGAGAAGACCCCGGTGCCGCACGTCGTGGTGACGCGCATCGGCGACCTGCTGTCGTTCCCGATGGGCCTGGCGGCGAACTTCGCGGTGAAGTATCTCAAGCGCATGGTCCCCGCGTGGCAGATCGAGGGCTCGATCGGCCTGACGCAGGCGCTCGCGCTGGGCAGCCGGCCGCTGGTCGACATCCCTCTCGGCGCCGACGACGTCGCTTTCCTGCAGTACACCGGCGGCACGACCGGCGTGCCGAAGGGGGCCGTGCTGACGCACGGCAACATGGTCGCCAACCTGGAGCAGACCGCGGCCTGGGTCAGCCGCAATCTGCAGGAGGGCGCCGAGACCATCGTCACCGCGCTGCCGCTCTACCACGTGTTCTCGCTCACCGCCAATCTGCTGACCTTCATGAAGCTCGGCGCCCACAACGTCCTGATCACCAATCCGCGCGACATTCCGGGCTTCGTCAAGGAGCTGAAGAAGGTCCCGTTCACCGCGATTACCGGCGTCAACACCCTGTTCAACGCGCTGCTCAACGCGCCCGGGATCAAGGACATCAAGGACATCAACGCCGGCGCGCTGAAGCTCGCGGTCGGCGGCGGCATGGCGGTGCAGCGCGCGGTCGCCGAGCGCTGGCAGCAGCTGTTCGGCGTGCCGCTGGTCGAAGGCTACGGCCTGACCGAGACCTCGCCCATCGTGTGCGCCAACCCGCTCGACGTGCGGGAGTACAGCGGCATGATCGGCATGCCGCTGCCCTCGACCGACGTCGGCATCCGCGACAACGACGACAAGGAGCTGCCGCCGGGCGAGACGGGCGAGATCTGCGTGCGCGGGCCGCAGGTGATGAAGGGCTACTGGAACCGTCCCGACGAGACCGCCAAGGTCTTCACCGCGGACGGCTGGCTGCGCACCGGCGACATGGGCTTCATCGACCAGCGGGGCTACGTCAAGCTGGTCGACCGCAAGAAGGACATGATCCTGGTGTCGGGCTTCAACGTCTATCCGAACGAGATCGAGGACGTGGCCATGTCCCATCCGGACGTGCTCGAAGCGGCCGCCGTCGGCGTCCCCGACGAGCGATCGGGAGAGCGCGTGCGGCTGGTGGTGGTGCGCAAGTCCCCGCAGCTGACCGCCGCCAAGCTGATCGAGCACTGCCGCAAGTCTCTCAGCGCCTACAAGGTGCCGAAGGACGTGGTGTTCCGCGACGAGCCGCTGCCGAAGACCAATATCGGCAAGATCCTGCGCCGCGCGATCAAGGAGCAGGAGTCCGCGTCCGCTGCGGCGCGGTCCGCCGGCCGCGCATGAGCGATATCGCGCAGTTCCTGCGCGAGCAGATGGACCGGGCCAGGGCGCTGCGCCTGGCGCACGAGGCGAGCCCCGAGCGCGCGGCGCAGCGCCTTTGGC
>JBAUTW010000154.1:0-3005 GCA_049582365.1 Burkholderiales bacterium | reverse complement strand
GTGGTAGACGACGCGCGCGCCTTCGCAGGCGCGGGCGCACAAGCCCGGATCGAGCGCATCGCCCGGCACGAGTTCGGCGCCGGCTGCGATCTCGCCGTGTGCGCGGCGCACCACGCGCACCCGCTCTCCCTGCTCTCGCAGCTTGATCGCGAGCGGGGTGCCGACCTGTCCCGCGCCGAAAATGACGTGCATCGGCCTGCTATGGTGCCACCGACACGCCGCGCACGCCATGGCGCGCGATTGCCTGCGCCACCAGCCCGCCGGCTTTGACGTGGGCCGCGAAGCCGCGCAGCCAGGCCGCGCCGGCATTGCGCCCGATTGGCGTGCCGATCGCCTGCTGCACGGCGGTAAAGCGGCCCTCGAGTATGCGCGAGCCGGGCAGCTTCTCGGCGTCGGCGACCAGGCGCGCCTTGAGCCCGGCGAGCGCTTCCAGGCCGTCGGCGACGAACATCTCGTACGAGGCGTCGATGCCCGGCGCACGCAGCAGGGTGGCGTGCTTGAGCGTGCGGGTCAGGTACAGGTCGTAGGCGCTCTTTTCGGCCGCGGCGACGCGCACCCCGGTGCGATCGACCTCGGCGATGCTGCGGATCGGCGACCCGGCGGGCACCAGGTAGGTGGCCTCGATCTCCAGATAGGCCGGGCTGAATGCGATTTCTTCCGCCCGCGCCGGCTCGGCGGCGAGGAAGGCCACGTCCCAGGCTCCCAGCCGCACCGCCTCGGCAAGCTTGCCCGCGCGGTCGAACTGCACGAACTCGAGCGGCAGGCCGCTCATGCGCCCGAGCTCGCGCGCCAGGTCGGGGACGATGCCGACCGGCGCGCCGCTCTTCGGATCCCTGTTCACCAGCAGGAAGTTCTGCATGTTGAGGCCGACGCGCAGCGTGCCGCTCGGCGCCAGCTCGGCGCGCATGGCGGGGGTGATGTCGAGGTTCATCGCCGCGCTCCTACAGCTGGTGCTGCGGGTTGAGGCGCTCCATCTTGCTCGAAAGCCGGTTGAGCGCGCTGACGTAGGCCTTGGCCGAGGCGACGATGACGTCGGTGTCGGCGCCGACCCCGTTCACCACCCGGCCGCCCTTGGCGAGGCGCACCGTCACCTCGCCCTGCGACTCGGTGCCCTGGGTCACCGCGTTGACCGAGTACAGCAGCAGCTCGGCCCCGCTCTTGGCCACGCTTTCGATCGCCTTGAAGGTGGCGTCGACCGGGCCGTCGCCCTGCGCCTCGGCCTTGCGCTCCTTGCCTGCCTCGGAAAGGACGACGGTCGCGTGCGGCCGTTCGCCCATGCCGCTGGCCTGGTTCATGGTCACCAGCGCCCAGTGCTCCTCGGTCGCGGCGCCCGCCTCCTGCGCCACCAGCGCCTGCAGGTCCTCGTCGAAGATGTCGGCTTTCTTGTCGGCCAGGTCCTTGAAGCGCTGGAAGGCCTTGTTGTAGGCGTCCTCGGAATCGAGCTCGATGCCGATCTCCTTCAGGCGCTGCTTGAACGCGCTCCTGCCCGAGAGCTTGCCGAGCACGATCTTGTTCGTACTCCAGCCGACGTCCTCGGCGGTCATGATCTCGTAGGTCTGGCGCGCCTTGATCACCCCGTCCTGGTGGATGCCGGAGGCGTGCGCGAAGGCGTTCGCGCCCACCACCGCCTTGTTCGGCTGCACCACGAAGCCGGTGATCTGGCTCACCAGGCGCGAGGTCGGAACGATCTGGGTGGTGTCGAGGCGCGTGCCGAGGTGGAAGAAGTCGCTGCGCGTTCGCACCGCCATCACCACCTCTTCAAGCGAGGTGTTGCCCGCGCGTTCGCCCAGGCCGTTGATGGTGCATTCGATCTGGCGCGCGCCGCCGATCATCACCGCGGCGAGCGAGTTCGCCACCGCCATGCCGAGATCGTTATGGCAGTGCACGCTCCACACCGCCTTGTCCGAATTCGGGATCCTTTGCCTGAGTTTTCGGATGAACTCGCCGAACTGCTGCGGCACCGCGTAGCCGACGGTGTCGGGGATGTTGATCGTGGTCGCGCCCTCCTTGATCACCGCCTCGAGCACCCGGCAGAGGAAGTCGGGCTCGGAGCGGCTTGCGTCTTCGGGCGAGAACTCGACGTCCCGGCAGGCGTTTCGCGCGTAGCGCACCGACAGCGTCGCCTGCTCGAGCACCTGCTCGGGAGTCATGCGCAGCTTCTTCTCCATGTGGATCGGGCTGGTGGCGATGAAGGTGTGCACGCGCCAGGACTTGGCCCCCTTGAGGGCATCGATGCCGCGCTGGATGTCGCGGTCGTTGGCGCGGCACAGCCCCGCCACGGTCGAGTCCTTGACCGTGTCGGCGATCGCGCGCACCGCCTCGAAGTCGCCGTTGGACGAGGCGGGAAAGCCGGCCTCGATCACGTCCACTTTCATGCGCTCCAGGGCCCGCGCGATGCGCAGCTTCTCGTCCTTGGTCATCGAGGCGCCGGGGCTCTGCTCGCCGTCGCGCATTGTGGTGTCGAAGATTATCAAGTTCTCTGTGCCGCTCATGGTGCGCTCCTTGGGTGCGAATGTACGAATGCCTTTCCGCCGCGAAGGGCGGGAGGGGTACTGCCGAATGGGGGTTTTAGTTTGTGCGCGCGAGGCGCAGCAGCAGACCGGCAAGCAGAAGCGCGGTGCCGGAGAGGAGAAGCTCGAGCCTGAAGGTCGGAGCCATGGCAGGCAATATAACGCGCCCCCGGGGCCCGCGCAAGCCTTCAGCCCGGCTTGCCGTCCAGGCGCGGTTGCGCGAGGCGCGGCGCGTAGGCCACGAAGTAAGTCAGGAAGGCCGCGCTCCAGAGTGCGGCCGACGCGATCACCAGCGGCAGGTAGGCACTCGGGATCAGCGCCGCCGCCACGCGCAGCAGCGCAGCGGCGAGAATGAGCACGTAGGCCAGGGTCTCCGCGCCGCCCGCCACCAGCGGGCGGCCGGTGTGCCCGAGCGCGGTGCGCGTCATCATGCCGACGATCGTGCCCGAGACCGCGCCGACGGCGAGCCAGGATATCTTGGTCTGGTCGATCTCG
>JBAUTW010000153.1:0-2200 GCA_049582365.1 Burkholderiales bacterium | reverse complement strand
GGCCCAGCGCGCCGGCCGAGGCGCCGGTCTGGCGCGAGCCGCTGGGCGCGAACCCGGGGCGCTGCGCGCTGGTGCCGAACGACGTGCTGCTGTTCCGCTACTCGGCGCTCACCTTCAACAGCCACCGCATCCACTACGACCGGCGCTACTGCCTCGAGGTCGAGGGCTACCCCGGGCTGGTGGTGCACGGCCCGCTGATGGCGACCGTGATGGCGACGCTCGCCTGGCTGCAGGCCGGGCGCCGCATGCCGCGCAGCTACTCGTTCCGCGCCCTGGCGCCGGTGTTCGACGCCGACGCAATCACGGTGCACTCGGCCCGCGACGGCGCAAGCGCGAAGACCGAGGTCCGCAAGGCCGACGGCACGATCGCGCAAGCCGGCGAGATGACCTGGTGAGAGCAATCGTGGTCTGACCCCGATTGCGCAAGGAAGACGCAAGGCTTGTCCCTCCGGTAAGCGCTAGCATCGCGGCGATCGAATCGGCCGTCGCAGAAAAATAAAGGCCGTCACTGGAGGGAGGAGAAAATGACCGAAGCCGTCCGGCAGCCGCCGGCGTCGTGGCACGCCAACCTGACGCCGACCCACTGGAAAATTCTCGTCGCCAGCTTTCTGGGCTGGATCTTCGATGGCTACGAAACCTACGCGCTGATCAGCGTGCTCGGGCCCGCCCTGCTCGCGGTGCTGCCGGCGAGCGAGCACGGCAACTTGCCGCGCTACGCGGGCCTGGCGATCGGCATCACGCTGCTCGGCTGGGCCGCGGGCGGCACGATCGGCGGCATCGTCGCCGACTACATCGGCCGCAAGCGGATGATGCTGATCTCGATCGTCGGCTACGCATGCTTCACCGGGCTGACCGCGTTCAGCACCAGCATCACGATGCTGGTCGCGTTCCGCTTCCTGACCGGGCTGTTCATCGGCAGCGAGTGGAGCACCGGCAACACCCTGCTCGCAGAGGCCTGGCCGAACGAGGCGCGCCCCAAGGGCGCGGGGTTCCTGCAGTCCGGGTTCGGCTTCGGCGCGTTCATCGCCGCCGCCGCGTGGTACTTCCTGCGCCCGATGGGGCCGGAGGCCTGGCGCTGGATGTTCGGCCTGGGCATCGTTCCGGCGCTGTTCGTGTTCTACATCCGCAAGAGCATCGATGAATCGGCGCGCTGGGTGGAGACGCTCAAGGACAAGCGCTGGGACGTTACCGAGGCGAAGAGCGCGCAGGAAGGCAAGGCGAAGCGCCCGTTCACCCTGCTGCAGCTGTTCGAGGACCGCGAGGGCCGGCGCCGCGTGCTGCTCGGCCTTGCGCTGTCGCTCGCGACCACGCTCGGCTGGTGGGGCGTGGCGACCTGGATCCCGGGCTACGTCGGCGCGATCGCCAAGCACGAGGGCCTGAACGCAGCCTACTGGGGCAGCGTCGCCGGCATCGTCTACAACGTCGGCGCGATCATCGGCTATCTGGCATCGGGCTTCCTCGCCGACGCGATGGGGCGGCGCGTGTACCTCGCGTTCCTGTTCGTCGGCAGCCTGCTGTTCATCCCCGCGGTGTACCTGTGGAGCCATACCGTGCAGGCGGCGATGCTGGCGACGCTGGTGAACGGCTTCTTCACCCTGGGCGGCTTCGCCTGGTTCGCGATCTACCTGCCCGAGCTGTTCGCCACCAACGTGCGCGCGACCGCCTCGGCGTTCGTGTTCAACGTCTCGCGCTTCGTCGCCTTTCTCGGGCCGCTGTTCGCGGGCGTCCTGATCCACAAGCTGGGCGGCGTGTCGATGGTCGCGATGGTCCTCGGCTCGATCTACCTGCTCGGGCTGGTGGTCTCGCCGTTCGTGCCCGAGACGCGCGGCAAGCCTCTGCCCGCCTGAGCCTCAAAATCGGGGTCAGAGTCGAATTAAATTAAATTGACTCCGACCCCGATTATTCAGAGCGTGGGGGGCGCGGGGTAGTCGCCGCCGAGGGCGACCAGGCCCCAGGGCGCGCCCTGGGCGTCCCAGGAAAAGCCGATGTGGCCCATGAGCGAATGCGCGTCGCGGAACAGGCGCTGGATCGGGTAGTGGTCGTAGATGCCCTTCGCGCCCGCCATGCCGTGCAGCGAATCGACCGCCTCGGTGCAGAGCTCGACCGCGTACGCGATGTTGCGTTTCCAGCGCAGCTTTTCCTCGATCGTCGGCTCGCGCCCGGCTTCGGCGATCGCCTGCGCGTCGAGGCAGTCGTTGCG
>JBAUTW010000152.1:0-2013 GCA_049582365.1 Burkholderiales bacterium | reverse complement strand
CCGCCGCCGCGAGCGACGCGCCGAGCGGCACCGCGAGCCACAAGAGGCGGCCGCGGCGCGCGCCGCCCCCGGCCAGGAAGCCGGCGAGCGAGAGGGCGAGGAAGACGACGAAGGCCAGGAGGAAAGTAGTCATGTCGAATTTGAGGTCCTAGTAGAAGTCCCAGCGATAGCCGCCGTAGGTATACCAGCGCCTGGTGTGCAATTCACGCAGCGGCCCGGCCTCGTCGAACAGTTCGGTGCCGCTCTGCAATTCGACGTACACGCTCTTGCCGATACGGTACACCGCGCGCAGCGATGGTGTCGCGCGCGTCTGGCGCTGCGACTGCTCGTCGCGCTGGATGTAGTACGCCACGGTGGCGTCCAGGCGCCAGCGCTCGAGCGGCAGCACGTAGGTGACGTTCAGCGCCAGCCCGTGATAGGTCGGGGCGACGATCAGGCTCGTGTTCGAGACCAGGGTGTCGTTCGTGAGCCACAGATTGTTGCCGAGCGCCTGGCCGGAGACCACGTGGCTGGCGCCGGTGCTCGGGGCGGCGGGCAGGATGCCGCTCGCTTCGGTGCCGCTGATCTCCGCGTAGCGGTAGTCCGCGCCGAGTTGCCATTTTTTCGTGAACGGGTGCGTGAAGCCCAGGGCGAACAGGGTCGAGGTGCTGGTGAGCTTTTCCGCTTCGGTGCGCAGCGCATCGACGCCGAGCGCGGCGACCGAGTCGAAGAACAGTTGCCGGAAGTCGAGCGTCGGCTGGGTCGGGTCGAGCGAGATCTGGCCGGGCAGGGCCGTTATGAGGCTCAGTGGCGGCGATTTGCGGTAGTCGATGTTGGCGAAGTAGTTCGTTCCCGCGTCGGTGCGCCAGTTCGCCTGCGCCATCAGGATGTTGAGTTGCTTGAAGTACAGGTCGTAGTCCACGGTGCCGTAGAGCGTGGCGTGCGGATCGAAGTAGCGCACTTCGGCGCCGACCGCGCGCCGGTCGTTGACGCCCTCGAGCTTCTGCTCGATGAAGTAGCCCGACAGCCCCAGGCGCCCGGGCGGCGGCGCGTAGTCGACGCTCGCGCCGTAGAAGCTGCGCTGGAACGGCGTGTTGAATTCCACCGGGTAGCCGGCGACCGCGTTCACGCGCCAGGTGGGGCCGAGCCTGTAGCCCGTGTTCAGGCCGTCGAAGCGCCCGAATACACCCGCGCCGACGCCGATCTGGCGTCCGGCGCGCACGAAGTAGCCGAGCTGCTTGTGCGTCTGCTCGATGTAGGCCGCAGAAAGGCGGTTGTAGGACGACTGGCCCTGGAGGAAGTTGCGCGTGTCCGCGTCGCGCAGCACGATGCGAGTGTCGCTGACGGAGTCGGCACGGCGGCCCTGGATGTCGAGGGTCGAGATCAGCGCGTCCTGGTCGGTGAGCGAAAGCGTGTCGCGGTTGAACAGCAGCTGGCCGGGCGGCGGCGGAGTGATGGTCTCGATCTGCGAATGGCCGGTGTAGTAGTACTGCGACACGCTGCCGAAGGTCATCCAGCTCGCGGGCGGCCGCGCGCCGCCGCCCGGGCCGCGCGCCGACTCGGCCTGCGCGACCTCCTTGCCAAGCGCGCCGAGGCGCTCTTTCACACGCGCGACGTACATGCCCCGGGGATACTGCTGCAGGTAGAGCTGGTACTCCAGCTTGGCCTTGTTCAGCTCGCCGCTCATCTCGCGCGCCTCGCCCATCAGCGCCTGGGCGGATTCGCTCTGACTGTTGGGCGGCAGGCTCAGCACCTGGTTCAGGCGCTCGGCCGCGACCACGCCCTTGCGCGCGGCGATCGCCAGGCGCGCGGCGTCCATCCACTCCTTTGCGCGCGCCTCGATTTCCTCGTGCGTGAGCGGTGCGAGCTTCGGCATCTCGCGCGTCGTCGCGGGACGCGAAGGAGCGGGAGCGGGCGCCGGCGCCGCAGCAGGCGGCGCTGGTGCTGCGGGGGCCGGCACGGGAGCAGGAGCGAGAGCAGGAGCAGGGCCTGGAGCGGAAGCAGGAGCGGGGACGGCAGCCGCGGGAAGGGGTG
>JBAUTW010000151.1:0-2977 GCA_049582365.1 Burkholderiales bacterium | reverse complement strand
CCGCGGCCGGCGCCATCGTGCGCCGCGCGGTCGCGGTGTCGGCGCCGATCGACCTGGTCGCCGCCGGCTTCACGCTCGATCGCGGCGTCAACCGCGAGCTTTACACGCGCGCCTTTCTCGCCACCATGAAGCGCAAGGCGCTGGCCAAGCTCGCGCGCTTTCCCGGGCTGTACGACGCCGGGCGCGTGGCGCGCGCGCGCACGCTGTACGAGTTCGACGACCTGGTGACCGCGCCGCTGCACGGCTTTCGCGGCGTGCGCGACTACTGGACGCGCGCCTCGTGCGCGCCGTGGCTGGAGCAGGTGCGCGTACCGACGCTGTTGCTGAACGCGCTCAACGACCCGTTCCTGCCGGCCGCGGCGCTGCGGGCGGCGAGCCGGCGGGCGGCCAGCGACGTGGTGCTAGAATTCCCGGCGACGGGCGGTCATGCCGGATTTCCGGCGCGGCGCGCCTGGCTGGCGCAACGCATCGACGCCTTCTATTCGGCCGAATGACAGTCCCCCGGGAAATCTTCCGCGCCTACGACATCCGCGGCATCGTCGGGCGCACGCTGACGCCCGCGATCGTGCGCGAGGTCGGGCGCGCGCTCGGCAGCCTGGGCAGCGAGCGCGGCGCAAGCACCTTCGCCGTCGGGCGCGACGGGCGCCATTCGGGGCCGCAACTCGCCGACGCCCTGGCCGAGGGGCTGTGCGCCGCCGGTGCGGACGTGATCGACCTCGGCATGGTGCCGACGCCCGTGACCTACTTCGCCGCGCACCAGCTCGGCTGCGGCAGCTGCGTCGCGGTCACCGGCAGCCACAACCCGCCGGACTACAACGGGCTCAAGATGGTGGTCGCGGGCGAGACGCTGGCGGGCGAGGCGATCCAGGACCTGCGCCGGCGCATCGAAGCCGGGCGCGTCGCCTCGGGCGAGGGCAAGCGCAGCCGCGCGGACGTGCTCGATGCCTATGTCGAGCGCATCGCGGGCGACGTCAGGCTGGCGCGGCCGATGCGCGTCGCGCTCGACTGCGGCAACGGCGTGGCGGGAATGCTCGCGCCGCGCCTTTACCGGCGCCTGGGCTGCGAGGTCGAGGAGCTGTACTGCGAGGTCGACGGCGACTTCCCGAATCACCACCCCGATCCGTCCCACCCGGAAAACCTGGCCGACCTGATCGCGCGCCTGAAAGCGGGCGCGAGCGAGATCGGCTTCGGCTTCGACGGCGACGGCGACCGGCTCGGCGTGGTCACCAAGGACGGCGAGATCATCTTCCCCGACCGCCAGCTGATGCTGTTCGCCGCCGACGTGCTGTCGCGCAATCCCGGCGCCGAGATCATCTACGACGTCAAGTCGACCCGCCTGCTCGCGCCCTGGATCGAGCGCCACGGCGGCAAGCCGCTGATCTGGAAGACCGGCCACTCGTTCATCAAGGCCAAGCTGAGGGAAACCGGCGCGCCGCTGGCGGGCGAAATGTCCGGCCACACCTTCTTCAAGGAGCGCTGGTACGGCTTCGACGACGCCCTCTACGCCGGCGCCCGCCTGCTCGAGATCCTGTCGCGCGACGCGGACGCCAGCCGCGCGCTCAAGGCGCTGCCCAACGCGCCCTCGACGCCCGAGCTGCAGTGGAAGCTCGCCGAAGGCGAGCCGCACGCGCTGGTGGCGAAGCTGCAGCAGTCGAAGCCTTTTCCGGGCGCCGAGCGCGTGCTGACGATCGACGGCGTGCGCGCCGAGTACAAGGACGGCTTCGGCCTCGCGCGCGCCTCCAACACCACGCCGGTGATCGTGCTGCGCTTCGAGGCCGAGACCGACGGCGCGCTGGCGCGCATCCAGCAGGAGTTCCGGCGCGCGCTGGCGCCGCTCAAGCCGGAAGCGCCTCTGCCTTTCTGACCTGTTCGCGCCGGTAGCGGCTGAGGTCGCGCGGCGTGCGCAGCGGCGTGCCGAACAGTTTGGACAAGTTGTGCAGGATCATGTCGGTGACTTTCTTTTCCCAGCCCTTGTCGAAACGGATCTGGCTGTCGAGCCAGCGCTCGAGCCACGCGGGATCCGGCAGGCGGCTCTGCACCGTATCGCGCGGATAGAGCTCGCGGTTGACGTGCAGGTTGGTCGGGTGCAGCGGCTTGCCCGCGCGCCCCACCGCCGTCATCAGCACGCCCATGCGCGCGAAGGCCGCGCGCGCCTCGTCGCCGGATCGTGCCAGCGCGCGGCGCATGTACTGCAGGTAGGCGCCGCCGTGGCGCGCCTCGTCGCGCGCGATCAGCGCGTAGATGTGCCGGATCACCGGCTCGGTGTGCCATTCCGCGGCGCAGCGGTACCAGTGGTTCAGCCGGATCTCGCCGCAGAAGTGCAGCATCAGCGTTTCGAGCGGCGGCGCGGGGTCGAACGCAAAGCGCACCGCGTGCAGCTCCTCCTCGGTGGGGGACAGGTCGGGGCGGAAGCGGCGCAGGTATTCGAGCAGCACCAGGGCGTGCTTCTGCTCCTCGAAGAACCAGACCGACATGAAGGCGCTGAAGTCGCTGTCGTGGCGGTTGTCGCGCAGGAACATCTCGGTCGCGGGCAGCGCCGCCCACTCCGTGATCGCGTTCATCTTGACCGTCAGCGCCTGCTCGTCGCTCAGGCGTGCGGCGTCGAACTTGTCCCAGGGCACGTCGCGGCCCAGGTCCCAGCGCGCGCGCTCGAGGGTCTTGAACAGGTCGGGGTACAGCATCGTCCGGGGCGCGCTCATCTGCGCCCATTGTGACACCAACCGGGGTCGCTAGGAGAAATGCGGTCCAATGCGCTTGAGGGCGTCGGTCACCAGGCAGTCGACGCCCCAGCGCAGCAGCTTGCGCGCCGAGCGCCGGTCGTTGACCGTCCAGCACAGCAGCGCGTAACCCGCGACGCGCACCGCGTCGGCGGTGCGCTGGCTGAGCGCGCGGTGGTTGCAGTGCAGCGACACGCACTCGAGGTCGTGCAGCGTCTCGCGCCATTGCGGCGGCACGCGCCCCACGATCAGCCCGCGCG
>JBAUTW010000150.1:0-2376 GCA_049582365.1 Burkholderiales bacterium | reverse complement strand
CCTGCCGCGCCTTGGTGCAGGGTTCGAGCAGCTCGCGCAGGCCGCGCGGCTGCTGGGCGAGGCCGGCCCCGAATCGACCCTCACGGTGAGCGTGGCGCCCTCGTTCGCCACCTGCTGGCTGATGCCTCGCCTGCACCGCTTTTTGAGCGCCGAGCCGGCCATCGACGTGCGCGTCACCGCGCGCACCCGCCAATCGACATCCGTCGGCGCGCAGTCGCAGCGCGAAGCCGACACCTGGCTCGCCGACGCCGACGTCGCGGTGCTGCTGTCGAACGGGCGATTTCCCGGCTACCACGTCGAGCGGCTGGTGCCCCTGTCAGTGACGCCGTTGGCTAGCCCGCGCCTGGTTGCCGGACGCAGACTGGCGCCGGTCGGCCTGCGCGAATTCACCCTGATCCATGACGACATCGGCAAACTGTTCGACGGGCGCGACTTTTGGGACCTTTGGCTCGAGGCAGCCGGCGCGGCGCAGCTGCGCCTGAAGCATGGGGTGCACTTTTCGCACACCGTGCTCGCGATCGAGGCCGCGGCAGAGGGCGTCGGCGTCGTCGCCACCCTGCCCGAGCTCGCCCGGCCGCAGGTCGACGACGGACGCCTGGTGGCCCCGTTCGGCCTGCGCGTGCACCTGCCCTACGCGTACTACCTTGTGGCGCGCGAAGACGCTGTCGCGCGCGCCCCGGTGCGTTCGTTCATGGACTGGCTGCGCACGCAGGCTGCCGATGCTCGATGAGCTCGTCGTCCTGCGCGAGCGCAGGATCTACTATGTCTCGGGCACCCGCCCGGCGGCCTACTACGTCGCCGACCGTGAGGCCGGCGGCGTACTGGTCAATGCGCCGCCGTACGACGAGCCGCTGCTGGCGGCCCTGCGGGCGATCACGCCGCCCGCCTACCTCTTTCTGCCGAGCCGGCGCGGCGCGCGCGACCTCGAGCGCTGGCGGGAATCGGCCGGGCTCGAGACCATTGCCTTCGAAGCGGAGGCGCCGCACGTGGCGGGCACGGTCGACCTCGCCGTCGGGCGTGGCCGCAAGCTCTCCCGCACGATCGAATTCCTGCCGATGTCGGGAGTGACCGAAGGCAGCTGCGCGCTGCGGATCAAGAACGATGGCGGCGCAGTCTTCTTCGGCCCGATCCTGGAGCCGGGGCCCGACGGCTGGCCGGCACTCCTACCGCACGCCGACGATTACTCGGCCGAGAACCGCCTGATCGGCGCGCTCGGCCTGCAGGACCAGAGGTTCGAATACGCCTTCACCGACGTCTTTGCGCCCGGAAGCACGCGCTACGGCCCCGGCGCCGGGGACGCGGTGCGCGTGCGCCTGCGGCGGCTGTTGGAGGACTAGCGGCGCCGGAAAAGCTGCCGGCCGACGATCGCGCACACGATTTCGCCGTTCTGATTCAGCGCCTCCCAGCGGAATCTGACCGTGCCGCGGTTGGGCTGCTTCTGCGATGGCGTCTGCTCGATCACCGTCGATCGAAGGCGCAGCGCGTCGCCCGGGCGCACCGGCTTGAGCCAGCGCAGCTCCTCCAGCCCGGGCGAGCCGAGGCAGGCGGACTCGACCAGGTAGCCGTCGCACATCAGGCGCATCATCATGCCGCAGGTCTGCCAGCCGCTCGCGATCAGGCCGCCGAATGGCGTCGCCTTTGCCGCCTCTTCGTCGGTGTGAAAAACCTGCGGATCGTACTCGCGTGCGAAGCGCTTGATGTCCTCGGCTGAGAGCGAGCGGGACCCGCTCTCGAAAGTCCAGCCCGGCGTGAAGTCGTCCCAGTAGTACTTGATCATTCCGACGCGCGCGGAACGATCAGAGCACCTTGCCGCTCTCGTCGTCGATCAGGTGCATGTTGTTCAGGTCGGCGACCAGCTTCATGCGCCCGCCGTCGCGGGCGCCGGCATTGGGGTTGACGCGACCGCACACCTCGGTGCCGTTCACCAGGAAATACACCAGCGTCTCCATCCCCATCGGCTCGGTGACCTCCAGCTCGACCTCGAACGGATTCTGGTTCGACTCGAGGTGGGGGCGCTGCTCCATGATGTGCTCCGGGCGCAGCCCGAACAGCACTTTCGCGCGACCCAGATGCGGCCGGTAGCGCCCCGTGCGCTCCTGCGGCACCGGGAAGGCGAGCTTGTCGTTCAGGCGCACCCGCAGCCCGCCGGCCGCTTCCTCCAGCGCGCATGGCATGAAGTTCATTGCCGGCGAGCCGATGAATCCCGCGACGAACTTGGTCGCCGGGGCGTGGTAGAGGTCGTTCGGCGTGCCCACCTGCTCGATGTTGCCGCCGTTCATCACCACCACGCGGTCGGCGAGCGTCATCGCCTCGACCTGGTCGTGCGTGACGTAGACCGTGGTGGTGCGCACCTTCTGGTGCACCTTCTTGATCTCG
>JBAUTW010000149.1:0-1988 GCA_049582365.1 Burkholderiales bacterium | reverse complement strand
TGCGGCGCGTCTCGCCGCGTCTGTTCGAGAACATCGCCTGGGGCGGGCCCGAGGTGTTCGCGCGCACGGCGGAGCAGCTCGATCGCCTGGGATGGCGCTGGCGCCGGCTGCGCACGCTGTGGGACGTCGACCGACCGGAGGATCTGGCGCGCCTCGCAGGGTCGCCGCTTCACTTGCGGTTGGGAAGCAGGCGCGAGGCGTGCCACATGTAGAAGCTTACCGGTGCCGAGGCGGCGATCCGCTGGCCGCTCGCGTCGAACAGCACGGCTCGCAGCGTGTGCGCGCCTCGATCGATGCCCTGCAGAGCGATCGTGTCGCTGCGGTACGCTTGCGGCAGTGGGGCCCCGTCGAGCACCAGGCGCACCGTGCTGCCGGGCACGCCTCGCGCTCGACGCAGCTTCACTGTGAGCTTGCCCTGGTTGCTGTGGATCGTCTGCTCGCTCGCAGGCTTGATGACGGAAATCCTCGCCGCCCCGGCTGCCGTGGCATCGAGCGGGAGCAGCAGTGCGAGCAATAGCGCGGATGCAATCGTTCGTGGCTGCAATTCGGCTTCCTTCATTCCGATCCGGATTGGACAGCCCGCGCCAGCCGAAATTCAACGCCTACAGCGCGCCGCTCTTCCTGAGTAGCTCGGTCAGGCGCTCGGCGACGATCCGATAGCCGCTCGCGTTGGGATGAATCGGGTCCGATTTCAGCTCCGGCTTGCGCAGCACCTCGCCGATGACGTCGCCTTCGTAAGGAATGTGAAACTCCGTCGCGATATCGTCGTAGAACGAAGGGGGTGACAGCGTCAGACCGGGCTCCGGGGGGCCAATGAGCACGACGTCGATATTGCGCCCCTTGGCGAGCCGCACCATCGCGCGAACGTTCGCAGCGGCCTGCAGCTTGCCCAGCCGACGCAGGAAATCGTTGCCGCCCGTGCATAGCAGCAGCAGGCGCGGAGAATATTCGTCGAGCACGCCGGGCAAGCGCGCGAGCGCCTGCGAAGTCACTTCGCCCGGAACCCCGGACTGAACGACGCGTCGCCCGGTCATCCGGCCGAGCTGGGCGGGGTAGCTCTCCTGTTCGCTCGCGCCGGTGCCGTAGGTCAGGCTGTCGCCGAAGGCGAGCACCACGTCGTCCGGTCCCAGACGCGCGAGCTGCGGCGACTTGGCGCAGGCGGCGAGCGCCAGGACGCAGGCGAGCAGCGCGAGTCGCGCTACGCGCATGGCCCGTCTGTGAAGTCGTTCAGATGCGCTTTTCGGGATGCTGCCAGCTGCTGGGGTGGATTCGCGCGCCGCAGGCGGGCAGCAGGTTCCCGACCGCCTCGGCGACGCGCTCGCGCCCCACCGGCTTCGCAACGAACGTGTTCGCGCCCAGGACCTTGCAGCGCAGGATCGTTTCCTCGTCCGCCATGACCGACAGCACCACTACCGGCGTGGCGCGGTTGGCCGAGTGCATGCGCAGCCGCTTGAGCACCCCGAATCCGCCCACCCCCGGCATCAACAGGTCGAGCAGGATCACGTCGTAGACCGTTTCGGCTGCCAGGTGGAGCGCCTGCTCGCAGGTGCCGGCCAGTACGACCCGCACGCCGAGTTCCTGGCTGAGGATGCGTCCGACGAGCAGCCTGGTCGGCTCGTGATCGTCGACGATCAGCACGCTGTAGTTTTTGCCTGGCTTGGCCATACCCGCACTTACGCAAATGCCGTGCCCGTATTCCCGCCTCACGCTTTCTGACGAATTTCCCGCCGTACCGCATTTCAGCGTGCGCGCGGCGCCCGCTTCGCGCGCCAGCGGCGATGCCAGTCGAGCCGCCGACAGCCGTTGTCGAACTTTCAGCAGCGTCCATGCGGTCGCGGGACCGGATTACTCTAGAATCGGTGCTCCTTGCCGAGCGGGGCGCGGGACGATGAGCAACGACGAAATCGTGGTGACCGTGGAGGCGGGGCTGGCCGACCTCGTGCCCACCTTCCTCGCCAACTGTCGCACCCATGCGCGCACGCTGGGCG
>JBAUTW010000148.1:0-1515 GCA_049582365.1 Burkholderiales bacterium | reverse complement strand
CCGCCGCCGCGCGCGCGCTCGAGGACCTGCTCGAGCGCGGCGGCCCGATCCAGGTCGTGGTCAGCAACGCCGGCGTGCACCGCGACGCGCCGCTGGCGGGCATGTCGGAAGCGCAGTGGGACGAGGTGGTCGACGTCTCGCTCAAGGGCTTTTTCAACCTGACGCGGCCGCTGCTGCTGCCGATGATCGGCACGCGCTGGGGGCGGATCGTCAGCATATCGTCCATCGTCGGGCTGACCGGCAACCGCGGCCAGGTCAATTACGCGGCGGCGAAAGCCGGGCTGCACGGCGCGACCAAGTCGCTCGCGATCGAGCTCGCCGCGCGCGGCGTCACGGTGAACGCGGTGGCGCCGGGAATCATCCGCTCGGCAGGCACCGACGCCGCCGTGCCGGACGGCGTGGTCGAGGCGCTGGTGCCGATGAAGCGCCGCGGCACGCCCGAGGAGGTCGCGAGCCTGGTCGCCTACCTGGTATCCGATCAGGCCGCCTACCTTTCCGGGCAGGTCATTTCGGTCAACGGCGCGATGGCCTAGGCGCGATGATGGCGATCGATAGCGAAGGCTGCGTGGCGGTCATTCCCGCCTACAACGAGGCGGCCACGATCCGCGACGTCGCCGAGCGCACGCTGCGCCAGGTCGGCGCGCTGATCGTGGTGGACGACGGCTCCTCGGACGGCACCGCGGCCGCGCTCGAGGGCCTGCCGCTCGAACTGCTGCGCCATCCGGTCAATCTGGGCAAAGGCGCGAGCCTGTGGCGCGGCATGCAGCGCGCGCTCGAGCTCGGCGCGCGGGCGGTGATCACGCTCGACGGCGACGGCCAGCATCGGCCCGAGGACATTCCCGCGCTGCTCGCGGCGCACCGTGAAAGACCCGAGGCAATCGTGATCGGCTCGCGCCTGCACTTGCGGGAAGAGATGCCGGCCTTGCGCTACCGCGCCAACCGCTGGGGGGATTTCTGGGTCGGCCTGGTGGCCGGCCGCCGCTTTCCCGACACGCAGTCCGGCTTTCGCGTCTACCCGGCCCGCCTGCTGCGCGAGGCGCGCGTCGCGCACGGCGCGTCGGCGCGCTTCGCGTTCGAGAGCGAAATCCTGATCGAGTCCGCCCGCCTCGGCATCGACAGCGTTGCGGTGCCGGTCACGGTGTCGTACCGCGGACTCGCGCGCGCGAGCCACTTCGCCAACGTCGCCGACGTCGCGCGCATCGCCTTGATGTTGACGCGACGCCTGCTCGCGCGCTACACGGAATCGCGTCCGAAGGCGGCCGAGAACAGGAGCGCGAGCGGCGTGCCGGCGAGCACCGTCACCCCGATCGCGCGCAGCACCGGCGTGGCCGAGAGCGCGAGCGCGCCGGCGGAGCACAGCACCGCCAGGCAGCACACCGTGAGCGAAAGCAGCGTGCGGCGGCGCTCGTCAGGGTCGCGCGGCACGCGGTTGAAGAACAGGGAGTAGTTGAGCCCGGTTCCGACCACGAACAGCAGTGCGACGAGGTGGAACAGGGTGAGCGGGGAACCGAACAG
>JBAUTW010000147.1:0-2840 GCA_049582365.1 Burkholderiales bacterium | reverse complement strand
GGATCATACCGATCACGATTGCGACCCTGGTCGGCCTGTTTGCCATGCAGAGCCATGGCACGCGCACACTTGGCAAACTGTTCGGCCCGATCATGGTCATGTGGTTCCTCACCCTTGCCGCACTGGGCGCGGTGTCGATCGCGCAGACGCCCGCAGTGCTCGCCGCGCTCGACCCGCGCCACGCGCTCGGCTTCGCCGCGCATTCGCCCGGGCTCGCCTTCCTCGTGCTCGGCGCGGTGTTCCTCGCCATCACCGGCGCCGAGGCGCTGTACGCGGACATGGGCCACTTCGGGCGCACGCCGATCCGGCTGGCCTGGTTCGGGCTGGTGTTCCCGGCGCTGATGATCAACTACTTCGGCCAGGGCGCGCTCGCGCTGCGCGATCCCGCGGCGCTGAAAAACCCGTTCTACCTGCTCGCGCCCGATGGACTGCTCGGGCCGCTGGTCATCCTCGCCACCGCGGCCACGGTGATCGCCTCGCAGGCGACCATCTCGGGCGCGTTCTCCGTCACCCAGCAGGCGGCGCGCCTGGGCTACCTGCCGCGGGTGACGACCCGGCACACCTCGGCCACCGAGCGCGGCCAGATCTACGTGCCGGCGGTCAACTGGACGATGCTGGTGCTGGTGATCCTGGTGGTGCTCGGCTTCGGCTCCTCGAGCGCCATCGCTTCCGCCTACGGCATCGCGGTGTCGGGCACCATGGTGCTGACCACGGCATTGATCGCCATCGTGACGCTGTCGCGGCGCAAGCGCGCGAATGTGCTGTCCCTCGCCCTGCTCGGCCTGATCGGCGCGGCCGAGCTGGTGTTCTTCGCCGCCAACGCGACCAAGTTCGCCGACGGGGGCTGGTTCCCCCTCGCCTGCGCGCTGGTGCTGTTCGCCGTGCTGACCACCTGGAAGCGCGGCGGCACGGTGATCGCGGCGCACTCCGCGGCAAGGCGCGTCGCGCTCGAGCGCTTCGCCGAGGTCTGCGACTCGCGCATACCGACGGTGCCGGGGACCGCGATCTACCTGTCGGCCGATCCCGAGGCGGTGCCGACCGTGATGCTGCACAACCTGAAGCACAACAGGGTGCTGCACGAGCGCATCGTGTTCCTCACCATCGCGGATGCCGATGCGCCGCGCGTGCCGGAGGACGAGCGCACCGAGCTGCGGGTGCTGGAGCGCGGCCGCATCTACCAGGCGACCCTGCGCTACGGCTTCATGGAGGAACCCGACGTTCCCGAAGGCCTGCGCAAGCTGCGGCGCCACGGCCTGGAGCTCGATCCGGCGCAGGCGACCTACTTCCTCGGCAAGACCAGCATCGCGCCGGCGGTCCGGCGCGGGCCGTTCACCTGGCGCAGGACGCTGTTCCGCTGGATGCAGCGCAACGCGCCGCCGGCGGCCGAGTCGTTCAAGCTGCTGCCCGAGCGCGTGGTGGAGCTCGGCACGCGCATCTCGGTCTAGCTCAGCGCTCGAGCAAGCCCTTCTTGTCCTTCTTCTTGGCCCACTCGTCGGCGTCGGCCGGGGCTGGCTTGCGCTCGATGATCGGCTGCCATCCGGCCGCCAGCTCCTTGTTGAGCGCGATGAACGCCTGCTGGTCGTCGGGCACGTCGTCCTCGGCGAAGATGGCCTCGACCGGGCACTCCGGCACGCACAGGGTGCAGTCGATGCACTCGTCCGGGTCGATCACCAGCATGTTGGGGCCTTCGCGGAAGCAGTCCACCGGACAGACGTCCACGCAATCGGTGTACTTGCACTTGATGCAAGATTCGGTGACGACGTAAGCCATTCTTGAATAAATCCCGGAAGGGAAAAAGGTTAAACGAATCCGTAGTTTAGCACCTGCGCGCCGAACCCGGCTTGCGTTCCGCGACGCCGGCCCCATAATTGAGCCATCCCCCCCGTCTATCCGCTTCGAGGAGCCATGAGCAGTTCCGCCATCAATCACGTTACCGACGACAGCTTCGACCCCGAGGTTCTCAAATCCGACATTCCGGTGCTGGTCGACTACTGGGCCGAGTGGTGCGGGCCGTGCAAGTCGATCGCGCCGATCCTCGAGGACGTGGCGAAGGAATACGACGGCCGCCTCAAGATCGCCAAGATCAACGTCGACGAGAACCAGCTGGTGCCGGCCAAGTTCGGCATCCGCGGCATTCCGACCCTGATGCTGTTCAAGAACGGCAACGTCGAAGCGACCCGCATCGGCGCGCTTTCCAAATCGCAGTTGACCGCATTCCTTGACAGCAATATTTAAACGCCTTACGCTCTGACCGAATCCTGCGCCGGCTAAGGAGCGGCGCAGTCAGATTCCAGCGCCGGCAGTCTCAGGCGCGCCTTCTTCCCCGTTACTTTAGCTGTTGGCAGGCCAGGCAGGCCACGGGTCGATCCCGGCCCCAATTCGTTTCTTATTGCGCGTCCCTCACCTCGCTCTATGCACCTATCGGAACTGAAGTCCCTCCACGTCACGGAGCTGGTCGACATGGCGGTCGCCGACCAGATCGACGGCGCCAACCGCCTGCGCAAGCAGGACCTCATCTTCGCCATGCTCAAGCACCAGGCGAAGAAGGGCGAGTCGATCTTCGGCGACGGCACGCTCGAAGTGCTGCCCGACGGCTTCGGCTTCCTGCGCTCGCCCGACACCTCGTACCTGGCGAGCACCGACGACATCTACGTCAGCCCGTCGCAGATCCGCCGCTTCAACCTGCACACCGGCGACACGATCGAGGGCGAGATCCGCACGCCCAAGGACGGCGAGCGCTACTTCGCCCTGGTCAAGGTCGACAAGGTCAACGGCGAGCCGCCGGAGAACGCGAAGTCGAAGATCCTGTTCGAGAACCTGACCCCGCTGCACCCGAACGT
>JBAUTW010000146.1:0-7898 GCA_049582365.1 Burkholderiales bacterium | reverse complement strand
GTCGGCGCTGCGCCCGGGCAGCGCGGTTCGCTTGCGGCGCGACCTGCTCGAGCCGAACGCCGCCGAGGCGCTGGTGGCGGCGGCGGTGGAGCGCTTCGGGCGGCTCGACCTGGTGGTGAACAACGCTTCGATCTTCTACCCCGGCAGAATAGGCGCGATCGAGCCGCGGCACTGGGACGAGCTGGTGGGCTCGAACCTGCGCGCGCCGCTGTTCGTGTCGCAGGCGGCGGCGCCGCACCTGAAGCAGGCGCGCGGCGCGATCGTCAATATCACCGACATCCATGCCGAGCGCCCGCTGAAGGGCTTTCCGGTCTACAGCGTCGCCAAGGCCGGGCTGGCGGCGCTCACTCGCTCGCTTGCGCTCGAGCTGGCGCCCGAGGTGCGGGTCAACGCGGTCGCGCCGGGCGCGATCGCCTGGCCGGAGCAGGGCAAGTTCGACGACGCCGAGCGGGGGCGTATCGTCGCCACCACTCCGCTCAGGCGGATCGGCAGCCCGGACGACATCGCCCAGGCAGTGCATTTCCTCGCTACCGCGCTGTTCGTGACCGGCCAGACGCTGGCAGTCGACGGCGGGCGCTCGGTATTCCTGTGACCGACCCGCGCAAAGCGAAGTACGAAGGAAACAAGCTCGCCAAGCGCCTGCGCCGCCAGGCGGGCGAGGCGATCGCCGACTTCGGCATGATCGAGGCGGGCGACCGGGTCATGGTGTGCCTCTCGGGCGGCAAGGACAGCTACGGGCTGCTCGACGTGCTGCTCGCGCTGCGCGACAAGGCGCCAGTCGAGTTCGAGCTGGTGGCGGTGAACCTGGACCAGAAGCAGCCCGGGTTTCCGGCGCGCGTGCTGCCCGAGTACCTGGCGGCGCGCGGCGTTCCGTTCCGGATCGTCGAGCAGGACACCTACTCGGTGGTAAAGCGGCTGATTCCGGAGGGCCGCACGATGTGCTCGCTTTGCTCGCGCCTGCGGCGCGGCGTGCTGTACCGCGTGGCGGGCGAGCTCGGAGCGACCAAGATCGCACTCGGCCACCACCGCGACGACATCCTCGCGACCTTCTTCCTCAATCTGTTCTACGGCGGCAAGCTCAAGGCGATGCCGGCCAAGCTCGTCTCCGACGACGGGCGCCACGTCGTCGTTCGCCCGCTGGCCTATGTCAGAGAAGACGATCTCGCCGCCTACGCCGTTGCGCAGGACTTTCCGATAATTCCCTGTGTCCTGTGCGGGTCGCAGGAAAACCTGCAACGGAAGGTCGTCCGCGGCATGCTTTCCGAGTGGGAACAACGTTATCCTGGGCGGATTGAGTCCATTCTGCGCGCCCTGTCCGACGTGCGCCCTTCGCATCTTCTGGATCGAAAGCTGTTCGACTTCGCCGGACTGCGGGCTAAAGGCATCGCCGATCCCGAAGGCGACACCGCGTTCGACCCGCAGTCCCTCGAGCCGCGCTTCAGCGACGTCTGAGCCCGACATTCTGTCGGCCGCGAGAACTTGATCTCGCGCAACGCAGTGACTAGTTCACGCAGCGCAATCGATCGCGCGTGTTATAGATTGCAAAAAAAGGCAATACGGCCGCAACGAGGCCTTGACGAGCTCCGGATGCAAAGGAGGCCGTACGGAGTTCGGTGACACGCGGCGCGCGCTCAACTCTTCAACTTCGACAGGGAGGTTGCAAATGAAAGTGCAATACGGGGTGGACGTTGTGAACGATAGCCCGGTGCTACGGCAAGCCATTGGCGAGCCGCGCAGCGAGACTACGCCAGTAGAACGGCTCCCATTCACCGTCTCGATCGCGCGCAGCGACGAGCAGCTGCGCAAGGCGGTGACCATACGGCACGCGGCCTACGCGCGTCATGTACCTGCGTTCGCGGAACTCATGAAGGCCCCGGAACGTTGCGACCTGGAGGACGGCGTGGTGGTCCTGCTGGCGGAATCCAAGCTCGACGGCTCTCCCCTCGGAACGATGCGCATCGAGACCAACCGCTACCGGCCGCTCGCGCTCGAGCAGTCGGTGGAGCTCCCCGACTGGCTGCAGGGCTGCAGCCTTGCCGGGGCGAGCCGGCTGGGAGTGGGTTTGGGTCGGATCGGACGCGTGGTGAAGACCGCGCTGTTCAAGGCATATTTTTCCTATTGCGACCAGGTCGGCATCGACTGGATGGTGATCGCTGCGAGAGCGCCCCTGGACCGGCAGTACGAGGCGCTCTTGTTCCAGGATGTCTTTCCGGAGCAGGGGTTCATTCCGCTGCGCCACGCGAGCAACATGCCACACCGGGTCCTCGCGTTCGAGGTGGAAAGCGCGGAAGAACGCTGGTCTGCCGCTCATCACCCGCTGTTCAATTTCTTTCGCCGCACTCATCATCCGGATCTCGATTTGCCACGCGAAGCACCTTTCTACGATGCTGTCATGCAGCCCGGAATGCCGGTCTACAGCGCGGAAGGTGCTCAGTGAGGGAGACAGGGCGGCGCGTGCTCGGTGCGCGCCGCCTATCGAAGTTGTAACTTCCGTGTCATCTGACACGGGCAATCGCCGTGCACCCGGATAGAATGGCCGGTGGTGGCCAAAAGGGGTGTCCGTGCGACCGGCAGGTAGGGCCGTAAACTGGGGCAATCGAGCGCAAGCGGCGCTCGAGGCCCTTCTGTACGGCTTCGGCGTTTACGCGATACCCGCTGCCATCGGGCTGATCACGCTGGTCGCGTTTGCGGCTTGGAAACCTCAGTACCAAACGGCCGGTGCCATGCCGGTGAGCATCAGCGTGCTGCGGCAGGACACTGCCGCGCTCGAGCCTGCGCAGGCGTTGCAAGCGCTTGGCGATACCGTTGCGGTGACGTATCGAGACACCCACCGATCCGAGGCGCCATTCTGGTTCAGCTTCGAGGCTTCCACAAGCGACGGCGACGAGCCCGTTGATATCGAGCTTCCCTCACGGCATGCCGTAGAGGCCACCTGCTGGGACGCCGGCAACATGAGGCGTCTCGGCAGCGCCAATCGCGTCGAGTCCTCTGGCCGATTGAAGACGATAAAGGCCGGGTTTGCATTGCGGCTTGGTCAGGTCCAGTCGGCGACGAGGATATTGTGTCGTTCGACGTTTTCCGGCCCGGCGCGGATTTCTGTCGTGCAGTGGCCCGAGGATCAGCTTGAAGCTTCGGCGCAGCGGTTTACTCGCGATGCCGGCGTGCTTGAGGGCGGCCTGTTAATGCTCAGCGCATTTGTCCTCGTGACCGCACTCATCAACCGCGAATGGTTGTACGTGCTGTTCGCGGCGTGGCTCGTCGTCGCTTTGCGCATGGCGGCAATTTCGGCCGGCTGGGATACAAATTGGTTCGATCGAGTGGTGCCGGCCGACTGGATTTTCTTGCTGCGCAAACTGGCCGCAGCCGTGTTTTACACACTCACCTTGGTCTTGTTCAGCCGGCTCTTCGCGGAAGACCTTAGGCGGGTGGGCTATTCTCTCCTGCTTCGTATCTTGCAATGGTCGTGTCCGCCGCTCCTGCTGGCCGCGATCGTGCTTCCGTTCGCAGAATGGCTTCCCATTCTGTGGCTATCGACAGCGTTCGGCATTGCCGGGCTCGTGTTCTTCCTCGTGCGCATCCTCCTGGTGACGCGCTCCCGGGTCGCGATCTGGTACAGCGCCTCGCTGGCGATCACGCTGTTTGCGAGCCTGTACGAGGTCGTTGCCGCCGCGCTGGGGGTAAAGGAGCTGATCGGTGCGATAAACAGCATCACAGCGGCGCTTTCTTCCAGCCTGATGGTCGCGCTCGCAATCGCCGAGCACTTGCGCCAGGAGCACCGGGACCGCGTGCGGGCCCAAGCCGAGCTGCGCGATGCGTACGAGGCGATCCCTATAGGCTTGTTCACGCTCGATCAGAACGGGCTTTTCGAGCGCGTGAACCCGGCGCTGACGGAGATGCTCGGCGTCGATCTTTCGCGCGGCCGGCGCGAGCACTGGAGCGACCATTTCGAGCATGGCGCCTGGCGCAGATTGCAGGAGGTCGCGAAGCGTGGTGCGGCGCAGGAGATGGAGATCGGCGGCTACGCGGGCGCCAGCGGCGAATCGAAGCGCTTTCTCGTCAAGGCGAGCCTCAGCTCGGACAAGGTCGAGGGCTCGCTGCAGGACGTGACGGAGAAGTCGAAGGCGGACGAGACGCTGCGTTTTCTCGCCGACCACGATCCGCTGACCGGGGTACTCAACCGGCGCGGCATAGAAGGTTTGCTGGAGCGCGCGGTCGAGCAGCTCGGTGAGTCGCACCCGGTGGCGCTGGCCTATCTCGACCTCGACCGCTTCAAGCTGATCAACGATCTGTTCGGCCACCTCGCGGGCGACGAAGTGCTGCGCCAGGTCTGCCGCCGGGTACGCGAACTGCTGGCCGAAAACCACCACGTCGGGCGGGTCGGGGGCGACGAGTTCGTGGTCGTATTCGACCGCAGCACGGTGGACGAGGCCGCGGCGATGTGCCGCCGGATCATCGACCGGATCGAAACCTCGAGCTATCAGACGGGCGACAAGGCGTTCCAGGTGAAGGGCTCGATCGGTCTGATCGAGCTCGCCGAGGGCGTGCTGGTGAAAGACGCCATCTACATGGCCGATCGCGCCTGCCGTGCGGCGAAACGGCGCCGCGGCGACGGACTGGTGACCTACGACAAGACCGCGCCCGAATTCGGCGAGCGCGCGCGGGAGTTGCGCCTGGTCGAGCACCTGGGCGCCGGAGTGGTGCCGGAGGGCCTGTTTCTGGTCATGCAGCCGATCATGTCGCTCGCCAAGCCCTACCAGTCGCACAACTTCGAGGTGCTGCTGCGCCTGCGCGAAGCCGACGGCAGCATCACGCCGGCCGGCAAGATCATCGAGGCGGCCGAGAACAACGGCCGCGCGGCGGTGATCGACCGCTGGGTCCTGCTGCAGACCCTGGAGTGGCTCGAGCAGCATCTTGCCCGGCTTCCCAACACGCGCTTCGTGTGCATGAACCTGAGCGGCGCGTCGCTGAACGACGAGAAGTTCACCCACGACGCGTTCTCGATGCTGGCGCGCCACCGGCGCGGCGCGCAGCGCCTGTGCATCGAGATCACCGAGAGCGTCGCGCTGCAGGACCTGGAGACCACCCGCCGCTTCATCGACACGGTGCGCGGGTTCGGCGCCAAAATCGCGCTGGACGATTTCGGCGCCGGCTACACGTCGTTCTCCTATCTCAAGGAGCTGCCGGCGGACGCGGTCAAGATCGACGGCAGCTTCGTCACCGCGATCACCGCCCATCCGGCCAATTTGTCGATCGTCGAGGCGATCGTCGAGCTGGCGCGCAATCTCGGCATGCAGAGCATCGCGGAATGGGCCGAGGACCGCGCGACCGTCGAGGCGCTATGGCGCGTGGGAGTCGACTACGTCCAGGGCTACGCCATTTCGCGCCCGCTCGACCCCGCCGCGATCCTCGGCGCCGACTGCTCGCCAAGTTTCATTCAGGATCCTGACGTCGCGCAGTTCGTGCGCGGGGCCCTCGCGTCTGCGCGCAGCCTCGAATTGTGGGACCCGCTCGACGACTCGTCCTCGATAGGACTACATTAGCCCGCTTTCGAGTCGGTTGCGCGCGATGAAGAGGACGGTCCTCGAGTTGAGGCAGTCGAAGGGCGGCCGCCTGGTGATGCTGACCGCCTATGATTTTCCTGGCGCCAGGCTCGCGTCCGAGGCCGGCGTGGATCTCATCCTGGTGGGCGATTCGCTCGGCATGGTGGTGCTCGGCTACGAATCGACCGTGCCGGTCACCATGGAAGACATGTTGCACCACGCCAAGGCCGCGCGGCGCGGCGCACCCGACACCTTCGTCGCCGTCGACATGCCCTTCATGTCCTACGCGAGCAGCGAGCAGGCGCTCGCGAATGCCGCACGGCTGATGAAGGAGGCGGGCGCCGATTCGGTCAAGCTCGAGGGTGGCCTGGACGCGGTGCCCGCGGTCGAGGCGCTGGTGCGGGCGGGTGTTCCGGTGCTGGGACACATCGGCCTGACCCCGCAGACGGCGTCGGCGCTGGGCGGCTACAGGCTGCAGGGGCGCGACGAGGCCGGCGCCCGCCGGCTGCTGGAGGAGGCCTCCGCGCTCGAGCGGGCGGGCTGCTGGGGCGTGGTGCTCGAGATGGTTCCGGCGCCGCTCGCGCGCGCGATCACGCAGTCGATTGGGGTGCCCACCATCGGCATCGGCGCCGGCCCGGACTGCGACGGCCAGGTGCTGGTGTTCCACGACCTGGTCGGCCTGTTCTCGGGCTTTGCGCCGAAATTCGCCAAGCGCTACGCGGATGCGGGCGCATTGATCCGCGAGGCGATCGCGCGCTACGCGGCCGAAGTGCGCGACGGCACTTTTCCCGACGCGGCGCACAGCTTCGACATGCGCGACGAGGTGCTGAAGCGGGTCTATGGCGGCTGAGCGCCTCAGGGACGAGGCGCTCGGGGTGCTGCGGCGGACCTTCGGCCACGCCGCATTCCGCGGTGCGCAGGAAGAAATCGTGGCGCACCTCGCTGCCGGCGGCGACGCCCTGGTGCTGATGCCCACCGGCGGCGGCAAGTCGCTTTGCTACCAGGTGCCCTCGCTGCTGCGCCCCGGCACCGGGGTCGTGGTTTCACCGCTCATCGCCCTGATGCAGGACCAGGTGGCGGCGCTCAGGCAGCTGGGGGTGCGCGCCGCGTTCCTCAACTCGACCCTGGATGCCGCCGCGGCGCGCGAAGTGGAGCGCGCGCTGGTCGCGGGCGAGCTCGACCTGTTGTACGTCGCGCCCGAGCGGGCGCTCGCGCCGCGCTGCCTTGAGCTGCTCGGGCGCAGCCGCATCGCGCTGTTCGCGATCGACGAGGCGCACTGCGTGTCGCAGTGGGGCCACGATTTCCGTCCGGAGTATCTGCAGCTGTCGCTGCTGCACGAGCGCTGGCCGCAGGTGCCGCGCATCGCGCTCACCGCCACGGCCGACCCGCAGACGCGTGCCGAGATTGTCGAGCGCCTCGCGCTCGGCGAGGCGCGCGTCTTCGTATCCAGCTTCGACCGGCCGAACATCCGCTACGCGATCGTCGACAAGGTGGACCCGCGCGCGCAGCTGCTCGCGTTCATCCGCGAGGAGCACCCGGGCGAGGCCGGCATCGTGTACTGCCTCTCGCGGCGCAAGGTCGATGAGACCGCGGCCTGGCTCGCGGCTCAGGGCCTTGCCGCGCTGCCCTATCACGCGGGCATGACGGCCGCCGCGCGCGCCGAGCACCAGGCACGCTTCCAGCGCGAGGACGGAATCATCATGGTGGCGACGATTGCCTTCGGCATGGGAATCGACAAGCCCGACGTGCGCTTCGTCGCCCACCTGGATCTGCCCAAGAGCATAGAGGGCTATTACCAGGAGACCGGGCGCGCCGGCCGCGACGGACTGCCCGCGGACGCCTGGATGGCCTACGGCCTGGCCGACGTGGTGCAGCAGCGCCGGCTGATCGACCTTTCGGAGGCGAGCGAGGACTACAAGCGGGTCTCCGGGGCCAAGCTGGACGCGCTGCTCGGGCTGTGCGAGACCGCCGGCTGCCGCCGGGTGCGCCTGCTGGCCTACTTCGGCGAGGCGAGCGGGCCCTGCGGCAACTGCGACACCTGCCTCGAGCCGCCGCAAACCTGGGACGCGACCGACGCCGCGCGCAAGGCGCTGTCGGCGATCTACCGCACCGGGCAGCGCTTCGGCGCGGTGCACCTGATCGACGTGCTGCGCGGCAAGCGCAACGAGCGCGTCGAGCGCTGGGGGCACGAGGCGCTGGGCGTGTTTGGCGTCGGCGCGGAGCTCGACGACCCGGCCTGGCGCAGCGTGTTCCGGCAGCTCGTCGCCCTCGGCCTGGCGCAGGTCGACCACGAGGCTCACGGCGCGCTCAGGCTGACCGAAGCGAGCCGGGCGGTGCTCAAGGGCGAGCAGGCGGTGC
>JBAUTW010000145.1:0-2350 GCA_049582365.1 Burkholderiales bacterium | reverse complement strand
GACGCGCCAGCGGCTGATTACGCGCCTCCTGCGCGAAGAGGACGATCGGCGCACCGCGGGCCTTGCCGCCAGGGCCGCGCGGGCGGCGCTGTTCGAATTAAGGGCGGACTCGACGCCGAGGTGGTCGAGGCGCGGCTGCGCGAGCTTTCGCGGCGCCTGAAGCGCCTTTCGGCCAGGAAGCCGCCGTCCGCAAAGGCGCTCGCCGGCGACGAAGACCTGCAGGACATCGTCTCGCGCAACCTCGAGCTGGCGATCCAGTCCTGCATCGACGTCGCCGCGCACGTCTGCGGCGCGCATGGCATGGTGCCGACGACCTCCGGCGATGCCTTCACGCTGCTCGCCGGCGCCGGCCTGATCCCCAAGCCGCTCGGCCAGCGGCTGCGCCGGGCGGTGGGGTTCCGCAACCTGCTGGTGCACGAGTACGCCGAGATCGACTGGAAGATCGTGCTGCGCGTCCTCGAGCGCGACACGAAGGACCTCGCCGCATTCGGCAAGGCGATGCTCGAACTGGCCGCCGGCGAGCGCTAGCGGCTCAGCCGAGCGAGGCGAGCACCTCGCGCACGATGGCGAACAGCTGGTCGATCTCCGCCTTCTTGATGATGAGCGGAGGCGCCAGCGCGATGATGTCGCCCGTGTAGCGGATGTAGGCGCCCTTCTCGAAGGCTTTCAGGTGCGCGTCGAAGCCGCGCGTGCCCGGCGCGCCCGGGCGCGGCGCGAACTCGATCGCCGCGATCAGGCCGATGTTGCGGATGTCGATCACGTTGGGCAGATCCCTGAGCGCGTGCGCCTGCTCTTCCCAGTAGCCCGCGAGCTCCCCGGCGCGGGTGAGCAGGCCTTCTTCCTGGTAGACGTCGAGCGTCGCCAGTCCCGCCGCGCAGGCGAGCGGGTGGGCGGAGTAGGTGTAGCCGTGCGGCATCTCGATCGCGCCTTCCGGCCCGCCCATGAAGGCCTGGTAGATCTCCTCCTTCATCAACACCGCGCCCATCGGCACGGTGGCGTTGGTGATGCCCTTGGCGGTGGTGATCAGGTCGGGCGTGACGCCGAAGTACTCCGAGCCGAAGGGCTTGCCCAGGCGCCCCCAGGCGGTAATCACTTCGTCGAATATGAGCAGGATGCCGTGCCGGTCGCAAATCTCGCGCAGCCGCTCGAGGTAGCCCACGGGCGGCACCAGCACGCCGGTCGAGCATGCCACCGGCTCGACGATCACCGCGGCGATGGTCGAGGGATCGTGCAGCTGGCAGAGCCGCTCGAGGTCGTCCGCCAGCTCGGCGCCGTGCCTGGGCTGCCCGCGCGAAAAGGCGTTTTTCGCCAGGTCGTGCGTATGGCGCATGTGGTCGACGCCCGCCACCAGCGCGCCGAAAATCTTGCGGTTGCCGGAGATGCCGCCGACCGCGGTGCCGCCGAAATTGACCCCGTGGTAGCCGCGCTCGCGCCCGATCAGGCGCATGCGGTGGCCCTCGCCGCGCATGCGATGGTAGGCGAGCGCGAGCTTGAGCGCAGTGTCGACCGACTCCGAGCCCGAGTTGGTGAAGAACACCCGGCTGATGCCCTTGGGCGCAAGCTTGGCGATCCGGTCGGCGAACTCGAACGCCGCCGGGTGGCCCATCTGGAACGGCGGCGCGAAATCCATCGTCGCGACCTGCTTCTGCACCGCCGCGACGATTTTCGGGCGGCAGTGCCCGGCGTTGACGCACCACAGCCCGGAGGTGCCGTCGATCACCTGCCGCCCTTCCGGCGTGTAGTAGTGGATACCCTCGGCGCGCGCGAACAGGCGCGGCGCCTTCTTGAACTGGCGGTTGGCCGAGAACGGCATGAAGAAGGCCGAATTCTCGAGCGTGTGGGCGACGGCTTCGGAGCGTGCGCGTTCGTTCATGGTCGTGTCTCCGTGAAATTCCTAGGCGGCGCGCGAAAGCGCCGCCTGCAGCAGTACGTTACACCCGGCGGCGAGGTCCTGGGGCGTGGCGCTCTCGATTTCGTTGTGGCTGATGCCCCCCTCGCAGGGAACGAAAATCATCGCCGTGGGCGCCACCCGGGCGACGTAGACCGCGTCGTGGCCGGCGCCCGAGACGATGTCGCGCCGCGTGTAGCCGAGCGCTGCGGCCGCATCGCGCACCGCGCCCACCATCGCCGCATCGAACCGGCAGGGCGGGAAATAGGTCACCTCGGCGAGCTCGATCGCGACGCGGCACTCGGACTCGATCGCTTTCAGGCTCTCGCGCAGCGCGGCCACCATGGCCGACAGGGTGTCGTCCTTCTGGTTGCGGAACTCGACCGACATGCGCACCTCGCCCGGAACGACGTTGCGCGAATTAGGCTTGACCTGCATCGAGCCGACCGTGCCCCTGGCGTA
>JBAUTW010000144.1:0-3110 GCA_049582365.1 Burkholderiales bacterium | reverse complement strand
GGCGAGCGCATTCGCCTCGGCGTGCGGTGCGCCCGCTCTCTCGTGCCAGCCCTCGCCGACGATGCGCTCGCCTTGCGCCAGCACGCAGCCCACGCGCGGGTTCGGTGTCGCGCTGAACATGCCCTTCTCGGCCAGCGCCAGCGCGCGCCGCATCATCGCCTGGTCGAAGTCCGAAAAGGCCGTCACTTCCTTCGCCGTGGCCGGCGGATCTCCTGCACCGCCTCGCGGAAGTCGTCGGGCGTCTCGAAGCTGCGGTAAACGGAGGCGAAGCGGATATAGGCGATCTTGTCCAGCTTTGCCAGCTCTCGCATCACCAGGTCGCCGACGCGGCTGGTCGGCACCTCGCGATCGCCCAGCGAGCGCAGCTTTTCCTCGATCCGGTCCACCGCCGCGTCGATCGCCTCGGTCGCCACCGGGCGCTTGCGCAACGCGACCATCATGCTGCCGAGCAATTTGTCGCGGTCGAAGTCAGACCGGCTGCCGTCCTTCTTGACCAGCCGTGGCATTCTCAGCTCGACCCGCTCATAGGTGGTGAATCGCTTGTCGCACTTCGGGCAGCGCCGGCGCCGGCGGATGACGTTCGCCTCGGGGTTCGAGCGCGTGTCGACCACCTGGGTGTCGAGATGGCTGCAGAAAGGGCAGCGCATGACCGGCGCCTAGCCGTACACCGGAAAGCCGGCGCAAAGCGCTTTGACCTCGCCCGCGGCGCGCCTCACGGTCGCATCGTCGGCGGGGTTGTCGAGCACGTCGGCGATCAGGTTGGCCAGGATCTCGGCTTCGCCGCTGCGAAACCCCCTGGTCGTCATCGCCGGCGTGCCGATGCGGATGCCGGAGGTCACGGTCGGCTTTTCCGGATCGTTGGGTATCGCGTTCTTGTTGACCGTGATGTGCGCGCGTCCGAGCGTCGCCTCGGCGTCCTTGCCGGTGACGCCTTTCTTGCGCAGATCGAGCAGGAACATGTGGCAGTCGGTGCGCCCCGACACGACGCGCAGCCCGCGCTCGGTGAGCACCCGCACCATGGCGCGCGCGTTGTCGAGCACGTGCTGCTGGTAATCCCGGAATTCCGGCCGCAGCGCCTCGCCGAACGCGACCGCCTTGGCGGCGACCACGTGCATCAGGGGCCCGCCCTGGATGCCGGGGAATATCGCGGAGTTGACCGCCTTTTCCTGCTCCGGCCGACCGAGGATCAGCCCGCCGCGCGGTCCGCGCAGCGTCTTGTGCGTGGTCGAGGTGACGAAGTCCGCGATACCGACCGGCGAAGGGTAGAGACCGACCGCGACCAGCCCCGCGTAATGCGCCATGTCGGCCATCAGCAGCGCCCCCGTCGCATCGGCAGCCGTGCGCAGCCGCTTCCAGTCGATCGCGAGCGCGTAAGACGACGCCCCGCCGACGATCATTTTCGGCCGGTGCTCGCGCGCCAGCGCTTCGACCTGGTCGTAGTCGATCTCCTCGCTCGCGTCGAGGCCGTAGGAAACCACCTTGTAGAGCTTGCCCGAGAGGTTGACCGGCGAGCCGTGAGTCAGATGGCCGCCGTGGGCGAGCGACATGCCCAGAATCGTGTCGCCGGGCTTGAGGGCTGCGACGTAGACCGCCTGGTTGGCCTGCGAGCCGGAATGCGGCTGAACGTTCGCCCATTCGGCGCCAAACAGTCGCTTGGCGCGCTCGATGGCGATCGACTCCGCCATGTCGACGAACTCGCAGCCGCCGTAATAGCGCTTGCCCGGGTAGCCCTCGGCGTATTTGTTGGTGAGCTGCGAGCCCTGGGCGATCAGCACCGCGGAGCTGACGTAGTTCTCCGACGCGATCAGCTCGACGTGATCCTCCTGGCGACGGTGCTCGAGGCGCACCGCGTTCCAGACTTCGGGGTCAGACTGTGCGAGTAGGTTTGCGGCGAACATTTGCGGCGGGGCCGGGTGCTGGGAAGGCGCGATTCTACCCCGGGCGGGCGCCGCCGCTCAGCCGCCCTCGCGCTCGATGCGGTAGCGCACTACATGGTCCCCGTGGCGCGAGGCGCTCATGCCGAGCCCGATCCAGCCGCGCTCGCCGAGTACCGCTTCCTCGCGCTGCAGCAGCACCTCCGCCGCGCCGTCGTCGGCAAGCAGATAGGTTCCGTTCGAGGACTGGTCGGAGAGAAAGAAGCCGCCCTCGCGCTTGTGAATGCGGGCGTGGAAGCGCGACGCGAAGTGGCTCGTCACCACCAGGTCGTTGGACTTGTCGCGCCCGAGCCGGGCCGAAGGCGTCGCCTCGTCGATCATGAACGTATTGCCCTCGTGACTAAGCTTGAGGAACAGCTCGCCGCCGTCCGCGAAACCGGCCCGCGCCGGGTTCGCCGCCGTGACGTCAGGATCGCTGCGCCACAGCACCTCGCACGCCGTAACCTCCTCCTCCCGGCCCTTGATCTGGATCGGAAACAGGGTGCGGCAGCGACTGCGCAAGCCCGGCGACAGCGCATCCACGGCCTGTTCACTTGTCAGCACCTGGTCTGCGTTGGCCAAAGCAACCAGCCGCGCGCACACGTTTACCGTGTCGCCGAACACGTCGCCTTCGGACAGCACCACGGGCCCGTAGGTCATCCCTATCTTGATGGACAACTTGCCGTACGGGCGGGCCGGCAGCGGCGCCAGCAGCGCCATCATGTCGCACGCGGCGCGCAGCGCACCGTCGGAGTCCTCGAACGCGCACACCATCGCGTCGCCGAGGGTCTTGACCACACTGCCGGCATGCCTGGTAACGCAATGCTCGAGCAGGCCCAAAAGGTGGCTGACCACGGACAGCGCATGCGTGTCGCCCAGCGCTTCGTAGATCCGCGTGCTGTTGCTCACGTCGGCAAAAAGAATCGCGCGCTGAACGGTTTGCAAGCTTCCTACCAGGCAGGTTTTCTTGTAAGCGCGATAGTACCCGATGCGCTAGACGGCCAACGGCGGTGCGAGATCCCCGGGAGCGTCGATGTCGCGGATCACGCCGGGGTCGCCGCAGGGGATCTTCACCAGTTCGGCGGCGTGCCGCTCGAGCAGTGCGCGCGCGCCTTCGTCGCCGCCCAGGCCCTCGAGCTCGGCGCGGTATCGCCCGGCGATGCCGACCGGATGGCCGCGGCGGGTGCGGAAGTACGG
>JBAUTW010000143.1:0-2398 GCA_049582365.1 Burkholderiales bacterium | reverse complement strand
CGGCGGGGGCCACCGGGCGGGCCAGATAGCGGTTGACCGCTTCGCAAAGATAGGCGATCTCCTCAGCGGAGATCGAGACGCGCGACGGATCGTCCCGGTACTCGACATCCGTCGTGCCGATCAGCGTGTAGTCGGATTCGTAGGGAATCGCAAACACGACGCGCTTGTCCAGGTTCTGGAAGGTGTAGGCGCAGTCGTGATCGAACAGCCGGCGCACCACGATGTGGCTCCCCTTGGCGGCACGCACGTGCCGCTTCGGCTCGATCTGCAGCGACGTACGCAACACGTCGGCCACCCACGGACCGGTGGCGTTGACGATGCAGCGCGCCGTCACGCGGCGTTGCGCGCCGTCGCGGCTCGATCGAAGCGTTGCCTGCCATTGCGACGCGCCTCGCTCGGCCGAGGCGAAGCGAGTTCGCGTGAGGATCCGCGCGCCGCGTTCGGCGGCATCCATCGCGTTCGAAATCACCAGCCTGGCGTCGTCCACCCAGCCGTCGGAGTAGGCGAAGCCTCTGCGCGCCCGGTCGCGCAGCGGCGCGCCGGCCGGGTGGGTGCGCAAATCGATCGCCTCCGAGGCGGGAAGCAGTTCGCGCCTGCTCAGATGGTCGTACAGGAACAATCCGATCCGCATCATCCAGGCGGGACGCAGATTGCCGGCGTGCGGCATCACGAAGCGGAGCGGCGCGATGAGGTGCGGCGCCGCGCGCAGCAGCACCTCGCGCTCCTGCAGCGCCTTGCGGACCAGCCCGAATTCAAAGTGCTCGAGGTAGCGCAGCCCGCCGTGGATCAGCTTGGTGCTGGCCGAGGACGTGTGCGAGGCGAGATCGTCCTGTTCGCAAAGGAGCACCGACAGACCGCGGCCGACCGCGTCGCGCGCGATTCCGACCCCGTTGATTCCGCCCCCGACGACCAGAAGATCGTAAACGGACCCCTCGTCCGCCATCCCTCGCTCCTCCCATCCCAGGCCCGATCCCGTACGTCGCGGGTCGGTTGCCGCAGGGGAGGAAAGCTACCACGAGAATGTTCGAAATAGAACATTTTTTGTGGCGATGTGAAAATGAATGGCTATAAGCTGGCGATATATTGTCGCTTATAGAAAATGAATAGTCCTAAACAGCAAGCAATTCCGTGCCGACGTTAGTTCGCAACCTTAACTTCGGTCTTGGCCTCGTCGAACACGGCCGCCATCTCGACAGGGATCGGGCGGTCGGTGAACAGGACGGTGATCTGCGACAGGTGCGCCAGGCGCACCAGCGCCCGGCGGCCGAATTTCGAGTGGTCGGCGACCAGAAAGACGTTGCGCGATTGGGCGATGATCGCTTCGGCGACGCGCACCTCGCGGTAGTCGAAGTCGCGCAGGGTGCCGTCGGGCTCGATGCCCGAGATGCCGATCACGCCGAAGTCGACCTTGAACTGGCGGATGAAGTCGATGGTTGCCTCGCCGATCACGCCGCGATCGCGCGAGCGCACCACGCCGCCGGTGACGATGATTTCGCAGTCGGGGTTGGCGCACATCGCTGCCGCAACGTTCAGATTGTTGGTGATGACGCGCAGCCCTTTGCGCTGGTGCAGCGCCTTGGCCACCTCTTCGGTGGTGGTACCGAGATTGATGAACAGCGACGAGTCGTCCGGGATGTGTTGCGCCGCCAGCTGGCCGATGCGGCGCTTTTCCTCGTGGAACAGCGTCTGGCGCGTGTTGTAGGCGAAGTTCTCGATGCTGGAGGGCAGGCCGGCGCCGCCGTGGTAGCGTCGCAGCAGCTTGAGCTCGACCAGGCGGTTGATGTCGCGCCGTATGGTCTGGTGGGTGACGCTGAAATGCTTCGCCAGCGCTTCCACCGAAGCGAAGCCCTCATGCTGCACCTGGGTGAGCAACTCCTGCTGGCGGGGAGTAGGGGTCTTCATTGTGCGGCTCCCAGGGTTCGACTCCTGGTCCATTCTACGTAGGTTTCGAGCACAATTTGATCCGAAAACAACAATCGAGGTTCGAATGAGACCAAGTTCGGGCGCAAATCCTTGCATCGTCGCCACTGGCCGGCGCTTTCCGCAAGGGCCGATCGCGACGTCCGACGGCAGCTCGATCAGCGAGGCGAGCTAGCCGCTGCTGACGCCGGTCACTCTGAGCACCTCGGGCTGCCTGGCGGCGGTGGAGCGGCCCAGGCCGGGGCTGGCGCTCGACTTCGTGCGCTAGCCGCGCACCGTTAAGCGTGGCATAAGCTCGACGCGCTAGGCTGCCCGCAGGCGGCGTCGAGAAGGACACTCTCCATGCGAATCGGGAAATCGCTCATCGTGATCGCGCTCGGCGCGCTGGCGCCGAGCGCGGTCTTTGCCGCCGGCATGGCGCAGGCGCAGAAGGCGATCGAGCGCGGCGACTATTCCATCGCCGTCGGCCAGCTCAGGC
>JBAUTW010000142.1:0-7835 GCA_049582365.1 Burkholderiales bacterium | reverse complement strand
GCCTGCGGGTCGGCGCAGTCGAGCTCGGGCTCCGCGTTCAGCAGCAGGTAGGCCTTGCGCGGCTTGGCGAGCAGCTCGGCCGCGTTGCCGCCGACGGGCAGCCCCGCGATGTAACCGCCCACGGAGTTCGCCGCCTCGCCCAGGAAGCCGAGCTTGACCCCCAGCGCCGCCGCCGCGGCGTGGATGCGTGCCGCCTCGGGGTGCTGCTGCGCGAAGTTGCCGAGCAGCACCGCGGCGTTCTTTGCGCCGCTCAGCACTTGCTTGAAATTCAGGATTTGCCCGGGCAGTTCCGAGGGCGGCACGATCTTCTTGCTCGCGACCGGCATCAGCCAGTCGTCGTCCACCGAATGCAGGACGTGAATCTGGGCGCCGCGCTTGGCCGCCTGGCGCAGCCGGTGCGCGATGAGCGGATGATCCTTGCGCAGGAACGAGCCCACCACCAGCACCCGGTCGAGCGTCTCCAGCTCGGCCACCGGCATCCCCAGCCAGGGCACGCCGCCCTTGCCGTCGGCCGAGAAGTCCGACTGGCGCAGGCGGAAATCGGCGCCCCCGCCCAGGCCGCCCGCGAGCCGTGCGAGCAGGTAGAGCTCCTCCAGCGTGCTGTGCGGGCTGCCGAGCGCGCCGAGATCGGCACCGGCGGTCTCGAGGCCGGCGCACACCGCCTCGACCGCCGTTTCCCAGTCCGTCTCCTGCCAGCGCCCGTCGCGCTTCAGCATGGGGCGGGTGAGCCGCGAGTCGCTGTTGAGCGCCTCGTAGGAATAGCGGTCCTTGTCCGACAACCAGCACTCGTTGATCGCCTCGTTCTCGAGCGGCAGCACGCGCATCACCCGGTTCTGCTTGGTTTGCACCACCAGGTTCGAGCCGAGGCCGTCGTGCGGCGAAATCGACTTGCGCCGGTCCAGCTCCCAGGTGCGGGCGCTGTAGCGGAACGGCTTCGAGGTCAGGGCGCCGACCGGGCACAGGTCGATCATGTTGCCCGACAGTTCCGAGTCGACCGTCTTGCCGACGAAGGCCACGATCTCGGCGTGCTCGCCGCGCCCGATCATGCCCAGCTCCATCACCCCGGCGATCTCCTGGCCGAAGCGTATGCAGCGAGTGCACTGGATGCAGCGCGTCATCTCCTCCGCCGCCACCAGCGGCCCGATGTCCTTGTGCAGCACCACGCGCTTTTGTTCCTGGTAGCGCGAGCCGCTCTTGCCGTAGCCGACCGCCAGGTCCTGCAGCTGGCACTCGCCGCCCTGGTCGCAGATCGGGCAGTCCAGCGGGTGGTTGATGAGCAGGAACTCCATCACCCCGTTCTGCGCCTTCTTGGCCGCCGGGGAATGGGTCCAGACCTTCATGCCGTCGGTCGCCGGCGTGGCGCAGGCGGGCAGAGGCTTGGGCGCCTTCTCGACCTCGACCAGGCACATGCGGCAGTTGGCCGCGATGGAGAGCTTCTTGTGATAACAGAAGTGCGGCACGTAGATGCCGAGCTTGCTGGCGCCGTCCATCACGGTGGCCCCCGCCGCCACCTCCACCTGCTTGCCGTCGACCTCGAACTTGGGCATCTCAGGCCGCCTGCGCAATCGCGGGGGCGCCGTGCGCGCCGGCGCGGCCCCACTTGGGTTCAGTCTCGCCCTGCACCAGGCAGCGCTGGTGCGCGATGTGGTGCTCGAACTCGGCGCGGAAGTGCTTGATGAAGCTCTTGACCGGCAGCGCCGCCGCGTCGCCCAGCGCGCAGATGGTGCGCCCGGCAATGTTGTCCGAGACGTCGTCCAGCAGCGCCAGGTCCTCCATGCGGCCGCGCCCGGTCTCGATCCGGTGCACCACCCGGTAGAGCCACCCCGTGCCTTCGCGGCAGGGCGTGCACTGGCCGCAGGATTCCTCGAAATAGAAGTACGACAGGCGCTCGAGCGCGCGCACCATGCAGGTCGTCTCGTCCATCACGATCACCGCGCCCGAGCCGAGCATCGAGCCGGCCTTGGCGATCGAGTCGTAGTCCATGTCGGTGGCGAGCATGATCTCGGCCGGCAGCACCGGCATCGACGATCCGCCGGGAATGACCGCCTTGAGCTTGCGACCGCCGCGCACCCCGCCCGCCATCTCGAGCAGCTTCGCGAACGGCGTGCCGAGCCTGACCTCGTAGTTGCCCGGGCGGTTGACGTGGCCGGTGACGGAGAACAGCTTGGTGCCGCCGTTGTTCGGCCTGCCCAGGGCGAGGAAGGCGTCGCCGCCGTGGTTGATGATCCAGGGCACCGCGGCGAAAGTCTCGGTGTTGTTGATCGTGGTCGGCCGGCCGTAGACGCCGAAGCTGGCCGGGAACGGCGGCTTGTAGCGCGGCTGGCCCTTCTTGCCCTCGAGCGACTCGAGCAGCGCGGTCTCCTCGCCGCAGATGTAGGCGCCGTAGCCCGGGTGCGCGTGCAGCTCGAAGCTGAACTCCGAACCGAGGATGTTGCTGCCCAGGTAGCCGGCGCGGCGCGCTTCTTCCAGAGCCTGCTCGAACTGCTCGTACTCGGCCCAGATCTCGCCGTGGATGTAGTTGTACCCGGTCGCGGCGCCCATCGCGTAGCCGCCGATGATCATGCCCTCGATCACCATGTGCGGGTTGTAGCGCAGCAGGTCGCGGTCCTTGCAGGTGCCGGGCTCGCCTTCGTCGGAGTTGCACACCACGTACTTCTCGCCCGCGTATTGCTTGGGCATGAACGACCACTTCAGCCCGGTCGGAAAGCCCGCCCCGCCGCGCCCGCGCAGCGCCGACTTCTTCAGCTCGGCGATCACCTGGTCGGGCGCGATCTTCTCGCGCAGCAGCTTCTTCAGCGCGCCGTAGCCGCCGCGCTTCTCGTAGTCGGCCAGGCGCCAGTTGGCCCCGTCGAGGCCGGCCATCAGGATCGCGTCGGGTCCGTAATCGAGCATCTCAGCCCTTTCCCGCCAGCTCGTCGATCAATGCGTCGAGCTTGTCTTTGGACATGAAATCGCACATGCGCTTGTTGTTCACCAGCACCACCGGCGCCATGGCGCAGGCGCCCATGCATTCGCCCTCGCGCAGGGTGAACCTGCCGTCCGGCGTGGTTTCGTTGAAGTCGATGCCGAGCCGCTGCTTCAGGTGGTCGGCGGCCTCGAGCGAGCCCTGCAGGCCGCAAGGCAGGCAGGTGCAGACCGTGAGCTTGTGCTTGGCGGTCGGCTCGAGGTCGTACATGTTGTAGAAGGTGGCGACCTCGTACACGGCGACCGGCGCCATGCCGAGGTAATGCGCGACGAAATCCATGGTCTCGGTCGCGAGCCAGCCGCGCTCGTCCTGGGCGATGATCAGCGCCGCCATCACGGCGGACTGCTTCTGCTCGGCGGGATACTTGGCGATCTCGCGGTCGATCTTCTTGAGTGCGTCGGCAGAAAGCATCAGCGCGAGTTCACCTGTCGATATCGCCGAACACGATGTCCATGGTGCTGATGATCGCCACCGCGTCGGCCAGCATGTGGCCGGTCGCCATCTCGTTCATCGCCGAGAGGTGGCAGTAGGCGGGCGAGCGCAGCTTCATGCGATAGGGCTTGTTGGAGCCGTCGGAGATGAAGTACACGCCGAACTCGCCTTTCGGATGCTCGACCCCGACGTAGGCCTCGCCCCTGGGCACGTGCATGCCCTCGGTGAAGAGCTTGAAGTGGTGGATCAGGTCCTCCATGTTGGCCTTCATCTCGACGCGCGGCGGCGGCGCGACCTTGTTGTTGTCCACCATCACCGGGCCGGGGTTGTTGCGCAGCCACTCGATGCACTGCTTGACGATGCGGTTCGACTGGCGCATTTCCTCGACCCGCACCAGGTAGCGGTCGTAGGTGTCGCCGTTGGTGCCCACCGCGATGTCGAAATCGAGCCGGTCGTAAACGTCGTAAGGCTGCTTCTTGCGGATGTCCCACTCGATGCCCGAACCGCGCAGCATCGGACCGCTGAAGCCGAGCGCCAGCGCGCGCTCGGGCGAGACCACCCCGATGCCCACCGTGCGCTGCTTCCAGATCCGGTTCTCGGTGAGCAGCGTTTCGTAGTCGTCCACGTACTTGGGAAAGCGTGCGGTGAAATCCTCGATGAAATCGAGCAGCGAGCCCTGCCGGTTGCGGTTGAGCGCCTTCAGATCGCTGTCGCTGCGGAAGCGCGACGGCTGGTACTGCGGCATCGCGTCCGGCAGGTCGCGATAGACCCCGCCGGGCCGGAAGTAGGCCGCGTGCATGCGCGCCCCCGAGACCGCCTCGTAGCAGTCGAGCAGGTCCTCGCGCTCGCGGAAGCAGTACAGGAACACCGTCATCGCGCCGAGGTCGAGGCCCAGCGTGGCGAGGCCCAGCAGGTGGTTGAGGATGCGGGTGATCTCGGCGAACATGACGCGGATGTACTGCGCGCGGATCGGCACTTCGACGCCCAGCAGCTTCTCCAGCGACAGGCAGAAGGCGTGCTCGCTGCACATCATCGAGATGTAGTCGAGCCGGTCCATGTAAGGCAGCGACTGGATGTACATGCGCGACTCGGCCAGCTTTTCGGTCGCGCGGTGCAGGAGCCCGATGTGCGGATCGGCGCGCTGCACCACCTCGCCGTCCATCTCGAGCACCAGCCGCAGCACGCCGTGCGCCGCGGGGTGCTGAGGGCCGAAGTTGACCGTGTAGTTGCGGATCTCGGGCACTAGCGCGATTCCTCGCCGTAGTGCTCCTCGCGCACCACGCGCGGCGTGATCTCGCGCGGCTCGATCGTCACCGGCTGATAGATGACCCGCTTCTGCTCGGGGTCATAGCGCATCTCGACGTAGCCGGAGACCGGGAAGTCCTTGCGGAACGGGTGGCCGATGAAGCCGTAGTCGGTCAGGATGCGGCGCAGGTCGGGATGCCCTTCGAATACGATTCCGAGCAGGTCGAAGGCTTCGCGCTCGTACCAGTTCATGCTCGGCCAGACGTCGATCACCGAGTCGACCTTGGGAAAATCGTCGTCCGGGCAGAACACGCGCACGCGCAGGCGCCAGTTCTTGCTCACCGACAGCAGGTGCAGCACCGCGGCGAAGCGCTCGCGCTGCCAGGGGCGCGCGCCGTAGGTCGAGTAGTCGACGCCGCACAGATCCATCGCCTGCTCGAAGCAGAGCTCGGGATGGTCGCGCAGCGTGAGCGCCACCCCGTGGTAGTCGGCCGCGCCGACCTCGAGCGTGATCTCGCCCAGCCGCTCGGCGAGCTTCACTTCCCTGCCCTGGAGCGCGCCCTGCAGGGCGTCGTACAGGCGTTGCAGTCGCGGGCTCATCTGGCGATCGTGTTGGTCCGCTTGATCTTGTTTTGCAGCTGCACCAGGCCATAGAGCAGCGCCTCGGCGGTCGGCGGGCAGCCCGGCACGTAAACGTCCACCGGGACGATGCGATCGCAGCCGCGCACCACCGAGTACGAGTAGTGATAGTAGCCGCCGCCGTTGGCGCACGAGCCCATCGACACCACCCAGCGCGGCTCCGGCATCTGGTCGTACACCTTGCGCAGGGCCGGCGCCATTTTGTTGCACAGCGTACCGGCCACGATCATCACGTCGGACTGGCGCGGACTGGGTCGGAACACGATGCCGAAGCGGTCCAGGTCGTAGCGCGCGGCGCCCGCGTGCATCATCTCGATCGCGCAGCAGGCGAGGCCGAAGGTGACCGGCCAGAGCGACCCGGTGCGGGTCCAGTTGATCAGCTTGTCCGCCGTGGTGGTGACGAACCCCTGCTGCAGGACGCCTTCTATTCCCATTCCAGCGCTCCTTTCATCCATTCGTAGACGAAACCGACCACGAGGATGCCGAGAAAGAGCATCATCGACAGGAAGCCGAACAGCCCGATCTGGTTGATCACCACGGCCCAGGGGAACAGGAACGCGATCTCCAGATCGAACAGGATGAACAGGATCGCGACCAGGTAGTAGCGCACGTCGAACTTCATGCGTGCGTCCTCGAATGCCTCGAAGCCGCACTCGTACGGCGAGTTCTTTTCCGCGTCGGGCCGGTGGACGCCGAGCAGCGCGCCCAGCGCCATCGGCAGCACGCCGATCGCGAGACCGACCAGGATGAACAGCAGAACCGGAAAATACTCGCTCAGCATCTCAGGTCTTACCAGGTCTTCCTTGGTTGGTTGCGCGGCAGCCGGAAAGTTCCGGCCGCCGCGTGCATCTGGTGCCCACGAGCAGACTCGAACTGCTACGGCTGTTTAGGCCACTAGCCCCTCAAGCTAGCGTGTCTACCAATTTCACCACGTGGGCTAATGATTCAAGCCTCGAATTATCCTCCAATTGAACGCTCCGCTCAGTTCGGGACCTCTTTCGCTTTCGTTCCGCCGCTCTCGCCCGGCGCGGCGGGTGCCGCAGGCTTGGGAGCCAGCGCGGGCTTGGGCGGTGCAGGCAATTCCTTGATCGATTCCATCACGCCGCCCGAGGCCTGCGGCCGGTGAGTGGCGAAGTAGGACAGGCCGAGGCTGGAGATGAAGAACAGCGTCGCCAGACCGGCCGTCAGACGCGACAGGAAGTTCGCCGAGCCCGTTGCGCCGAACAGGCTGGCGGACGAGCCGCCGCCGAAACCCGATCCCATGTCGGCCCCTTTGCCATGCTGCAGCAGCACGAGCCCGATGATCCCGAACGCGAGCAGAATGTGCAGCACGATGATGATCCTGGTCCAGAATTCCATGTTTATCCTCTAGATTCCGCCGCGCGCACGATTGCAAGGAAATCGTCCGCGACCAGCGATGCGCCGCCGATCAATCCGCCGTCGATGTCGGGCATCGAGAACAGCGCTTTCGCATTCGCCGGCTTGACGCTGCCGCCGTACAGAATGCGCAGCCGCGCGGCAATGTCATTGTTTCGCCCAGCGACCCGGCCGCGCAGGAATGCATGCACTGCCTGCGCCTGCTCGGGCGTCGCGTTGCGCCCCGTGCCGATCGCCCACACCGGTTCGTACGCCAGCACCGACTTCGCCAGCGCCGCGACTCCCGCCTGCTCGAGCACGGCATCGAGCTGGCGCGCGACGCTGCTCTCCGTCCGGCCCGCGTCGCGCTCCTCGAGCGTCTCGCCGAGGCACAGGATCGGTGCGATGCCGGCCGCCTGCGCGGCGACGAACTTCGCCGCCACCTGGGCGTCCGTCTCGCGGAAGATGTGACGCCGTTCCGAGTGGCCGACCAGCACGTAGCGGCAATCGAACTCTGCCAGCATCGCGGCGGACACCTCGCCCGTGTACGCGCCCTGAGCATGTTCACTCACATTCTGCGCCGCGCAGGCCACTGCCGTGCGTGCCAGCTGGACCGCGGCTTCGGCGAGGTAGGGGAAAGGCACGCACACCGTGCACTCCACGCCCGAAATCCCGCTCATGCCCTTGATGACAGCGTCCAGCAACGCCCGATTCGACGCCCGGTTGCCGTGCATTTTCCAGTTGCCGGCCACCAGCCGAGCGCGCATCGCGATTCCGATTCCAAAAACCGTGGAATTGTACCGTGCGCGGGTCTGCAGGGTCAACGAATAAGCCCGCGCGGGATCAACGTGTTGCGGCTCGTTCAGGAGCGCGCGCGGGTCGCGCCCCGTGCGGCCTCGCGCGCGAGTCGTGCGCCCTGCTCGTCCATGATCGCGAACAGGCGCTGCCCGATCGCATCCTGCGCGGTGCGCAGCAGAGCGGGCAGCCGCACGGCGCGGCTCAGCGCGCGCGTCTCCATCGCGTACAGGCGCAGCATGCCGGCGAGCAGCGACTCGAGCTCGGCCTGTGCGTAGCAGGCGCGCAGCGCCGCGCGCAGCCCGCGGCCGGCGCGCCAGGCGTCGAGAATGCGGTACGCCGCCTCGACCATGCGCTCGACGCGCTGCCTGCGCAGCGGCAGGATCTCGTCGTAGCGCAGCAC
>JBAUTW010000141.1:0-2015 GCA_049582365.1 Burkholderiales bacterium | reverse complement strand
AGGCCAGTATTTCCCAGTAGTGGTCGATCTCCGCCTGGTCGGCGCACTCGACGACGAACGACACGGCCTCCGTGAACGGGAATTTCGGCCCGCCGTTCAGCGCGACGAAGTCCTGGCCTTGCAGGCGGAACGCGACGGTGAGGACCTTGTCGTGCGGGTAGCGGGTCACCTGAACGATCTCAGAGTCGGGAAAGACCGACGTATAGAACTTCGCCGCCTCCTCGGCCTGGTCGTCGAACCACAGGAACGGCTTGATTCTGCTTGCTTTCACCATGAGCTGACCTCCTTTCCTGCATCCTGGTCGAACGGGGCGCGGCCGATTCGACATCCCCGCCGGACTATTTTTCGAGCTCGGCGATGCGGCGCTCGAGGAACCGGCGCTCGGGGCCCTGGCGGGAAAGCGCGAGCGCCTTGTTGTATGCGGCAATCGCCTCCTCTTTCCTCCCCAGTCGCCGGCACAGGTCGGCGCGCGCGGCGTGGGCGAGGTGGTAGCCCTCGAGCGCTTCCATCAGCGCGTCGACGAGCGCGAGCCCGGCCGCGGGGCCGTCGCGCATCGCCACCGCCACCGCGCGGTTGAGCGCGATCACCGGCGACGCATCGAGCCTCGAGAGCACGTCGTACAGGCCGATGATCTCGCTCCAGTCGGTCTGCCGCGTGCTCGGCGCCTCGGCGTGCACCGCGGCGATCGCCGCCTGCAGGCAGTAGGGCCCGAACATGCGCGTGCCGAGCGCGCGCGTGGTGAGCTCGACCCCTTGGGCGACGAGCTCGCGGTTCCACAGGCTGCGGTCCTGGTCCTCGAGCAGCACCAGCTCGCCGTCCGGCCGCGCGCGCGCGGCGCGGCGCGACTCCTGGATCAGCATCAGCGCGAGCAGCCCCATCGATTCGGGCTCGGGCTGGAGCTCGACCAGCAGCCGCCCGAGGCGGATCGCTTCCTGCGACAGCTCGGCGCGCGTCACCGATTCGCCCGAGGAGGCCGAGTAGCCCTCGTTGAACACGAGGTACACCACGCGCAGCACCGCCTCGAGCCGCTCCGCCAGCTCCGCCTTGCCGGGCACCTCGTAGGGAATCCGCGCCTGGCGGATCTTGGTCTTCGCGCGCACGATGCGCTGCGCGAGCGCCGGCTCCTCGGCGAGGAACGCGCGCGCGATCTCGCCGGTCGTCAGGCCGCAGACCTCGCGCAGCGTGAGCGCCACCTGCGCATCCGGCGCGAGCGCGGGGTGGCAGCAGGTGAACACCAGCCGCAGCCGGTCGTCCTCGATGCCTTCGCGCTCGGCCTCGGGCTCGGCGGGCACGGCCTCGAGCGCCTCCGGATCGACGTACGAGAAGCGCTTCTCGCGCCGGATCGCGTCGATCGCCTTGAAGCGCCCGGCCGAGACCAGCCAGGCGCGCGGGTTGGCCGGAACGCCCTCCTGCGGCCACTGCTCGATGGCGGCGCGGAACGCCTCCGCCAGCGCTTCTTCCGCGAGGTCGAAGTCGCCCAGGAGCCGGATCAGCGTCGCCAGCACGCGGCGCGATTCCCTGCGATACAGCGCGTCGAAATCCGGGATCACGCGCCGCAGGATAGCAAGGGCGGCCCGCGCGGGCCGCCCCCGTACCGCTAGACGCGCGCTTCGGCCAGGCTCTGCTCGAAGTCCTTCATCTCGCGCGCGTGCGTCGAGAAGAAGGGCCGCGGCTTGGCGCCCCTCAGCTGGTCTTCGAGGATGCCCACGTGCGTGGCCCAGCCGCCGCCGACCGCGATCTTCAGGCCCGCGTCGTCGGGCAGCCGGTGGTGGATGGTGAGGAGCACGTCCTTGCCGCGCGGGGCGAGCTCGTAGGTCACCTCGGACATCCCGCCTTCCCAGCCCCAGGTGTGCGCGAGGAGCTTCATCGGCTCCAGGCGCGTGATCACGCCTTCGGCCCGGTGGGGAGCCGCGCCGCGCGCGCCGGCGGGCGGCGTCTCGTCGGTGATCCTGCTGTTGTCGAACAGGAGCTCGATCTTGCCGCCCACGCGCAGGTCGAACTCGCCGGCGGCGAGC
>JBAUTW010000140.1:0-1618 GCA_049582365.1 Burkholderiales bacterium | reverse complement strand
TGCGCCCGATCCAGCGCCACGTCGGGCGCTGGATGTTCGGCGGCGTGGCCGCCTTCGGCCTCGCGACCGTGGTATTCGGCGTCTCGCGCAGCATTGCGCTGTCGCTCGCCGCGCTCACCGTGCTCGGCGCGGCCGACATGCTGAGCGTGTACGTGCGCCAGATGCTGGTGCAGCTCGCCACCCCGGACGCGATCCGCGGCCGCGTCAGCGCGGTCAACTCGGTGTTCATCGGCGCCTCGAACGAGGTCGGCGAGTTCGAGTCCGGCGTCACCGCCGCCTGGTGGGGCGTGGTGCCGGCGGTGGTGGTCGGCGGCGCGGCGACCATGCTGGTCGCCTGGGCCTGGACGCGGCTGTTCCCGGCGCTGTGGCGGATGGAGCGCTTTCCGGGGGCGGCCGACTGATCAACCGCCCTCGTGCACCACGCGCCCGGTCGCGTCGGTGACGCTCACTTTCACCGGGATGCCCTTGCGGATGCTCTCGGTCACGATGCAGAAGTCCTCGAACTGCTCGGCGCAGCGGTCGAAGTGCTGGATCGCGCTCGCGTCGTCCGACATCTCGATCGCGACCTCGAGGCCCGCGATGCGGTAGCGGCCGCGCTCGTTGCGCTCCAGCTGCCCGGTGACCCGGGCCTTGAGCGGCCCGGGCTGCTGCTTGAACTTGCCCTGCAGGCAGAACACCAGGCTGGCGGAGAGGCAGTTGGCGACCGCCGCGGCGACCAGGCGCGCGGCGTTCGGGCCGCGCTTGTGGCCCAGCGGATCGGGCTCGTCGAGCAGCAGCTCGGGCACGCCGGGCCAGTCGAACTTGACCCGGAACTCGTAGTCGTGGTCCTGCTCGAGATGTAGCGTGAAGTCCATTTTCGCCTTCCCATGAGAAACGAATTCAGCTGCGCGCCGCAGTCCGCCCCGTCGCCTCGTCCTGCGCGGTCATGAACGCGCGCCGGAACGCGAGCGGCGCGGAAATGCCCGGAATCGGCGCCTGCTCGCTGCCGGTGCCGGAGATCACCAGCGAGCCGAAGTCGAAGATGCGCCCCAGCAGGCTCTGGTTCACCTCGATGCCCTCGACGCGGTTGATGTTGAGCTCGACGGTGCGCCGGCTGATCAAGCCGAACTTGGCGATCACGCGCTTGTTGGTCACCGCGAGCTCGGTCGTCTTCCAGCGGATCAGCGCCTTGCCGAGGAAGTACAGGCCGACCACGATCGGCAGCAGCAGCACGCCGATGAACAGCAGGTGCGCCACCGACCACAGGCTGATGCGCCCGACGTACACCACGTGCTCGCCCTCGGTCAGGGCGCCGTCTATGTAGCTCGCCATCACGGCCTCCTTTGTGCGCGCCTAGCGCGTCGCGGCGATCACTTCGAGGATCTCGGCCAGCGCGTCGGGCGCGCTGACGTTCGGGCTGTGGCTCGCGTCGAGGTCGAAGCACTGCCAGCCTTCCTGGTGCGCGCGCGCGCGGAACTGGCGGAACACGTCGCCGGGGCGCGACCTGGCGCAGTAGATGTAGCTGCGCGGGAGTTTCTCCACCGCGCCGCTCAGCCTGAGCCGATCCTGGAACGCCTTCAGCGCGAGCGGCACGCGGCGCGGGCCGACCCACGCCAGGTCCTCCGCGCTGGTGTCCGGC
>JBAUTW010000139.1:0-8902 GCA_049582365.1 Burkholderiales bacterium | reverse complement strand
GTCATGGTGCGCGGCCCGCCGATCACGTCGCCGCCGGCGAACACCCCCGCATGGCCGGTCTGCAGGTCGGCGCCGACCTCGACCAGGTCGCCGCGCAGCACGCGCAAGCCCGGCAGCGCCGAGAGGAAAGCGACGTCGGCGTGCTGGCCGATCGCGAGCACCAGTGCGTCGGCCTGGATCGTGTCGAACTTGCCGGTGCCGACCACGCCCTTGCCGTCGGGCGTGAGCTCCATGCGCTCGATCGTGATCTCCTCGCGGCCGAAGTTCTTCACCGTCGACAGCCAGCTCACCTTGACCCCTTCGGCGAAGGCCTCGTCGGCCTCGTAGGGGTGGGCCGGCATGTGCTCGCGGTCGCGGCGGTAGACCAGCACGGCTTCTTCGGCGCCGAGCCGCTTGGCGATGCGCGCGGCGTCCATCGCGGTGTTGCCGCCGCCGTAGACCGCGACCACGCGCCCGAGCAGCGGGCGCTGGCCCTTTTCGACGTTCTCGAGCAGGCTGATGGCATCGATCATCTTGCCCGCGTCCATCGACGGCACGTCGACGTGGTTGCCGACGCTCGCGCCGACGCCGACGAACACCGCGTCGAAGCCGCCGGCCGCCTTTTCCGCCGCGACGTCCGCGACGCGGTGGTTGCAGGTGATCTTCACCCCCATCGCCGCGATGCGCTCGATCTCCTGCATCAACCCGTCGCGCGGCAGGCGGTAGGCGGGAATGCCGTAGTGCATCATGCCGCCGGGCTCGGGCATCGCGTCGCGGATCTCGACCTCGTGGCCGAAGCGGCGCAGGTGGTAGGCGCAGGCCAGTCCCGCCGGCCCGGCGCCGATCACCAGCACGCGCTGGCCGCTCGGCGCGCCGGCCGGAACGCTCCAGCCCTCGCGCGAAGCCATGTCGCCGAGGAAGCGGTCGATGGCGTGGATCGCGACCGGGGCGTCGAGCTGGGCGCGGTTGCAGACGGTCTCGCAGGGGTGGTAGCAGGCGCGCCCGTGCGTGGCCGGCAGCGGGTTCTCCTCCATGTACTTCAGCCAGGCCTCGCGGTAGCGCCCGGCCTGCGCCTCGGCCAGCCAGGCCTGGATGTTCTCGCCCGCGGGGCAGGCGTGATTGCACGGCGGCATCAGGTCGCGGTACAGCGGCCGCTGCCAGCGGATCGCCCCCGCGCCGCGCAACGCAGTCGCCTGCAGCACCGGGGTGAGGTCCTTCGGAATCAGGCTCATGGAGGAGGTTTCTGTTACGCCCAGCCGGTGACCAGTGTGGCGCGGTTTTTCGCGCGCTATTTGATCCTGATCAGTTTTTCCGTTGCGCCGGAATTTTTCGCGATGTGATATATCTTCTGCCGTGAGCGACGCGCTGAACTATCTGCTCAAGGCCCGGCCCGAGGCGATGGGCCACTATTTCCGCTTCTTGAAGGACGCGGGAAGCAAGCTCGACCCGAAGACCCGGTCTCTCATCTCGGTTATCACCAAGGTGCACTCGCAGACCGAGCGCGGGCTGCTGCAGTACACCAAGCGCGCGCTCGGCGATGGCGCGAGCGCCGAGGAGATCCTCGACGCGCTGCTGATGGCGTTCCCGGCGCTCGGGCTGGCGAAGATCGTGTGGGCGGTCGACGTGCTGCTGGCCTCCGGCCTGCCGGAGTTCCGTATGGACGCGACCGGACCGGCGGCCTGGCACGGACTCGGCAAGCTCGATGCTTTCGCCGCGCCATTGACGCGCACCGAGTGCGAAGGCCGCACGCTGCTCGTGTACCACGCGAACGGCGCCTGGACGGTGTACGACAACCACTGCCCGCACCAGCGCACGCCTATTCCGCTCGAAGCGCTCGAGGGCGGCGCGCTACGCTGCCCCAAGCACGGCTGGACCTTCGACATCGCTACCGGCGAATGCACCGCGAAGGGCGACCGCCCGCTCAAGCGCTACCCGAGCAGGGTCGAGAACGGAGCGCTGTTCGCCGAGTGGTGAGTTGCCGCGCCTCGGCTCGCTCAAGTCCCCTTGTCCCCCGAGAAACCGCTGCAGGAACGAGAGGCCCTGGGACGCGGCAACGCGTTCCTGGCGCAAGGCGAGCTGGAACGCGCTGCGGAGTGCTACACGCAGGCCGTATCGATCAATCCCGGCTACGCCGAAGGCCACCTCAACCTGGGATTCGTCTCGCGCGAGCAGAAACGGTACGAGGATGCGCGGCGCCATCTCGAGCGCGCGATCCAGCTCGATCCGGGAATGGAAGACGCCCATTACATCCTGGGAACCGTCCGCGAGCGACTGGGCAATCCCGGCGGGGCGATCGAGGAGTTCCGCAAGGCTCTCGAGCTGAAACCGGATTTCAAAGTCGTCTACGATGACTTGTGTCTTGCGCTCATTCGCAGCGGCGACGTCGAGGGTGCCAGGAGGCTGATCGAAAAGGGACTGGCCCTGGATCCGGACTTCGCGGAGCTGCACTGCTACGCGGGGAACCTGTTGTTCCAGGAAAGGAGGCTCGAGGAGGCGATCGCGTGCTACCGGCAAGCGCTGCGCAGCCGGCCGGATTACGTCCTGGTCCACTCCAACATGGCGAAAGTCTGCCTGGAGCAGGCCAGGTTGGAAGAAGCGATGGCCTGGTTTCGAAAGGTCGTGGCGCTCGATCCGGATTCCGTCGAAACGGCCTCCTTCCTGCTCATCATCCAGACTTTCCACGGCATTCATTCGCCTGCCGACTATCTTGCCGAGGCCAGGCGCTATGGAGCGAAAGTGGCGGCGCAGGCCCGCCCCTATTCCAGCTGGTCGGTGCGTCCCGCAGGCGGTCCCGGGCGGCCCTTGCGGGTGGGTCTGGTCTCCGGCGACTTCAGAAATCACCCGGTCGGCTATTTTCTCGAGAACATACTCGGCTATCTCGACCCCGCTCGGGTGGAACTCGTGGCCTATCCTACCCAGGCGTACGAGGACGAGCTGACCGCGCGCATCAAGCCGCGCTTCGCCGCCTGGCATGCGATCGGGGCATTGAACAACGAAGCCGCGGCGCGCAGGATTCGCGACGACGGCATACATGTCCTGGTCGACCTGGCGGGACATACGGCTGACAATCGCCTCCCCCTGTTCGCGTGGACGGCGGCCCCGGTACAAGTGAGCTGGCTCGGATATTTCGCGACCACCGGGGTGCCCGGAATGGACTATTTGCTCGCCGACGCCGTCTCGGTCCCGGAGCATCACCGGGGGCACTTCACCGAAACGCTGTGGTACCTGCCGGACACCCGGCTGTGCTTCGCCCCGCCCGCGCCGAGCGCGAGTCTGGCGTGCGCGCCGCCGCCGGCCGTTCGCAACGGCTACATCACGTTCGGCTGCTTTCAGTACGGGGGCAAGGTGACCGATGCCGTGCTGGCGGTCTGGGCGCGCATCTTCCGCTCCCTGCCGCAGGCGCGGCTGCGGCTGCAGAACAATCAGATGAATTACCCGAACGCGCGCGAGCAGCTGGAGCGGCGCCTGGAGCGGGCGGGGATCGCGCTTGAGCGCGTGACAATGGTGGGAGCCATGCCGAGGAACGACTACCTCGCGGCACACGCGCAAGTGGACATCATTCTGGATACGTTCCCGTACACCGGGGCGACGACGACCTGCGAGGCATTGTGGATGGGGGTGCCTACGCTGACGCTTGCCGGAGAGACGCTGCTTGCCCGCCAGGGCGCGAGCCTGCTGACTTGTGCCGGGCTGGAGGACTGGGTCGCGGAAGACGAGGAGGACTACGTGCGTCGGGCGGTGGCCCGCGCCGCCGATCTCGACGGGTTGGCGCAACTGCGCTCGGGACTGCGGCAGAAGGTGCTTGCCTCCCCGCTTTTCGACGGGACTCGATTCGCGCGCCATCTGGAAGACGCTCTCGAAGGCATGTGGCGGCAGAAAATGGGTCCGAGACCGGACCGCGAGTGAAAGCCCGGGGAGCACCCCCGGGCCGGCGCGCAGGGCGGGTTCTCGCACGTTGCACGATAGAAGTTGTAATACAATGAACCCATAAAAGGTCGCCAGAAACCTTTCCAAAATCTTCGAGGGGGGAGGCTCACATGTTCAAACGCGCGTGTGTACTGCTCGCCGCGGGCCTGATGACGGCCTGGGGGAGCGCGGCATGGTCGCAGACCGATATCCGCTGGGCCACGTCCGCGGTCGGCTCGGCCGGACACAAGGCCCTGGTGGCGCTGGCCGATGTGCTCAACCGCGAGATGCCGAAGTACCGCATCACCGTGCTCCCGACCCCGGGCGCGATCGTCTCGGTCAAGGGGTACGCGACGGGCCAGTTCGACGGCTACTACGGCGCCGACATCGCCTTCTACCAGCTCGCCCACGACAGCGCGCGCTTCAAGGGCTTCAAGGCGAGCATGAAGCGCCAGCCGGTGCAGTCCTTCTGGACCTACACCACCGAGATGGGCATCGGGGTGCGCGCGAGCGAGCTGAAGAACATCAAGAACTGGCACGACCTGAACGGCAAGATCCTGTTCCTCGGCAACCCGCCGTGGGACACGCGCGCGCAGCTCGAGCGCGCGTTCGAGGCGCTCGGGGTCAAGTACGAGTACCGCCAGGTCGACCTGTCCTCGGCCGGCTCGGTGCTGGCGCGCGGCGGGCTCGACGGGATCTGCATCTACACCACCGGCGGCGGGGTGGCCGTGGCGCCCTGGGTGCAGGAGGCCGGGCTGGCGGCCGACTGGGGGGTGGTCAACCCGAGCGCGAGCGAGCTCGCCACGCTCGAGAAGGCCGGCTTTGCGATCATGGAGGCAAAACCCGAGGTCTTCCACAAGGACATCCACGCCGACAAGGCGATCCTGCTGCCGTACTACTACGGCTTTCACGTCGGGATGGAGATCCCCGCGGAGGACGTCTACCAGATGCTCAAGATCATCGAGAAGCACGCCGGCGAGCTGGCGCAGGCGGACAAGAGCTTCTCGCAGATCGCGAAGGACATGCCCGGGTTCCAGCGCCGCGGCGTGATGGCGGCGGCGGATTTCGTGCCGATCCATCCCGGGCTGGCGAAATACATGCGCGAGAAGGGCGTGTGGGACCCGAAGTGGGACTCGCGGGTAGCGAAGCCGTAAGCCGCGCCCGGTGAACCAGGGCACGAAGCGCGCGCTCGACTGGGCGTACTACCTGGTCGCGGTCTTTTTTTTCGTCTACCTGTTCGCTTACTACTCGACCAGCCAGGGCGGGCCGGCGCTGCTCGCCTTCGCGCTGGTCCCGGTGACTTTCGTCCTCTACACGCTTGAGGCCTTGCGCAAGGACGAGCTCTATCCCTCGCTGCCTGGGCTCGCCAACCTGCTCATCGGGGCGGCCTACTGCGTCGTCTCGATCGTGGTGGCGGTGTACATGGTCGCCAACTACGACGACATCGGCACCGTGCGCGCCGGGATCTGGAACGCCACCGACATCACGATGGGCGCGCTGATGGTGCTGCTGATCATGGAATACGCGCGCAAGCGCCACCTGGTGCTGTTCGTGCTGAACATCCTGCTCGTCCTGTACGCGGTCTACGGCCGGGTGGTGCCGGGCATGTTCTTCCACCCGGGCCTCTCCTGGGAGCGCGTGGTGACCGCGATGAGCGTCGAGATGTCGACCGGCATCTACTCCAACCTGCCGCAGCTCGCGCTGACGGTGATCGGATCGTTCATCCTGGTGCTCTCCGTGCTGCGCGCCTTCGGCTGCGTGGAATCGATCCTCAAGTTCTCGCACCGGCTCGCGATGCGCTCGGCGCATGCCCTGCCGCAGTCCGCCGTCGTCGGCTCGATGGCGGTCGGCACGGTGAGCGGCAGCGGGGCGGCCAACGCGATCACCGTGGGCTCGGCGACCATTCCCGCGATGATCGGCTGCGGCATGCCGCCGACGGTGGCCGGCGCCATCGAGACCGCCTCGTCGCTCGGCGGACAGCTCATGCCGCCCGTGATGGGCATCTCCGCCTTCCTGATGGCGGAGTTCCTCGGCGTGAGCTACTTCGACGTGGTCGCGCGCGGCTACGCCCCGGCGCTCATCTATTACGCCGGCGTGAGCGTATCGGTCTACCTGCTCTCGACGCGCTACCGCACGCGCAGCTACGGCGCCAAGGCGGAAGTCATGAGCGGGACCGACTGGGCGAACCTCGCGGCCTTTGCCGCGGTGGTCGCGGGCCTCATCCTCGTGATGGCGACGCTGCACCTCGCGCCGATGATCGCCGCGTACTACGTCTTCGTCGCCGTCGGCACGGCGTTGATGGCCGCGCACATCGCGGCGATCATTCGGCGCCGCGGATGGTCGTGGCGGGCGCTGGTGGCGCCCCTCGGGCGTTTCATCGACCACTTCGCAAGCATGGCTTCGGATCTGGCTCTCCTGCTGGCAACGCTCTCGATCATGACGGGCGCGTTCGTCATCACCGGCGTGCCGACCAAGGTCGGATCCCTGCTGATCGACGCCGCGGGGGTCAACCTGGCCGCCATGGTCGTCGTCGCTTTTTTCTTCGGGGCGCTGCTCGGGACCGGGCTGCCGCCGGCGCCGACCTACATCATCACCGCGCTCGTGATCGCGCCGCCGATGATCAAGGTCGGCGTCAATCCGTGGGTCGTGCACTTCTTTGCCTTCTTCCTGGGGGTCTGGGGCGAGGTGACGCCGCCCACTTCGATTTCTGCGGCCATCACGTCGAAGATCGCGGGGGCGCCTTTCCTGCGAACGTTGTTCCGCGCCATCACGATCTGCTTCTCGCTTTTCATCCTCATGGCCGGAGTCTTCACGCGGCCCGCGCTCGTGCTGCAACCCGGGCTCGCGCAGGTCGGGGCGTTGCTGTTGCTGATGACCGCGACGATCGGCGCGAGCTTCAGTCTCCAGGCGCAATTCGCCGATCGTCGCGTGATCGATGTGCCGCTGCGGCTCATCCTGGCCGCTCTCGTGCTCGTCGTGATATTCCATCCGGATCAGCGGGTCGCGGCATTGGCCTGCATTCCGGTCGGCCTGTTCGTCGCCTACTGGGTCGTTCGGCGCCGGCACGTGCCGTACGTCGTCAAGGCCGAGGCCGCCTGATTCGAAGACGGGGTGCTGTTCGCCGAATGCTGAGCGCGGTCGGGCCGCCTCTAAGGGCCCAGGCCCGCCACCAGCTGGGCGAAGGACATGGGTTTGCCGAACAGCCAGCCCTGCGCGAACTGAACGCCGCGCTCGCGCAGGAACCGGGCCTGCGCCTCGGTTTCCACCCCCTCCGCGATCATCTGAAGCTTGAGCGATTTCGCCATCTCGATGATGTGCGGCACGACCTGGCTGGTCGCCGCCTCCTTGCCGAGAGTATCCACGAACGACTTGTCTATCTTCAGGCAGTCGAGCTCGAACGACTCCAGATAGGACAGGCTCGAATAGCCGGTGCCGAAGTCGTCGATCGCGACCTGCATACCCATCCCGCGCACTTCGTGCAGGATTTCCCGCACCACCTGCGCCTTCATGAAGCCGCGCTCGGTCGCCTCGACCATGAGGTTGCCGGTCCCTGCCTTGGTGCGAAGGCGCAGGCGCTCGAGCCTCTCGATCGTCTGCCGGGACTGCAGGTCGGCTGCCGAAAGATTGATCGCGATGTGGAATTCCGGATACCGCTCAAAGAAGCCCTGGGCTTCGCTGCCGATAATCTCCATCACGCGCTCGGTGATGCGCTGAATCAGGCCGGTTTCCTCCGCCACCGCTATGAACAGATCGGGACGCACCATCTCGCCGCTAGGTCGCCGCCAGCGAATCAACGCTTCCGCCCCCACCCACTTCCCCGTGCGCAAGTCCACGATCGGCTGATAGTTGAGGAAGAACTCGTTTCTTCTCAACGCCGCTTTGAGAACCGCGGGCAGCGCCAGCTGCTGTCTGGCCAGATAGAGGACCGCGAGCGCGAGCACTATCCCCGCCAGGAGGCCGATCGGGACCAGGACGAGGGCGGTGCGGCGAAGCTCCCGGTTTACGTTCGCTGTTGGAATCGCCGCATACGCTGCAAACGAGTACTTGCCGGAGCGCTGAATCGCCACCAGATGCCCGCCAACCGAAAACTGCGCCGCGAGCGCATCGCCCGGCGCATCCATCCACCGGGGATCGAACGATCCCCTGTGCACGATGAGCTTCTTCGCAGCGTAGGAAAAAACCCCCACCGATACGTCGGGTTCACCGGTGAACACATCCAGCGGAAGCTTGGGATGAATCGCGACGCAGAATCCGCTTGCCCGGTCGGTAGACAGGAGGAACTTCCTGCCGGGAAGGATGGGAAATTGCACCGACGTGCGGATATCGGTGCCATAGCTCGTTTGATAGGTCGGTGGGCCGACCGGAGTGTGGTGATGACCGAACGAGGAGCAAAGAAGCACGTTGTTCTTGATGTAGCCGACCGCCTGCACTTGCTCGGAGGCCAGGTCCAGTTTTCCCATCAGCCGGATGTTCTCTTCGGAGCACGGGTCCGGGGCGCGGGCGGTCTCCAGCGTGCGGAAGATGACGAACGTCTGATCGGTGGATTCGTCGCTGCGGCGCAGGACATCCCTGGCAACCGAAGCGACCTGCGCCATCTGCTCATCGTAGCTTTGTTTCCAGGCCCAATAGATCGCGATCGCGATGGGAGCAGAGATCGCGACCAGGCCAATGACGATGGCCACAGCAACGGCGGTCTTCTTATTCACGCCTCGAGAGGTCCTTCCCTACGCCGCGCGACATTCCGGCCCCCTTCCCCCGGGGTGAGCAGCCCCGGATAGAGTCTACGCCCGGAGGATCGCCAGGGGTCGAAACGATGCGGCCGACCAGCGCACGAAAGCGAGACCAGGTCCCGACCGCCGTGGAGGCGAGCGCGAGCCGGGGATCAGGCGGTTACAACGATAGGTCCGGCGGCAGCGACGCGGTCGTAGTAGCGCGCGCGATACAGCAGGCGACGGTGCCGCGGCGCGTCGCGGAACGCGCTGCGCGCGTGCAGCACGTTGTTGCACACGATTCCCAT
>JBAUTW010000138.1:0-12974 GCA_049582365.1 Burkholderiales bacterium | reverse complement strand
CGAACGTCGTGACCCAGGTCAACACCATCGACCCGGGCACCGGCGGCGACGACATCATCGACGGCGGCGCCGGGACCGACGTCATCATGGGCGGCGCGGGCAACGACCAGATCACCGCCCCGCTGGGCGGCAAGATCATCCTCGGCGACAACGGGGTGGCGGACCTGGCCGGTCCCGACCGCGACGTCTACAGCACCGATCCGGACATCGGCGGCGTCGACACGATCGTCGGCGGCGCGGACGGCGTCGGCAACGTGATCATCGGCGGCGCCATGGGCGACCAGCTCAGCGGCGGCTCGGGCGACGACGTGATGCTCGGCGACAGCGGCTACGTGCAGCGCGCCGCGGACGGCAGCCTGATCAAGGTCTACACCATCGACCCGGGCGTGGGCGGCGCCGACAACATCCAGGGCGGCGCCGGCACCGACGTGATCATGGGCGGCGCGGACGGCGACATCATCAACGCGCCGCTGGGCGGCAAGATCATCCTCGGCGACAACGGGGTGGCGGACCTCGCCGGCTCGGACCGCGACGTCTACAGCACCGATCCGGACATCGGCGGCGTGGACATCATCACGGGCGGCGCCGACGGCGTGGGCAACATCATCATCGGCGGCGCGATGGGCGACCAGCTCAGCGGCGGCTCGGGCGACGACGTGATGCTCGGCGACAGCGGCTACGTGCAGCGCGCCGCGGACGGCAGCCTGATCGAGGTCTACACCATCGATCCGGGCGTGGGCGGGGTCGACCACATCGAAGGCGGCGCCGGCACCGACGTGATCATGGGCGGCGCGGACGGCGACTTCATCAACGCGCCGCTGGGGGGCAAGATCATCCTCGGCGACAACGGGGTGGCGGATCTCGCCGGCCCCGACCGCAACGTCTACAGCACCGACCCGGACATCGGGGGAGCCGACACCATCGTCGGCGGCGCCGACGGCGTGGGCAACATCATCATCGGCGGCGCGATGGGCGACCTGATCAGCGGCGGCTCGGGCGACGACGTGATCGTCGGCGACAGCGGCTTCGTGCAGCGCGGCGCGGACGCTTCGCTGATCCGCGTCTACACCATCGCGCCGGACGTCGGCGGGGTGGACCACATCGACGGCGGCGCCGGGTTCGACGTCATCCTCGGCGGCGCGGCGGGCGACTTCATCACCACCACCGCGGGCGGCAAGATCATCCTGGGCGACAACGGCCAGGTGAACATGATCGGCAGCGACACCGACGTCTTCACCACCGACCCGTCGATCGGCGGCAGCGACACCATCACCGTCGGCTCGGGGACCAGCATCATCCTGGGCGGCGCCGACGGCGACATCATCAACGGCGGCTCCGACGAGGACATCATCTTCGGCGACAACGGCCACGTCTATCGCGACAGCAACCGCGTCGTGCAGCGGGTCGAGACCACCGACCCGTCGATCGGCGGCTCGGACCTGATCTACGGCAACGGGGGCAACGACATCATCCTTGGCGGCGCGTTGGGCGACGAGATCCACGCCGGCGAAGGCAACGACATCGTCTTCGGCGACAACGGCTTCATCGACTACACCGCGGGCGCGCCGCGGCTGATCCAGGTCTCCGACCCGACCATCGGCGGCAACGACTGGATCGAGGGCAACGGCGGCAGCGACATCGTGATCGGCGGCACCGGAGCCGACCTGCTGAGCGGCGACAGCGGCACCGCCGACAGCTCGGGCGCGAGCGACGCGCGCGACGTCGTGTTCGGCGACCACGCGATGGTCGACCTGAGCCTGCCCGCGGGCGCGAACTTCTTCTCGATCTTCACCGGCAGCGCCGACGGCGGCGGCAACGACGTCATGTACGGCAACGGCGGCGACGACCTGATGATGGGCGGCCAGGGCGACGACGCCATGTACGGCGGCGACGGCAACGACGACATGATCGGCGGCCACAACGTGCCCTTCGGCTCGGACGGCAACGACACCATGTCGGGCGGCGCCGGTGCCGACGTGATGATCGGCGACAACGGCAACATCATCCGCAGCATCGACCCGGCGACCGGCGACTGGGTGCGCAACCCGGCGCCGTTCAACGACCCGGTGCGCCAGGTGGTGCTGTACGACATCCTGGACGGCGTCGGCGGCAACGACGTGATGTCCGGCAACGACGGCAACGACATCCTGTACGGCCAGAGCGGCAACGACCTGATGTCCGGCGGCGCCGGCGATGACGAGATGTACGGCGGCCTGGGCGACGACGCCATGTCGGGCGACGCGGGCAGCGACGTCATGCTGGGCGGGCTGGGGCAGATCATCCGCGCCTTCAACCCGGACGGCACGGCGAAGCTCAACCCGGACGGCAGCTGGCACAAGGACGTGCTGCTCACCGACGTGTCCTACATCGTCGGCTCGATCCCGATGTCGGGGCCGAACGTCCCCTGCGGCGACCTCGGCACCGTCAACGCCCTGCTCGGGGCGGACGTGACGCTGCTCGCCGGCGTGTACAACGCCGACGGCTCCAAGGCGCTGGTGAACCACTGCGACTGGAACACGCAGGCGATCCAGCTCGACCTGGTGAGCGACGGCAACGACACGATCGGCGGCGGCGACGGCAACGACGCGATCTACGGCCAGCGCGGCGACGACACGCTGAGCGGTGACGGCGGCGACGACTTCATCGCCGGCGGCACCGGCAACGACGCGATCGACGGCGGCGACGGCAACGACACGCTGGTCGGCGACGACGCCTTCATCGACACCAGCGCGCCGGCGATGCCGAACGTCACCCACGGCTTCCTCGTGGTGCACAGGGGCGACTCGGCGGAAGCCGCGCTCGGCCTCGACCTCGGCATGCTCGGCACCACCATCGTGCCGATGGCTCCGGTCGCGCCGGGACGCGAGGTGAACGCGGCGTCGTTCGTGCTGCCGCAGATCTTCGGCAACGAATCGGCGGTGCCGGCGGACAACAGCTTGCGCACGGCGAGCGGCGGCAGGGTCGTGGCCTACGCGTCGGTGATCAGCGACTTCGGCCACCATCTCAACCTGCTGCACGGCGACGACAGCATCAGCGGCGGCGCCGGCAACGACACCCTGGTCGGCGACGACATGGTGGTGATCGCGCCGGTCGTGACCTTCACCGGCGCGAACATGGCGCGGGCCGAGGCGATCACGCGCAGCCTGCTCGAGGTCTCGGACGGCTTCTCCGACCTGGTGCACCGCCAGTTCTCGCTGCTCGGCTGCGACTGGGGTCACGACGCCGACTGCCCGATCATCGACAACGTCTACAGCATCGGCGAGGACACGCTCGACGGCGGCAGCGGCAACGACGTTCTGATCGGCGACAACAGCACCATGATCGCGCCGACGTTCACCGTGCCGGCGAACCTGGCGGAGAAGTTCGAGAATTTCCAGAACGGGGCCGCGGACGCGGGCGACCAGATGGTCGACACGGTGCTCGACCTGGTGCATCTCGAGCACGGACTGCGCGATACCACCATCCAGGTGACGATCGGGCGGCACACCTACACCGAGGTGCAGCACCACGTCGACCTGATCATGATGGGCAACGACAGCATCGACGGCGGGGACGGCAACGACTTCATCGTCGGCGACGCCTTCGCGGTGCGCGCGCCAACGGTGATCGTGACGCAGCCCGAGCCCGGCGTGTGCTGGGACGACCGTCACCACGAGCGCGACTGGCGCGACGACGAGGGCTGGTACTCGCACGGCGGGCGCGCGGACTGGTGGCAGCGCGAGGGCTGGAGCGATCACGACCAGCACCAGCTCGACGCGATCCAGGTCGACTCGGACACCATCAACGGCGGCGCGGGCGACGACCTCATCTACGGCGACAGCGCGGCGATGATCAGCAGCACGATCGTGCGTGCGCACGGAGTCAGCAGCCGCGATTTCGGCAACGCGCTCAACGAGGTCGGCGACGGGCTGTCACGCCTGATGGCGGTTTCGGGCGGCACGGACCTTTGGGTCGAGTTCTCGAAGCACGATCACGACCATGGCCACGACCACTACGGCTGGGCGCACGACTCGGATCGCGATCGCGAACAGGCGCATCATCACGACAACGACGACGGGGACGTCATCTTCGGCGGCGACGGCAACGACATCCTGTTCGGCCAGGACGGGCGCGACCAGCTGCACGGCGACGCCGGCGACGACTGGCTGATCGGCGGCTCCGGCCCGTGCAACGATCACGACCTGCTCGACGGCGGCGGCGGGCGCGACAAGCTCTACCCGGGCAGCAACAATTCGCGCCAGCTGCGCGACCTGGTGGAGGACGCCGTGCCGACCATCGACCTGAGCGGCAGCAGCGGCAGCTTCTTCGGCGCGCCGGCGCAGGATCAGGACGACAAGGGGTGCGCGCCGTGGCTGGACGATTTCCTGAACAACCTCGGACGGGACGACTCGCAGAACAACCCGAACGCGGGCATCAGGGTGCAGATCGACGCCGACTTCCAGGTCCTGCCGACGGCCGGCAAACGCTGAGCCCGCGCTGTGCGAGAATAGGCCAAAGGACCACAGGAGGCATCGAGGAAATGAGCACGCAGCTTCTGATCTACGAAACGGCGGTTCCGGTATCGAGCGCGCGCCACAAGGGCGCCTCGGTGGAGGTGGGGGCCGACTACGCGTTCGCGCGCAACGTCAACTCGGTGCCGCTGATGGCGGTGGAGTTTCCGAACGCGGCGGCGGAGTACTCGATCGTGTTCGCCGGGGCCGACGCGGCGATCATGCCGGCGGTGATCCTCGGCGTGCGCGGCAACGAGAACCTGTTCCTCTCCAAAGAGGGGGCCTGGCAGGCGAAGTACATCCCTGCGTTCGTGCGGCGCTACCCGTTCGTGTTCTCCAACGCGGACGAAGGCAAGACCTTCATGCTGTGCGTGGACGAGGCCTTCCCGGGGTTCAACCGCGAGGGACGCGGCCAGGCCCTGTTCGGGGAGGACGGCAAGCCCACCCCCTACGTCGACAACGTGCTCAAGTTCCTGCAGGAATACCAGAGCCAGTTCATGCGCACGCAGGCGTTCTGCCGCAAGGTCAAGGAACTCGATTTGCTCGAGCCGATGCAGGCGCAGATTTCCACCGGTTCGGGCGAGCGGCTGTCGCTCGGGGGCTTCTGGGCCGTCAACCGCGCCAAGCTCAAGGCGCTGTCCGGGGACAAGCTGGCCGAGCTGGCGAAGACCGACGAACTCGAGCTGCTGTATCTGCACATGCAGTCGATGCGCAACTTCACCGGCCTCAAGGACAGGCTGGTCGTGGTGCAGGGCGGCAAAGCGGACCAGCCTGCGCAGGCCGAGGGCACCCCGAAGGACGGCGACAAGCCGAAGGCCTCCGGGAGCAAGGGCGCCAAGCGCGGCGCCGCCGACTGACGCGGACCGCGCTTTCCCCGGTTTACCCAACGTCGGCGCTGCATAGCGCCGGGCGACGTACACCATGGCAGGCACAGCGCCGATCTACTCACTAGCCTCCGACGATCGCGTACGGGCGGAGGCTGCCGCCTGGGCGAGGTTCTCCTCCGCCCGGGACGCCGCCGAGTTCTGCGCCGGCTGGCTCGCGATCCTGTGCGGGCAGATGGAGCGGGTGGGCGGCGCGCTGCTGCTGCTCGGCGACCAGAAGGGGGCCTTCACCGCGGCGGCCGTCTGGCCGGACGCGGCGCGCGACATGAGATACCTGACCCCGGCGGCCGAGCGGGCCCTGAGAGAACGCCGCGGCGTCGTCGTGGGGCCCGACGGCCAATCCGTTCCGACGCGCGAGCAACCGGCCTACGTGGGCTATCCGATCGAGGTCTCGGGCGTGCTGCACGGGGCGGTCGTGCTCGACCTCGGACCCGGGCACGAGGGGGGGCTGCAGCGCGCGCTGCGCCTGCTGCACTGGGCGAGCGCGTGGCTGGTCGACCAGTTTCGCCAGCAGGACCTGAAGGAGCGCGACACGCGCCTGGCTCGTCTTGCCCTGGCGACCGACCTGGTCGCGACCGCGGTGCAGGAACGCCGTTTCGCGCCTTCGGCGCTGGCGGTCTCCAACGAGCTGTCGGGGCGCCTGAAGTGCGACCGGGTGAGCATCGGCTTTGCCGACTCCGGCAGCGTGGAAGTGACGGCGATCTCGCATACGGCCAGCTTCGACCGCAAGACCAACATCGTGCGCCTGATCGGCGAGGCGATGGACGAGATGCTCGACCTGGACCTGCCGGTCGTCTACCCGCCGCGCGACGACGACGAGTTCGGTGCGATCGCCCACGGCGAGCTGGCGCGTGAGTTCCGCGTCGCCGCCGTGTGCTCGGTGCCGCTGATTCAGGACGGCCACACGATCGGCGTGCTGACGCTCGAGCGCAGCGAGCCGTTCGACCCCGAGGCGGTGGAGATGTGCAAGACCGCCGGCATGCTGGTCGGCCCGATCCTCGGCCTCAAGCGCGAGAACGAGCGCGGAGTGCTGTCGCGCGCGCACGACAGCCTGGCGGCAGGCGGGCGCGCGCTGTTCGGGCCGCGCCACCCGGGAGTCAAGTTGATCGCGCTGGTGGTGGCCGCGGTCGTCGTGTTCTGCAGCTTCGCCACCGGCACCTACCGGATCGGGGCCAAGACCGTGATCGAAGGCTCGGTCCAGCGCGCGGCGGTGGCCCCGTTCGACGGCTACATCGCGCAAAGCTTCGTGCGCGCGGGCGATACGGTGAAGAAAGGGCAGGTGCTGTGCCGCCTGGAGGACAAGGACCTCAAGCTCGAGCGGACCCGGCTCACCTCGGAGCGCGACCAGCTGCAGCGCCGGCACCGTCAGGCGCTGGCGGCGCAGGACCGCGCCTCGATGGCCGTGATCGCGGCCCAGATCAACCAGGTGGAGGCGCAGTTGTCTCTGGTGGAGGACAAGCTCGCGCGCGCGACGCTGGTCGCGCCCTTCGATGGCGTGGTGGTCTCGGGCGACTTGAGCCAGCTGCTCGGCACTCCGGTCGAGCAGGGCAAGCTGCTGTTCCAGATTGCGCCGCTGGACGCCTATCGCGTGATCCTCGAGGTCGACGAGCGCGACATCGACGAGATCAAGGTCGGCCAGCCGGGCGAGCTCGCACTGTCGGGCATGCCGAGCCACCCGGTGCATTTCGCGGTGAAGCAGATCACGCCGGTTTCGACCGCGCAGGACGGGCGCAACTTCTTCCGCGTCGAGGCGCAGCTCGACCATCCGAGCACGCGCCTGCGTCCCGGCATGGAAGGCGTCGGCAAGATCGCCACCGGGGATCGCAAGCTGATATGGATCTGGACCCACGGCCTGTTCGACTGGCTGCGGCTGTGGGCCTGGAAGTGGCTGCCCTGAGGCGCGGCGCCACCGGCCGATGACCGCCCCGCTGCTCAGCAACTCCTGGTACCGCGTAGCCGGGCTGCGTCCCAGGTTGCGCTCGCACGCGCGCATGCACCGCCACCTCTACCGCGGCACGCTATGGTACCTGCTGCAGGACCCGGCCTCGGGCAGGGTGCACCGCTTTACGCCCGCCGCGCGCGTCGTGATTGCGGCGATGGACGGCAAGCGCAGCGTCGAGGACCTCTGGACGCTCGCCAACAGGCGCCTCGGCGAAAGCGCGCCGACGCAGGACGAGGTCATCCAGCTGCTCGGCCAGCTGCACGCCGCCGACCTGCTGCAGAGCGACGTCACGCCCGACGTTGCGGAGCTGTTCGCGCGCAGCGAGCGCGAGGACAAGGCGCGCCGGCGGCGCTCGTACGCGAACCCGATGGCGCTGCGCATCCCGCTGCTGGACCCGGACCGGTTCCTGAACGCGATCTCGGGACTGATCGGGCTGATCTGGAGCCGTTGGGGCGGCATGCTCTGGCTCGCGGTCGTGCTGCCCGCGCTGTTCCTCATCCCACCGCACTGGCCGGAGCTGACGAACGATTTCTCCGATCGCGTGCTCGCCGTGCACAACCTGCTGGTCCTCTACCTCGTGTTTCCGGTGATCAAGGCGCTGCACGAGCTCGGGCACGCGACCGCCACCAAGGCCGGCGGCGGCGAGGTGCACGACATGGGAATCATCCTGCTGGTGCTGCTTCCGGTGCCGTACGTGGAAGCATCGGCCTCGACCACCTTCCGCTCCAAGTACCGGCGTGCGCTGGTCGGCGCGGCCGGCATGGCGGCCGAGCTGTTCATCGCCGCGCTTGCGTTCTACACCTGGCTGCTGATCGAGCCGGGTGTCGTGCGCGCAGTGCTGTTCAACGTGATGCTGATCGCGGGCGTCTCGACGCTGATCTTCAACGGCAACCCGCTGCTGCGCTACGACGCGTACTACATCCTTTCCGATCTGATCGAGATGCCGAACCTGGCGGCGCGTTCGCTGCTGTACTGGGGCTACCTGATCGAGCGCTACGCGCTCGGGGTGGAGGATGCCGAAGCGCCGGAGGCCTCGCCTGCGGAGAAGGTCTGGTTCGTGTTCTACGGCCTTGCCGCCTCGATCTATCGCGTGCTGGTGACCGTCGTGATCGCGCTGTTCATCGCGGGCCGTTTTTTCGTGGTTGGCGTGCTGCTGGCGGGCTGGGCGCTGGTGGCGATGGCGGTGATTCCGGTCGCGCGCGGCATCCGCCACCTGGCCGCCAGCCCGCGCCTGCGCAGGCACCGGCGGCGCGCGCTCACGGTGACCGCCGGCGCGGTTGCGACGTTGCTCGTGCTCCTGCTGGCCGTACCGATGCCCTACCATTCTCAGGCCGAGGGCGTGGCGTGGCTGCCCGAGCAGGCGTCGGTACGGGCTGGCGCGAACGGATTCCTGAGCGCTTTCCTGGTGAAGCCCGGCACGCACGTGGCCAAGGGCGAGCCGCTGGTGCGCTGCTTCGACCCGACGCTGGACGCGCAACTGCGCCTGAGCGAAGCCAAGGTGGAGGAACTGGAAGCCGAGTACGCGGCCCAGTTCGTCGCCGACCAGGCGAAGGCCCAGATCGTGCGTGAAAAGCTCGAGAGCGAGCGCGCGGCGCTGGCGGTGGCGCGCGAGCGTGCATCCGACCTGATCGTGCGCGCGCCGGATGACGGCGTGTTCATCAGCCCGCGCGCGGTCGACATGGCCGGACGCCATTTCCGCAAGGGCGAGCTGCTGGGTTACGTGATCGGCAACGTGCAGCCGCTTGCACGCGTCGTGGTGCCGCAGGACGCGGTCGACATGGTGAGGCTGGGGACCGACCGCATCCGGGTGCGACTGGCGGATCGCCCGGGACTGGTTGCGGTGGGCCACATCGTGCGCCAGGTCCCCGCCGGCGAGGCCTACCTGCCGAGCCGGGCGCTGGCGACCGACGGCGGCGGACAGATCGCGATCGATCCGCGCGACACCAAGGGGCCCAAGGCGCTCGAGCGCATGTTCCAGTTCGACGTCGCGCTCGCAGGCGTTCCTCCACTCAAGCTGTTCGGCGAGCGCGTCTACGTGCGCTTCGACCACAAGATGGAGCCGCTTGCGATGCAGTGGTATCGCACGGTGCGCCTGCTGTTCCTTTCCCGCTTCAGTGTCTAAGTCCTCGATTCTGACGGAGCACGCCGAGCTCGCCGCCGCGCGGCCCTACGCCGAACGCTCGGAGGAGGAGCCGGGCTGGCACGACAAGGCGGCGGAGTTCCTGCTCGCCATGACGGTGCGGCCGCTGCGTGACCGGCTGCGCGACCCGGCGCACGGGTTGCGGCGCGTGATCGATTTCGCGGCGCGCCACGAGCGCGCGCTGCGTATCGCGCAGGACGACGCGCTGCGCGCGCTCGCCAAGGGGCTGCGCGAGCGGTTGCGGCGCGACGGCTTCGCTCCCGAGCTGGTGGGAGAGTGCTTTGCGCTGGTTCGCGAAGCGGCGGCGCGCACGCTCGGCAAGCGGCACTTCGAGCCCCAGCTGATGGCGGGATGGGCGCTGCTGCAGGGCAGGCTGGTCGAAATGGAGACCGGCGAAGGCAAGACTTTTGCCGCCACGCTGCCGGCCAGCACGGTTGCCCTTGCGGGCTACCCTGTGCACGTCATCACGGTGAACGACTACCTCGCCAGCCGCGACGCCGAGGAAATGGGTCCGCTGTACCGGTTCCTCGGGCTCGGCGTCGGCGTCGTGGTGCAGGGCATGGAGCGCAACGACCGGCGCGACGCGTATGCGCGCTCGATCACCTATTGCACCAACAAGGAGCTGGCGTTCGACTACCTGCGCGACCGCGTGGCGCTGGCGCGCAGCAGCAGCCGCCTGCATCTCGCGCTCGAGAAGCTGCGCGGGGCGGCCGCGCGCGACGCCGAATTGGTGCTGCGCGGGCTCTACTTCGGCATCGTCGACGAGGCCGACAGCGTGTTCATCGACGAGGCGCGAACGCCCCTGATCCTGTCCGCCACCGGCCGCGCGGCCCAGGAGAAGGAACAGTGCGAGCAAGCGCTGGCGCTCGCGGCGGGCCTCGCCGCGGGCGAGGACTACGGCGTCGACCTGGTCGAGCGCAACGTCACGCTGACGCCGCATGGAAAGGCCAAGGTTGCGGCCTTCAGCGCGAGCCTGGAAGGTGTATGGAGCTCGGTGCGCGCGCGCGAGGAACTGACGACGCAGGCGCTGAGCGCGCTGCTTCTGTTCCGCCGCGACCAGCACTACGTGGTGAGCGACGACAAGGTGCAGATCGTGGACGAGTCGACCGGCCGCGTGATGCCCGACCGCTCCTGGGAGCATGGACTGCACCAGCTGATCGAGGCCAAGGAAGGCTGCGCGCTCACCGAGCGCCGCGAGACGCTCGCCCGGCTCACCTACCAGCGGCTGTTCCGGCGCTACATCCGGCTTGGGGGCATGAGCGGCACCGCGAAGGAGGTGGCGCGCGAGATCAGGTCGGTCTACCGGCTCGACGTCGTACGCGTGCCGCTGCACCGGCCCTCGCGCCGGATCTATCACGACGCGCGCGTGTTCGCCACGCTGGCCGAGAAATGGAACGCGGTCGCCGACAGCGTCGAGCGCTTTGCCTGCATCGCCGGGCGCCCGGTGCTGATCGGCACGCGCTCGGTCAAGGCATCCGAGGAGCTGAGCGCTGCGCTTGCGCGGCGCGGCATCGAGCACGCGCTGCTGAATGCGAAGCAGGACCAGGAGGAGGCGGACGTGATCGGACGCGCGGGCGAAGCGGGCCGCGTCACGGTCGCCACCAACATGGCCGGGCGCGGCACCGACATCCGCCTCGGGCCGGGCGTGGCAGAGAGCGGGGGCCTGCACGTGATCCTGACCGAGTACCATGAGTCGCGGCGCATCGATCGGCAGCTGTTCGGCCGTTGCGGCCGCCAGGGCGACCCCGGCAGCTGCGAGGCGATCGTGTCCCTCGAGGACGAGACCTTCGAGGTCTACGCTCCCCGCGCGACGCGGCTGCTGCGTCGCCTGGCGGCGAAGGATCCGCTGCCGCGCGGCGTCTACGGCGCCCTGCGCAAGCTGGCGCAGTACTCGGCGGAGCGCCGCGGGGTCTATGTCAGGGTCCAGAACCTGAAGCTCGATCAGCGGCTCGAACGGGTGTTGGCGTTTTCCGGGAGAGGAGAGTGAAGCGAATCGGTTTGTGCGGCGTCACGGCGGCGGCGATGGCGCTCCCGCTCGCGGCGTCCGCGAAGTCCTTCGAGTGCCTGATCCAGCCGTGGCAGGTGGTCGAGCTCCGCAGCCCGACCGAAGGGCTGATCTCGAAGATCCACGTCAAGCGCGGCGACTCCGTGAAGGCGGGGGAGGTGCTGGTCGAGCTCGACTCGAGCGTCGAGCGCTCTGCAGCCGCGGTGTCCGAATACCGCGCCAAGATGGAAGGCCGCATCAAGGCCGCCACGGAGCGCGTGCAGTACGCGGGCAAGAAGCTCGAGCGCTCCGCCGAGCTGGAGAAGCAGCACTTCGTCGCGGCCCAGGCGCATGATGACGCGCTGTCGGAGAAGCGGGTGGCGACCGCGGAGCTCGAGGACGCGCTCGAGAACCGGCAGCTCGCCAAACTCGACTACCGTCACGCGATCGACATGCTGAACCTGCGCACCCTGCGCAGCCCGCTGACCGGCGTGGTGATGGACCGCCTGCTCAACCCCGGCGACCTCACCCAGGCCGGGACCGACAGCAAGGCGATCCTCAAGCTGGCCCAGATCGACCCGCTGCGGGTCGAGGTGGTGCTGCCGGTCCAGTACTACGGCAAGCTGCACATCGGGATGGCGGGTGAAGTGACGCCCGAGGGACTGGGCGGTCGCTACGCGGCCAAGGTCGACGTCATCGACCGTGTATTCGACGCCGCGAGCGGCACGTTCGGGGTCCGCCTCGAGCTGCCTAACCGGCATGGAAACGTGCCCGGCGGAATCCGCTGCCAGGTCGACTTTCCGCAGCTCAAGGCGGGCGAGCCGAAGCCGTCCGCCGCGCGCTAGCGTAGCGCGTGCGCCACGTCGTCGCCGTTTGCGGTCCGATCGGCGGCGGCAAGACGTCCGTCGTGCGGGGCCTGGTGCGGCTGCTGGGCGACGCGGTAGCGATTCACATGGACAGTTACGAACGCATGACCAGCGCGCAGATCGACGACGTCGCGCGCTGGGCGGAGCGCGGCGCGGATGTCGAGCAGCTCCCTGTTCCGCTGCTGGCCGAGCATCTGCGGGCGCTCAGGCGCGGCGAGACCGTGGCCGACCCTGCGCGCGGCGCCCCGATCGCGCCGCGCAAGTACATCGTGCTCGAGACGCAATTCGGACGGCAGCACCAGTCGACCGGCGAGCAGATCGATCTGCTGATCTGGATCGATACCCCGCTCGATCTCGCGCTGGCGCGCAAGCTGAAGGCCTTTACCGACGATGCCTTGCGCGAGCGGGCCGAAGCCGGCCGCGAGCGGCTCGCGTGGCTCGACGGCTACCTGGCGAACTATCTCGCTCTGGTGCGGCGCCTGATGCTGCTGCAGGCCGCCAGGGTACGCCCGCAGGCGGATATCGTTCTGGACGGCAGCGGGGAGCTCGAGGCGATCGTGCGCGAGGCGCGGCTCCAGGTGCTCAGAAGCCTGCCCTGAATGATGGACCCCGCGCGGCCGACGCTCTCGGTTCCCGACATGCTGGAGCGCGCCGCGGCGGCCCAGCGC
>JBAUTW010000137.1:0-2783 GCA_049582365.1 Burkholderiales bacterium | reverse complement strand
CGCTGCTCCTGCCAGAGGGCTTCGACCCGCGCTCGGTCGCGCTGGCGCACGAGTGGCGCGACGCGACGCAAAGCGACGCGGCGCTCGTCGCCCGCGCGATCGACTTCCTGCGCGCGGGGCACTACGTCTACACGCTCGAGCCTCCGCGGCTCGGCGTCAATTCGGTCGACGAGTTCCTGTTCGACACCAAGGCCGGTTTTTGCGAGCACTTCGCGTCAGCGTTCGTTTTCCTGATGCGCGCGGCCGGCGTCCCGGCGCGGGTCGTGACGGGCTACCAGGGAGGCGACGTCAACCCGGTAGACCAGATCGTCACGGTGCGCCAGTCGGATGCGCACGCCTGGGCAGAGGTCTACCTGCGCAGCCGCGGCTGGGTGCGCGTCGATCCGACCGCGGCCGCCGTGCCCGGACGCATCTCGTCGGGCCTCGAGCGCACGGTACCCGAGGGCGAGCAACTGCCGCTGCTGATGCGCCCCCAGCTCAAATGGCTGCGCTCGCTGCGATACCAGTGGGAGGCCCTGAGCTACAAGTGGAACATCTGGGTGCTGGGCTACGACCCGCAGCGTCAGCGCGAGCTGATGTCGCTGGTCGGAATGCGCGACGCCGACTGGCGCAAGCTCACCGCCACGCTATTCACGGTCCTGGGCCTGTTCACTGCGCTGCTCCTGGTGTGGTCCCTGCGGCGCCTGGTGCGGCCGGATCCGGTGCAGAAAGCCTGGCAGGCTTTCTGCCGCAAGCTGGGTGCGCGCGGAATCGAGCGCTCTCCGTTCGAAGGCCCGCGCGACTATACCGAGCGCGCGTCGCGCGACCTGCCGCAGGCGCGGGGGGCCATCCACCGCATCGGCGAACTCTACGTAGCGCTGCGCTACGGCGCCGCCGCTCCGCCCGCGCGCATAGACGAACTCAAGCGCCTGGTGCGAGACTTGCGGCTGTCATGAAACGACTCTGCGCCGCCTTCCTCGCGCTCGGCCTTGCCGCCGCGGCGCAGGCCGCGCCGCCCGAGCCCGCGCCCTATGCGGGTCGGCCCGAGGTGCGGGCCTTCATCCGGCAGATGGTAAAGCAGCACGCGTTCGACGCGCACGAGCTGCAGGGAGTGTTCGCGCGCGCCAAGCGCGAGCAGGCGGTGCTGGATGCCATTCAGCCGGCCGCCTCCGAGGCCGACCAGTCGTGGGAAATCTACCATGGCATCTTCGTCAACCCGAAGCGCATCAGCGCCGGGCTCGAGTTCTGGTCGCGCTACGGCGACGTGCTGGCGCGCGCGCAGCGCGTCTACGGCGTGCCCGAGGAATACATCGTGGCGATCATTGGCGTGGAAACCTTCTACGGCCGCCACACCGGCCGCTGGCGCGTGGTCGACGCGCTCGCCACGCTTGGCTTCGACTATCCGCCGCGCGCCGAATTCTTCCGCCGGGAACTGGCGAACTATCTGCTGTACGCGCGCAAGGCGGGGATCGACGTGTTCTCGGTGAAGGGCTCTTACGCGGGCGCGATCGGGATTCCCCAATTCATGCCTGGCAGCTATCTCAGGTACGCGGTCGACTTCGACGGCGACGGCGTGGCCGATCTGAGCAACAGCCCGGCCGACGCCATCGGCAGCGTCGCGAACTACCTCAAGCAGCACGGCTGGCAGAGCGGCGAAGCGGTGCAGTACGAGGCGCGCATCAGCGGCGACGGATTCCGCGCCTTCCTCGACGGCGGGCTGCGGCCGCGTCATCGACTCGCCGAGCTGGCCAGGGCGGGAGTCCTGCCGGCGGCCTCGACCGGGCAGCCCGGCGACGACACGCGCGTGGTGCTGGTCGAGCTCGAAAGCCCCGATGCGCAAAGCGAATACCGCCTCGGGCTGCAAAACTTCTACGTCATCACCCGCTACAACAACAGCCCGTTCTACGCCTCCGCCGTGACCGATTTGGCCAACGCGCTGCGCGCGGCGCACGACGCCCGCTCGCCCTAGACATCGCCTGCGTCAGGACGCCGGCCGGTCTCCGGGCAGGTACTTGAGCGGATCGACGGGCTTGCCGGACTTGCGGATCTCGAAGTGAAGCTTCGGCGTGTCGGAGTCGGTATCGCCGAGGATCGCGATGCGCTCGCCGCGCTTTACGGTCTGGCCTTCCTTCACCAGAATCTGGCTGTTGTGCGCGTACACGCTGTTGAAGCCGTCGTCGTGCTTGATCACGATCAGTTTTCCGTAGCCGCGGATTCCCGTACCGGTGTACATGACGCGCCCGGGGGCCGCAGCGAACACCGGGTCGCCAATCTTGCCGCCGATGTCCACGCCCTTGTTGCTGGCCTCGGAAAATCCCGCCATTAGCTTGCCCTTGGCCGGCCAGATGAACGCGACGCCACCCGAGCCGACCGCAGGCTTGGCGGCAGAGGCCGGTGCCGGCTGGGGCTGTGGCTGTGGCTGTGGCTGGGACTGGAGCTTCGGCGGCGCCGTCGCAGCCGGTTGCGCGGCGGGAGCGGGCGCCGGCTGACCGCTTTTCGTCAGCAGCGCCAGGTTTTCCTTCGAATAGGGCAGCCGCAGCGCCTTGGGGTCGGTCTTGGTGCTACCGTCGCCGCCGCCCTGCTGCGCGACGGCAGACGCGCCGAGCGGGTGCGACTCGACCTGGCCCGATCCGCGCGCGGCGCCGACCGTGACCACCGCGGGGCTGCGCTGCTCGGGCGGAGCGGTAAACAGAGTCTGGCCGACGCTGATCTTGGTGGGGTCTTCGAGCTTGTTCCAGCGCGCAAGGTCGCGATAGTCGACGCCCTGTTCGAGCGCAATGCTGTACAGAGTGTCGCCCGGCCGT
>JBAUTW010000136.1:0-3149 GCA_049582365.1 Burkholderiales bacterium | reverse complement strand
CGCCGAACCTGTACTCCACGGCCGCCGGCAATTACTGCGCCAGCGCCGCCGGCGGCGAAACAGCGGCCGCGGCGGCGGGCCTGGACTACCTGTTGGGGCGCTGGAACGATATGCTCGACCCCGACGGCAACGCGAGCACGACGTACGACGACAATCCGTCTGCGCGCGCCGCCTTCGGCCTGTACGGCTCGCAACCCGACCGTCTGATCTACCGCCGCGAGAACTATTGAGACTTCTGACATGAAGCCGAACCTGATCGTTATCCTGGTCGATGACCTGCGCTTCGACGAAACCAGCGCTTCGGGGCACCCGTACATGAAGACCCCGCACATCGACCGCCTCGCGCACGAAGGCGCACAGTTCGACAATGCGTTTCACACCACGCCGCTTTGCTCGCCCAATCGGGCCTCGATCCTGACCGGTCAGTACGCTTCGCGCCACGGCATCATCGACAACGTCGGGCGCGATGCGATGAGCCACCGCCTGGCGAACTACAACCTCGAGCTCAAGAAGCTCGGCTACGAGACCGCGCACATCGGCAAGTGGCACATGGGCAACGACGCCAGCCCCCGACCCGGCTACGACCACTGGGTGAGCTTTCGCGGCCAGGGCATGATCACCGACCCGGTGTTGTGGGAGAACGGCGGCGAGCACAAGCTCGCGGGCTACGTCACCGACCTGCTCAACGAGCGCGCGGCGGAGTTCGTCGGGCGCAAGCGCAGGCACCCCTTCGCGCTGTTCTTCGCCCACAAGGCGGTGCATCCGGACGTGCAACAGAAGCAGGACGGCTCGATCGACGCCAGCACGATGCAGGGCTACGTGCTGCCCGAGCGCCACCGCGAGCTGTACCGCGGCGCGACCTACCCGATGCGCCCGAGCGTGCTGCCGCTGGACAAGGTGCTGGAGCAGAAGCCCGCCTGGCGCGAGCTGTTCGAGCTGCGCAAGGATCCCGCCAACCGCCCGTTTCTCGACGCGCTGCACGTCGGCACGCAGGAGGAGATCCGCGAGCGCGCGGCGATGATGGCTTCGGTGGACGAGGGCGTCGGCATGCTGCTCGCGGCGCTCGAGAAGGCGCGCAAGCTGGACAACACCTGCATCGTGTTCCTGGGCGACAACGGGTTCTTCTTCGGCGAGCACGGCCTCGGCGCCGAGCGCCGCTTCGCCTACGAGGAGGGCATCCGCACCGCGTTCTTCGTGCGCTACCCGAAGCGTATCGCGGCAGGCAGCCGCTACCCGCAGATGGTGCTCGCGACCGACATCGCGCCCACCATGATCGAGCTCGCGGGCGGCAGGCCGGGGCCGCAGATCCAGGGTCGCTCGCTGGTGCCGCTGATGAAGGGGCGCGGCAAGCGCTGGCGCGACGCCTTCCTGGTCGAATACTTCAACGAGTCGGCCTGGCCGTGGATCGTCGGCATGAGCTACAAGGCGCTGCGCACCGAGCGCTACAAGTACATCCACTGGATCCACAAGGAGGGTGTCGACGAGCTGTACGACCTCGAGGGCGACCCCTACGAAATCACCAACGTGATCGCCGATCCGGCCTACGCCGACGCGGCGAACGATCTGCGCAAGCAGCTGCGCAAACTGGTGGCCGACTCGGTCGGCCTGTAGCGCCGCGAGGCGAGCGAAGGGGGGAGGGGGGAAATGGAAGCAATCGATCGGCCGACCATTCAGCGCAACGCGGCGGACATCGCCTCGGAGATGAGACCGCGCGCGGCCCATGACGCCGCTGCGAAGCTCGAGCGCTACGGCGGGGTCGAGATCGCCGCCGCCCTGGGGCGGCTCAATCCGGCGTTTGCGCAGGACGTGCTGGCGGAGCTTCCGGCCGAGGCGCGCGAGCGCGCGCTGGCGGCGGCGCCGGCCTACCTCGCGCGCCAGTGGGAGCGAAACGCGCGCTACGGCGAGGGAGCGATCGGCCGCATGATGGAGCCGGTGATCGGGCAGTTCGCCCCACGGAACACGGTCGGCGAGGCGATCGAATCGCTGCGCGACATGGTTCGCACTGCGTTCATCACGTACTGCTACGTCGTCGACGAGCGTAACCGGCTGCTGGGGCTCATCACCATGCGCGACCTGCTGTTCAGCGCGCATGAGCGAAGGCTCGAGGAGATCATGCTGCGCGACCCGTTCGCCCTGCAGGCATCGATGCCGCTCGAGGAGGCGATGAGACGCGTGCTCGACCGCCACTTCCCGGTCTATCCGGTGGTCGATTCCGACGGGCGGCTGCTAGGGTTGGTGCGCGGACAGACGATGTTCGAGACGCGCGCCTTCGACCTCGCGGCGCAGCCCGGCGCGATGGTCGGCGTGGAGAAGGAGGAGCGGCTGCTGACGCCCTGGCCGCGCAGCCTGAAAATGCGCCATCCCTGGCTGCAGCTGAACCTGCTCACCGCGTTTCTCGCCGCCGGCGTGGTCGGCGCGTTCCAGGGCACCATCGACCGCCTGGTGATCCTTGCCATGTTCCTGCCGGTGCTGGCCGGCCAGTCCGGCAACACGGGCTGCCAGGCCCTCGCGGTGACGCTGCGCGGCCTCACGCTTGGCGAGCTCAAGCCCGGCAGCGAGCGGACGCTGGTGCTGAAGGAGGCGGGGCTGGGGATGATGAACGGCGCCGGCGTCGGGCTGATGGCCGCGCTCGGCATGTACGTGGTCGCCACGGGACAGAACGCCGGGCATCCGGTTCTGCTTGCGCTGGTGGTGTTCCTCGCCATGGTGGGCTCGTGCATCGCGAGCGGCCTTTCGGGCGCGATGGTGCCGCTGACGCTCAAGCGCTTCGGCTTCGATCCCGCGACCGCCTCCAGCATTTTCCTCACCACCGCGACCGACGTCGTCAGCATGGGGATGCTGCTAGGACTGGCGGCGCTTCTCGTCCACTGAGCCTGCGGTGGGCGACGCGCTGCTCGTTCTCAACGCCGGCTCCTCGAGCGTCAAGTTCTCGCTCTACGGGCTGAAGGACGGCGCGCCGCGGCGCGAGCTGAAGGGACAGATCGAAGGGCTGCCCGACGCGGCGCACTTCGAGGCGCCGGGCGCCGAGCGGCGCTGGGGCGATCCCCTGGCGCACGAGCAGGCGACCGACTTCCTGCTCGAGTGGATCGAGCAGCGCATGCACGGCAGGCGCCTCGCCGCGGTCGGCCACCGCGTGGTGCACGGCGGCA
>JBAUTW010000135.1:0-2235 GCA_049582365.1 Burkholderiales bacterium | reverse complement strand
CTGCGCCTCCTGCTTGGCTCTTTCCGCTTTCTTCAGCGCGTCGAGGAGCAGGCTCATGTCAGTCGAGCGCGGCGGGCTTGGACGGGTTCGGCTTGCTGAGGTAGTCCTCGCCTGGGAGCAGGCTGCGGAATTCGCGGAAATCTCCGTTAACGCTCGGATCGCCCAGCACCGTCGCGCGCAAAAAGATTACGAGTTCGGTCTTCAGGTTGAGGTCGTTACGCTGCTCGAACAGCGAACCGATACCCGGGATTCCGTTCAGGCCCGGCACCGAATCCTGCGTCTTGCTCGCGGAGTCCTGCATCAAGCCGCCGAGCACCGCGATCTGGCCGGTTTGCACGCGCAGCACGGACTCCATTTCGCGCGTCTGGATGACTGGGATCAGGCTCGACACGCCGGCGGCAGCGAGGGCGGGATTCGGGTCGCTGACGTCGCCGATCTTGCGCCGGATCGTCGGCCGAACGTCGAGCAGCACCGCGCCGGAATCGCTGATCTGCGGAATGACGCTGATGATCAACCCGACCGGCGAGACGTTCGGCGTGGTGGTGAACGTGGCGGGCGCCTGGACCGTTCCGCTGCCCGATACTGAAATAGAGGTCGTGCCCGGCTGCAAAGTGAAATACACCAGATCATCAGTCACGCGCATCACTGCGGCCTGGTTGTTTAGCACGCTAATCTTCGGGCTCGACAGCACGCGTACACTGCCGAACGATTCCAGCAGCTTCACCGCCGAGGTGAAGTTGTAGTTGCCCAGAGCGTAGCCGACGACGAACGCATTGGTATTAATGGCGGCTGGCGTGTTGGCCGACGACTGCTGGAACTGGAATCCGGACGAGCCGGTGCGCAACTTCGACCAGTCGATGCCGCGCTGGTACTGATTGTTGAGCTGGACCTCGGCGACCGTGGCCTCGATCAGCACTTGGCGATTCGCGTTGGCGAGGACCTGGTCGAGAAATTCCTGGATTCTGGCATGCTGGCGCGAGGTGGCGCGGATACTGAGCACGCCCGCCTCAGGATTGGCGATTACCGACGCCTTCTCGATGAAGGTGACCGGGGCGGCAGTCGTTCTCTGGGACGCTGCCTGAGATGCGCCAACAGCTTGCTGCTGCGCGCCCGGCTGCGCGGTCGCTGCCTGGCCGGCTGCGGCCGGCGCGGTGGTCGGAATTACCTTGTCGGTTTCGCGCAGGATGTCCTTGATGTTGGCGATCAGCGTTTCCCAGAATTTATTGTTGGAGGTCATCTCCAGCGACGACGACGAGTTGGTCTGCCCGCTGCCGCCAGCCGTTGCGCTGCCCGAGCTGCCGGCGAGCTGACTCGATACCGCCACTTTCATGGTCGCGTTACGGTCGAGGTTCACATAGTCGACTCGATAGACGCGCAGGAAGGGCGTGTCGCGCATGACGACCAGGTCCTGCCCGCGCAGCTCGTAGCGCATGTCGACCTGGCGCCCGATGCGGGTGAGCAGCTGGGGCAGGGTCTGGTCGATGGCGTTCAGCGTCACCTTGCCGGTGATGCCGGGCTCGATGTCGACGTTGACCTTGGCGTCGCGTGCGAGCGCGAACAGCAAATCGTGCACGTCGACGTTGTTGACCACCACGCTGTAGGTTTCCGGGCGCGTAGTCGGCTCCGGTTTCGGCAGCACCGGAACGACCTGTACCGGGGGCGGGATCTGGCCTTCGGCGCTCGGCGCGTCGGCGGCGCTGATGTGGGTCGACGCGGGCTTGAGCGGAATCTGTCCGCAGCCGGCGAGCAGCACGGCGATGATGGCGGAGGCAGCAGTATTTCTTCGGTTCATGGCGCCCGTCCCTGCGCAGGGAGCATAGCACGATACCTTCTTTAGGAACCCCCGCTAAGCGACTGTCGCGCGGAGTTTTTCTGCTCTTTAACAACTTACATCGGGCGGCGCAGGTCGGCGAAGCTTCGCGGGGTGGTGCGGAACTCCTTCTGATACTTCGGCGGCAGCCCGCGCGCGGCCTCGAGCGCCGCGGCGCGGTCCGCGAAATCGCCGTACACCACGCGCAGGCGGTAGCTGCGCCCGCTTGCGAGCGGGATCACGTACACGTCCGGCAGCAGCGCCAGATCGCGCGCGCGCGCCAGGAACCGTTCCATGCGCGCCGGGTCGGTGTTGCCGGTGATGAACAGCTCGACGCTGTAGCGCTCGTCCGGCTCGCGCTCGAGCAGCGTGCGCGCGGCGGCGATGCGCTCGCCCAGCAGGCGCTGGCCGCGGCTGTCGTAGCG
>JBAUTW010000134.1:0-2339 GCA_049582365.1 Burkholderiales bacterium | reverse complement strand
GGACAGTACGAGCGCGCGCTTCGCGCCGAGCCGCTCGAGTTCCTCGGGCAGCTTCGCCAGCGCTCCGGCGCCGAACACCACCCGGCCCGGCAAGGCGTTATAAACAAACGGATTCATCCGCTTAGTCTACTGCACCGCCGCATTGACTTTTTCCTGACGTCAGGCTGAAGATGCCCTCCCCGCGATATGCGGATCGGAACCAAGGAGAGGGGAATCATGAAAAGGACCATGCTGGGGACGGCGATCGGCATCGCGCTCGCGGTCGCCGCGAATGCCGCGTTCGCCAAGGGCGACGAGGCCAATCTGGAAAAGCTGGGTGCCTTCAAGAAGACCGACTCGGTTGCCGGCAAGAGCGTGCCCCAGGGCGGCAAGTACGCCGATAACCTGAAGAAGGTTCTGGAGCGGATCAAGCTGCCCGACGGCTTCAGGATCGAGCTGTTCGCGATCGTGCCCGACGCGCGCCAGATGGCGGTGAGCCGCAACAAGGCAACCGTGTTCGTCGGCACCCGCAAGACCACGGTCTGGGCGGTCACCGACCGCGACATGGACAACGTCGCCGATACGGTCGACGAGTTCAGCCCGAGCGTGAAGTTCGACGACCCTGCCGGCACCTGCTACACGCCGGACGGATTCCTGTATGTCGTCGAGCGCAATCGGGTGCTGCTGTTCCCGGCCGCCGAGTACTTCATGGAGAGCCCGGACACGGTCGCGGTCGCGGTGGTCAAGCAGGGCGATTTGATCCCGTCGGAGGAGGAGTCGTACAACCACACCGCGCGCGCCTGCGTCATCGGCCCCGACAACAGGCTCTACATCACCCTCGGCCAGCCGTTCAACGTCACGCCGAAGGAAAAGGTCGACCTGTACCGCAAGTGGGGCATAGGCGGCATCGTGTCCTTCAATCGCGATGGGGGCGACCGTCAGGTCATTCTCACCGGGATGCGCAATTCGTCGGGCCTCGACTTCAATCAGAAGGACCACAGCCTGTGGTTCACCGACAACCAGGTCGACGGCATGGGGGACGAAATTCCTCCGGGCGAGCTGAACAAGGTGCCCGCCGCGAACGGCAAGCTGCATATGGGCGGTTGGTACGGCTTCCCGTGGTACGGCGGCGGCAGCACGCGCACCAACGAGTACAAGGACACGCCGATCCCGAAGGAGCTCGCGGCGAAGTACGTCAAGCCCCAGGTGGAAATGATCGCGCATGCGGCGGACCTGGGAATGATGTTCTATACCGGCAAGATGTTCCCGGCCAGGTACCAAGGGGCGATCTTCAGCACGCAGCACGGCTCGTGGAACGCGGTCAAGCCCAGGGGCGCCAGGGTGATGGTGACCTACCTCGACGCCAAGGGTAACGCGATGAAGACCGAGCCGTTCGCCGAAGGCTGGATGAACGAGGAAGGGGTGTACCTGGGTCGTCCGGTCGACGTCAGGCAGTACGTCGACGGCTCGATCCTGGTCGCCGACGACAAGGCGGGCGCGATCTACCGCATCTCGTATCAAGGCAAGTAACCGCTGTCGAAGCAAAATGGGCCGGGCCGCGCGCCCGGCCCATTTATTTGTGGACGGGAACGAGATGCGCAATTCGAAGACATGCGTCCTGGTCGCCTCGCTGCTGGCAACCGTGTCAGGATCGCTGGTCGGAACGGCCCGCGCCGGCGATGCGGCGCCGCGCCTGGTGCAGACTCTGTGTCAGAACTGCCACGGCGTGGACGGCGTCGCGCTGCTGCCCGGCGCTGCAAACCTGAGCGGCCAGCAGAAGGAGTACCTGGTCGAACAGTTGCGTGCGTTCCGCTCCGGCAAGCGGCAGAATCCGCAAATGAGCGTGATCGCGAAGCCTCTCAGCGACGACGACATCGATAAGCTTTGCGAGTGGTACTCCTCGATCAAAATAAGCGTGGAAAAGCCGAAATGAAGATAGTCCGCTGCGCGCCCCTGCTTGTCGTGCTGCTCTGCCTGCCGCCGGCCGCAAAGGCGCAGCAGGCGGCGGACGAGAACGCGGTGACCGTCACCGCGACCCGCACCGAGCGTCCCAGCCTCGAGGTGCCGGCCTCGATCGACCGGCTCTACGGCGACGACATCCACTTCGGCCGCGCCGAGGTGAACCTGTCCGAATCCCTCGGCCGCATTCCCGGCATCGTGGCGCAGAACCGGCAGAACTACGCCCAGGACCTGCAGATCTCCTCGCGCGGCTTCGGTGCGCGCTCGACCTTCGGCATCCGCGGCCTGCGCCTGCTGGTCGACGGCATCCCCGCCAGCATGCCCGACGGCCAGGGCCAGGTGTCGCACGTCGACCTCGGCTCGACCGACCGCATCGAGGTGCTGCGCGGGCCGTTCGCGGT
>JBAUTW010000133.1:0-10476 GCA_049582365.1 Burkholderiales bacterium | reverse complement strand
CCGAGCGCCGAGCCGCCGACGTAGATCCCCGGCCGGGTGGAGGCGAACGAGCTGGTGTAGTGCTCGCCGCGATCGACGAAGCCGTGGTGCTCGAGGCCGACGCCGAACACCCGGGCGATCTCCGGGTTGTCCTCGTTCGGGTCCATGCCGATGGCGTGCACCACCAGGTCGAACGGGATCACGATCGGGCGCTTGACCAGGGTGTCCTCGCCCTTCACCAGCAGCCTCTTGCCGTCGGGGGCGATGGTGACCTCGACGATGCGCACCTTGACGAACTTGGTGCCGAACTCCTCCTGCGATTTCCAGTAGAACTTGTCCTCGTACAAGCCGAAGGTGCGGATGTCCATGTAGTAGATGTACACGTCCGTCTTGGGCGATAGCTCCTTGATCTCCATCGCCAGGTTGGTCGACACCGTGCAGCAGATCTTGGAGCACCATTCGCGCCCGATCTGGCGGTCGCGCGAGCCCACGCACAGCAGGATCGCGACCCGCTCGGGGGCGCGCCCGTCGGAAGGGCAGGCGATTTTGCCCGCCGCGACCATCTGCTCGACCTGGGTCGTGGTGACGACGTCCTCGAAAGTGCCGAAGCCCCACTCGGGCTTGTTGATCGAGTCGAAGTGCGTGAACCCCGTGCCGAGCACGACCGCCGCGGCCTGCACCGTCTCGCCGCTGGAGAGCGACGCGGTGAAGTTGCCGTGCTCACCTTCCAGTTTCGTAACTTTTGTATTTTTGTAGGTAGAAACAAGTGCATTGCCTTCCACCCGCTCGATCATTCTCCCGATGGCGTCCCTGGCCCACTCGCCCGAGGGCACGAGCTTGGCGTAGCCCGACAGGATCGGCGCGCCGCCCAGGCGGTCTTCCTTCTCGACCAGCACGACCTTGCGGCCGACCGAGGCGATGCCGTGCGCGGCGGACAGTCCCGTCGGCCCGGCGCCGACCACGAGGATGGTGTCGTTCATTTCAGGTCAGGCGCTGAGCGCGAGTTCGGGGTTGTAGAGGTACTCGATCCTGCCGGCCTTCACTTCCTCGAGGTAGGTCTCGAACTTCTTCTTCGACTCGCCCCAGGAAAGCCCCATCTTCTCGACCACGTCCTCGCAGGGGCTGGCGTGCCATTGCAGCTGAACGATCTTGAACGGGTCGGCGCCGCAGGCGAGCGCCGCGAACTGGATGTCGGCCATGATCGGCATGGTGTACTGCTGCTCGTGCGCACGCCCGATCCACTGGTTCTTGTCCATGGTGGTGACGCAGCCGGTGTCGATGCCGAGCATCACGTCCGCCTTGGCCTCTTCCTGCGCCACCTTGATCTTGCGTTCGATCGTGAACGAGCGCGTGAACTCGCGCTCGGAGATGATGTGGCGGAAGCCGAAGCCGCAGCAGTCGTACCAGGTCGAGTAGTCGATCACCTGCGCGCCGAGCGCCTGCGCCATCGAGGTCCCCACCGCAGCGCGGTTGCCGCCCAGCACTTCGGGATCGTAGATCGCGTCCTCGTGCACCATCTTCGAATAATGGCAGGCCATGTGCACCGTCGCGCGCAGGTGCGAGACGTCGATCTTCTGCAGCTCGGAGGCAATGCGGTTGCGCATTACATGCACCCATTCGGAGTAGTGCACGATCTCCTCCGGGATCACGAGCTTGTCGTCGACCAGGCGCCCGAGCTTGCCGAGGATCTTCTTCACCCGCTCGCGCAGCGTGGCGTTCTCGACCAGGTACTTGCGCACTTCCTTGTAGTTGCCGAACGAGGTGCCGCAATGCACCAGCGGGAAGAAATGCCCCGGCGCGTGCCCCAGGCGCTTGCCCGAGACGTAGGCCTGGTGGAAGTTGCGCAGGAACACCGCGGCGAGCGACTCGACGTTGCCGATCCCGGAGCCGTGGTAGTTCCACGCCGTGCACGAGGTCTGGTCGGTCTCGTCCAGGTAGTCCCGGCCCGGCTGCATGCCGAGCTGGTTCATGGTCCACAGGAGCGACGTGGGGTAGCCCGGGATGTTGCCGCACTGGCCGCAGCTCTTGTGGTGCCACAGCTGCATGGTCGGGATCTTCTTGTCCCAGCCGAACAGCGTCTTGACCATCGCCGGGCGGTGCGCGTCCGAAATCCGGTGGACGATGATCTCGCCCTCCTTCTCCAGCTGCCACATGTGCTCGCGCACGTCGTCCATGCGCTCGCCGAGGTCGAGCTCGCGCCGGTCGACGCGCTTCTTGACCCACTCGGTTGCCTTCTCGGCGTCCGCCGCCGACAGGTTGGTCGGCTGGAAGAATTCTCCGTGTCCCGCGATTCCGCTCATTTGGCCTCCTCCTGCTCTTCGAGCATTTCCTCGTATTCCTCGCGCTTCTCTTCGATGAAGTCCTCGATCACGTCGAACAGGTTCTCGTCCATCGTCTCGAGCTGCTTGAGCACGCCGGTCATTTCCCAGATGGTGTACATCTCGACCGAGGTCTTGAGCGCCACTTCCCACGCGGTGTCGGTGGTCTGCAGCGTTTTCATCGGGATCGCCTTGCGCAAAATCTTCAGGTCGCCCTCGACCTTCTGGATGTTGGGGCCCCAGTCCGGGAAGTGGTCGGGCTGGATCATGTCCGGCGAGAGCTGGTTGCCGGTGGTGATCAGCTTCAGCATCACGCGCCCGAAGGGCCGCAGCACATCCTTGGCCGACTGCAGGCCGTGGCCGATCGCGACCTCGCGCATGATCGCCACCAGGCCGCCGGGGGAGTTCTTGAACGGGCAGCGCGCGGCGCAGGTCATGCACTGCGCGCAGGCCCAGATCTTCTCCTGCATCGCGTCGTAGACCTGCTCGACGTTCTCGGTCCACAGCAGCTGCACGATCTCGCGCGGGCTGTAGTCGTAGAAATGCGCCGACGGACAGGTCGCGGTGCAGATGCCGCAGTTGAGGCAGCCGTTGAGCTCGTGCTCGTAGCGGAAATCCTTCTTGATGTCCTCGAAGATTTCCTGCATTTCCGCGTACGTCGCCATCGCCCCTCCGCGCGCCTTGCTACTTGCGCTTCATGAAGAAAGTGAATTCCTTGCCTTCCGCGGCGTGCGACAGCAGATCGTTGCCGGTCTGCTTGGCGAAGGCCTGGAAATCCTTCACCGCGCCGGGGTCGGTGGCGACGATCTTCAGCACCTGTCCCGACTGCAGCTCGGTGAGCGCCTTCTTGGCGCGCAGGATCGGCAGCGGACAGTTGAGGCCGCGCGCGTCGAGTTCCTTGTCGAAGTCCATTCTTCGTGTCTCCTGAGTGGGTGGTTCTGCGCTTATACCACCTCGATCTAATGCCCTTCGCCGACCGGCGCAAAAACCCGTCTGCCAGAAGGGTGAATATTAGTATTCGTTAATATACCAGTATGCGGCGCGCGAGCAAGCGGCAGCGCAACAATTTAAGACACCGCCTGGTAGTAAAGATTCTGCGGATGATTCGCCTGCGCGAAGAAGAACCAGCGTTCGACCATCAGGCCGGCGAATTGAACGATAAAGGCAAGAGTCGGAAATCCTCCGATGAGAAGCGCCGCGGGCAAGACGAAGGCGCCGACCAGAAACAGCCACTTCACCGTTCGCAAGCGCCCCGGACCCCGTCCGTGGAAGAACTCGCGCGTGTTGAACGAGCCCGCGATCGCGCCCTGCGCCTTCTGCACGATGCGCGGGTGCTTGACGCCGATCGCGCTCTGCAGGTTCGAGCGCGCCTTGAGGCGCGCGTTGCGCGCCAGCGACGCCCCGCGCGTGGCGAACCCGAGCAGGGTCCAACACAGGGCTCCCGCTGTCAATGCCGCGGCAAGCCGGGGGGCGACGCAGCTAGAGTACGCGGCGGCGAGCGTAAAGCCCGAGGCGCAGCCGAGCACCAGGTAGTTCACCAGCGTGAGCGGGCTGTGCCATTCCTGCAGGAAGGGCAGGCAGGCGTAGATCATCGCGGTGCACACGTACAGCGCAATCGCGAGCACCGTAGCCGCGGCGGCGAGCGCGAGCGTCGGCCAGCCGAACCAGTGCGCGGCGCCCCAGGCGAACACCGCGGCCATGAACGCGGGCAGCACGATCACCTCGCGCGACAGCCACGAAGTGCGCCACTTGGCGGCCGAGCGCCAGGCGCGCTCGGGATGGCCGAGGTGGAAGAACGACGCGATCAGGCCCGCAGCGAGCAGGGTCAGGGCGATGACAGCCCCGAAAACATAGAAGGCTTTCCCTGCATTGAAGAACACCTCCACCAGCGCAAGCGCGAGAAACAGCCCCTGCCCCGCGCCGATCAGCGTGGTGAGCAGGATCACGGACAGCGCGGGCCGCACGGCTACCAGCTCGTGACGTCGTCGAGCGCCGGGTCCTTGGTCGAAGGCCGCGGCAGCAGGCCGTCGACCTTGAGCGGGTTGTCGTGCCGCTCGAGCTCGTCGGGATGGATGCGGATCTCGGTGCGGCGACGCGGCAGGTAGTGGTTCGCCGGCTGCGTGCCCCACTCGGGCATCAGCGCGTAGCCGCCCTGCTCGCGAATCGCCTTCGAGGCGGCGGAGTCGGGGTCGTGCACGTCGCCGAAGATCCGCGCGCTCGTCGGGCAGGCGAGCACGCAGGCCGGTTTCCTTTCGGCTTCGGGCAGCGCCGGGTCGTAGATGCGGTCGACGCACAGGGTGCACTTCTTCATCACCTTCTGGTGCGCGTCGATCTCGCGCGCGCCGTAGGGGCAGGCCCAGGAGCAGTACTTGCAGCCGATGCACTTGTCGTAGTCGACCAGCACGATGCCGTCCTCGGCGCGCTTGTACGACGCGCCGGTTGGGCACACCGGCACGCAGGGCGGGTCCTCGCAGTGCAGGCAGGATTTCGGAAAGTGCACCGTCTCGGTGTTCGGGAACTCGCCCACCTCGAAGGTCTGCACCCGGTTGAAGAAAGTCCCGGTCGGATCGGCGCCGTAGGGCTTGTCGTCCGACAGGTAGCCCGCCGCGCCCGAGGTGTTCCACTGCTTGCAGCTCGTCACGCAGGCGTGGCAGCCGACGCAGACGTTGAGGTCGATCACCAGCGCGAGCTGAGTCATCGCTCGATCCTCTTGCCGGCGACGTAGGCAAGCCATTTGAGGGGCGTCTTGCGCATGCCTGAATAAGGCTTCATGACCTCGAATTCGGGCCACACGCCCGTTTCCTCAGCCGGGTATATCCGCACCCTCACGTCGTACCAGCCGGCCTGGCCGGTGATCGGGTCGGAGTTCGACACGCGCGCCCCTTCGAGCGCCAGCTCTTCGCTGATCAGGTGGTTGAGCAGGAAGCCCTTGCGCGCCTCGTTGGCGTCGGGCGCGAGGTTCCAGGCGCCGGGCTGCTTGCCGATCGCGTTCCAGGTCCACACCGTGCCGGGCTCGACCGCCTCGCTGTAGCGGCACAGGCAGCGCACCTTGCCCCAGCGCGATTCGACCCACATCCAGCCGCCGTCCCCGATTCCCGCCGCGCGCGCGGTGCGCGGGTTGACGAACAGGTAATTGTGTCCGTGGATCTGGCGCAGCCACGCGTTCTGCGAGTCCCAGGAGTGGTACATCGCCATCGGCCGCTGGGTGATCGCGGCGAGCGGGTACTGCTCGAGGTCGGTGACCTGCGCCTCGAGCGGCGCGTAATGGAACGGCAGCGGGTCGAAATATTTCTGCACCCGCGCGCGCAGGCGCTCGGGCGGCTGGCGGCCGGGCCACTTGCCCTCCGCCGCGAGGCGAAAGCGCTGCAGCACTTCCGAGTAGAGGTGGATGATCACCGGGTCGCCCCAGCGCCGGATGCGCATGCGCTGCGCCCACTCCATGTAGCCGCGGTTCCAGTTGCGCATGTACTGGTAGGAGTGCGGCAGCTTGTACTGGAACACGCAGTTGTTCTGCGCATACCTTTCCCATTGGTCGGGGTTGGGCTCGCCGAGCATGGACTTGCTTCCGTCCTGGCCGCGCCAGCCGGCGAGAAAGCCGATTCCCGAACCGGGCTCGGTCTCGTGGCGGACGATGAAGTCGGGGTAGTCCCTGTACTTCCTGGAACTATCTTTGTTAGTGAACGCGGGAAGACCCAGACGACTCCCCAGCTCGATGAGCACTTCCTGGAACGGCTTGCATTCGCCCAGCGGCGGCACGACCGGCACGCGCACCGAATCGACCGGTCCGTCGAACTCGGAGATCGGGCGGTCGAGCATCGACATGACGTCGTGCCGCTCGAGGTAGGTGGTGTCGGGCAGCACCAGGTCGGCGAACGCGGTCATCTCCGACTGGAACGCGTCGCATACCGCGATGAACGGAATCCGGTACTCGCCGTCCGCGCCGCGGTCGTTGAGCATCTTCCTCACCTCGACCGTGTTCATGGTCGAGTTCCACGCCATGTTGGCCATGAAGATGAGCAGGGTGTCGATCGGGTAAGGATCGCCGCGCCAGGCGTTGGTGATCACGTTGTGCATCAGCCCGTGCACCGACAGCGGGTACTCCCAGGAGAAGCCCTTGTCGATGCGCACTGCCTCGCCGTGGTCGTCGACGAACAGGTCCTCGGGCGAGGCCGGCCAACCGAGCGCGAGGCCGGCAAGCGGCGTGTTCGGCTGCACCCCCTCGGGTCCGGTGGGCGTTTTAGCCGAAGGCGGAATTCCGCGCGGGAACGGCGCCTTGTGGCGGAACCCGCCCGGGCGGTCGATGGTGCCGAGCAGGCTCATCAGGATCGCGAGCGTGCGCACGGTGTGAAAACCGTTCGAATGCGCCGCCAGGCCGCGCATGGCGTGAAACGCCACCGGATTACCGGTGACCGAGGCGTGCTCCTGGCCCCAGCAGTCGGTCCACGCGATCGGCAGCTCGATCTTCTCGTCGCGCGCGGTGACGCCCATCTCGTGCGCCAGGCGCCGGATGGTCGCCGCCGCAATCCCGGTGATGCCTTCGGCCCATTCGGGGGTGTACCCGGCCACGCGCTCGGCGAGCAGCTGGAACGCCGGCCGCACGCGGGTGCCTTCGGGCAGGGTGAACTCGCCGAACAGGAACGGATCGGTGTCCGGGGTGTGCGTCAGGCACGGCCCGTTCGAGTGCCGGTCCCACCAGAGCTGGTTCTGCGGGTAATGCGGGTTGATCGGGTCGGCGTCGTCGTCGGTCGCGAGCAGCCCGAAGTGCGGCGAGGCCGGGTCGGACACCACCAGCTGGCCGCCGTTGGTGTAGCGCGCGACGAACTCGCGGTCGTACAGGCCCTGCGCGATCAGCTCGTTGACCAGCGCGAGCAGCAGCGCGCCGTCGGTGCCGGGGCGGATCGGCACCCACTCGTCGGCGATCGCCGAGTAGCCGGTGCGCACCGGGTTGATCGAAACGAAGCGCCCGCCGCGGCGCTTGAACTCGGACAGCGCGATCTTGAGCGGGTTGGAATGGTGGTCCTCGGCGGTGCCGAGCATCACGAACAGCTTGGCGCGCTCGAGATCCGGGCCGCCGAACTCCCAGAACGAGCCGCCGATGGTGTAGATCATGCCCGCGGCCATGTTGACCGAGCAGAAGCCCCCGTGCGCGGCGTAGTTCGGGGTGCCGAACTGGCGCGCGAACAGGCCGGTGAGCGCCTGCATCTGGTCGCGGCCGGTGAACAGCGCGAACTTCTTCGGGTCTGTCGACCTGATTTTCCCGAGTCTCTCTTCCAGCAGGGAAAAGGCTTCGTCCCAGCTGATCGCTTCGAATTCTCCCGCCCCTCTTGCGCTGCCTTGCTTCCTCCTCAAGGGGCGCGTCAGCCGCGCGGGCGAGACCTGCTTCATGATCCCGCTCGAGCCCTTGGCGCAGATCACGCCGCGATTGATCGGGTGCTCGGGGTTGCCCTCGATATAGCGCACTTCGCCGTCGCGCAGGTGCACCCGGATGCCGCAGCGGCAGGCGCACATGTAGCAGGTGGTGGTCTTGACCTCGGTATGCGGAGAGGCGCTCAATTGGAACCTTCCCTGAGCCGAAGACAGCATTGTCCGCACGCACCCCGAGCGCCGCCAACGAGATAATCTGATTTGCCCATAAGAACGGTGGCCACACCCTCCTTATGGGTTACCATGCGCACCATCCGAGCAAGGACCGATGATGGAAAAGAGCAGCTTCAAGCCCGACACGCGCTACGTGCTGACCGTGTACGACGCCAGGCGCGAGGCGCGTCCCGCCAACGTCTACGTCTACCGCGTGTACGACAAATTCATGCTCGCGCGCTCGACCAGCGGCGACGGCCTGCTGCGCAAGATCGCCTACGACGACGTCGAGCGCATCGTCGAGCAGGCCGCAGTGCCGAGCGCGGAGCGCTTCGCCCTGCCGGCGGGCATGCTGGACGAGAAGAGCTGGGCCGACCGCAGCGAGATGCAGGTCTACGCCAGCTCCCCCGGGCGCGGCAAGTAACTGAGGATCGCCGGGTGAAAGTCTGCATCGTCTCGGACAGCCACGACCGCGCCGACGCGCTGGCGCAGGCCGTGCGCGAGGCGAAGGCCGCGGGCGCGCAGGCGGTGATCCACTGCGGCGACCTGATCGGGGCGCAGACGGTCAAGCCGGCGCTGGCCCACGGCCTGCCGATACATTTGATCCACGGCAACAATGTCGGCGATATGCAGGCGCTGCACTTCCAGATGGCGAAGAGCGGCGCGCTGCTGCGCTACCATGGCGCTGACGCGCGCATCGAGCTCGCCGGCCGGCGGGTATTCGTGGTGCACTACGACGACTACGGCTACGCCATGGCGTGCAGCGGCGAATGGGAGTTGGTGTGCTGCGGACACTCGCACAAGGCCGAGGCGCGCAAGGTCGCGAACGTGAAAGGCGGCAGCACCTGGCTGGTCAATCCCGGCACGGTGGCCGGCCTCGCCGCGCCCGCGACCTGGGCGCTGGGCGATCTCGCGACGATGCGTTTCGAGCTGCGCGAGCTGGGGCGCGAGCAGCATTTGGCGACTCTATAGGCGCATAGTGAAGTCTGACACGAGCGCTCCTGGCCGACGCTTAGAATCTTCGCCCAACCGGGGAGGACAAAAGGATGTTCACCAGTAATCCGTTCGCCGCGCTTTCGGCGTCCATCTCGCCTGCCGTGATGCAGTGCTTTGTCGTCGTGATGATCGTCCTGGTCGCGGCGGGCACCCTGTTCGAAGTCGTGCACAAGGGCAGCGCCAAGTACTTCTTCCAGACCTGGCGCAACTCGAAAAACAAAGGCGCGAAGAGCGTCGGCGGCGGCGAAATGGCGTCGATCGCGCTGCAGACCGCGGTGGTCGACGTGCTGGCCTCGGGCGAGTTCTGCAATCCGCGCCGGCGCATTGCGCACCTGCTCGGCATGTACGGCTTCGTGCTCTATGTCCTTTCCACCGCGGTGATGGTGTTCGACCCGCAGGCGAGCGCGATCTGGGCGAACCTCTGGTGGCTCGGCGGACTGATGGTGTGCGCCGGCGGCTACTGGTTCTGGTTCTTCATCCGCGTCGACGTCGCCGCCGAGGGCAATTCGCCGTTCCGCGTGGTAAAGGCGGACCTGTTCATCCTGTCGCTGCTCGCCAGCGCGACGCTCGGCCTGATCTGGGCCGCGGCGGGCGGCGGAGTCGGCATCCTGTTCGGTCTCTACATTTTCGCCACGACCGTGCTGTTCGCGGGCGTGCCATGGTCGAAGTTCGCGCACATGTTCTTCAAGCCCGCGGCCGCGTTCGAGAAGAGAGTCACCAAGGCCAACGGCACGGCCGAGAACCTGCCGACGCAGAGCCGCGACGACCCCGAACAGCAGCAAAGACACTCCATGGAACTGTTGCGCAATGCCCCCATGGACATGGGGCTTGGCATCAAGCGCGAAGCACCCCGCCACTACTAGGAAACAGCATGCCTACCTTCGTCTACATGACGAGGTGCGACGGATGCGGACATTGTGTCGACATCTGTCCCTCGGACATCATGCACATCGATAAGACCTATCGCCGTGCCTACAACATCGAACCGAACATGTGCTGGGAGTGCTACTCCTGCGTCAAGGCTTGCCCGCAGCATGCGATCGACGTGCGCGGATATGCCGACTTCGCCCCGCTCGGTCACAGCGTTCGCGTCCACCGCGACGAACAGAAAGGCACGATCGCCTGGAAGATCAAGTTCCGCAACGGCACGGAAAAGAATTTCCTGTCGCCCATCACCACCAAGCCCTGGGGAACGGCGATCCCGCAGCTCAAGAACGTTCCCGCACCCAGCAAGGAAATGCGCGACGGCCAGCTGCTTTACGACGAGCCCAAATTTATCCGCATGGATGACGGCGGCTTGCATACGCTTCAGGCTGCCGGCCTCAAATTGAAGAAGGGCGTGTACTACTGATATGGCTCACAAAACGATCATCGAAGACGGCATCGACATTCTGGTCGTCGGTGCGGGTCTTGGCGGCACGGGTGCCGCCTGGGAGGCGAGATTCTGGGGTCAGGACAAGAAGATCGTCATTGCCGAGAAGGCCAACATGGATCGCTCCGGTGCGGTCGCCCAGGGCCTGTACGCGATCAACTGCTACATGGGCACCCGCTGGGGCGAGAACAAGCCGGAGGACCATGTCCGCTACGCTCGCATCGACCTGATGGG
>JBAUTW010000132.1:0-5509 GCA_049582365.1 Burkholderiales bacterium | reverse complement strand
GTGCAGCTCCGCCCGGCGCGGGGCGTCGAACACTGCTTCGGCCGCGCCGGTGAGCAGCGCCTTGTCGTCCGCGTCCTGCGCGAACCAGCGCAGGCTCCTGGGGTAGGCGCGGATCGCGGCCAGGTCGTCCTGCAGCCTGCCGATGAACAAGTCGCGCGTGGCGCCGGCGTCGCGCGCCTGCGCGGCGTGCAGGATGAAATCGGAGCCCTCGCGGCACTCCTGCACGCTCGGCACGTGCGCCGCGCAGGGCGCCGCGGCCAGGGCGAGCGCGGCCGCGGCCGCAAGCTTGCGCAGCCATTCGAGCCGAGGCCTCATGTCCGGAGCATACCGGCTCGCCCGCGAGGCGCAGAAATCTCGCCGCTAGTGGTTGAAAGTTAAAGGATAAGGCTTTTCTATGGCTGTTTCGAGGAGTAAACTTGTGGTTTCGTATCGCACGCCCGGCTGAAGGCCGAGGAGTCGTCGTTGCAGAAAACAGACATTCGCAATCCCGACTACTTCCATAAAGTCGTCGATTGCCAATGGGCCTGCCCGGCCCATACCCCGGTTCCCGAATACATCCGAATGATCGCGGCAGGGCGCTATTCCGACGCCTACCTGGTCAACTGGGAATCGAACGTCTTCCCCGGAATCCTCGGCCGCACCTGCGACCGGCCCTGCGAGCCCGCCTGCCGGCGCGGCCGGGTCGAGGAAGAGAACCAGGCCCGGCCCGAACCGGTCGCGATCTGCCGCCTCAAGCGCGTCGCGGCGGACTACAAGGACGACGACATCGCGGCGCGGCTGCCCAAGCCCGCGGCGAAGAAGAACGGCAGGAAGGTCGCCTGCATCGGCGCGGGGCCCGCGTCGCTGACGGTGGCGCGCGACCTGGCGCCGCTCGGCTACGAGGTCACGCTGTTCGACGCCGACCCGAAGGCCGGCGGCATGATCCGCAGCCAGATCCCGCGCTTCCGCCTGCCCGAGGAAGTGATCGACGAAGAGGTCGGGTACATCCTCGGTCTCGGTGTTTCCCTCGTTAACAGAAGAATAGACAGCATGAAGGCGCTGATGGCCGAGGGGTACGACGCCATCTTCGTCGGCAGCGGCGCGCCGCGCGGGCGCGACCTGGACATTCCCGGGCGCGCCGAGGGCGCGAAGAACATCCACATCGGCATCGACTGGCTCTCCTCGGTGTCTTTCGGCCACGTCGACAGGATCGGCAAGCGCGTGATCGTGCTCGGCGGCGGCAACACGGCGATGGACTGCTGCCGCACCTCCAGGCGCCTGGGCGGCGAGGACGTGCGGGTGATCGTGCGCTCGGGCTTCGAGGAGATGAAGGCGAGCCCGTGGGAGAAGGAGGACGCGCAGCACGAGGGCATCCCGATTCTGAACTTCCTGGTGCCCAAATCATTTGACGTAAAAGATCAAAAACTCGTCGGAATGACGTTCGAGAAAGTGAAGGCGGTATACGACGCCAACGGGCGCCGCAGCCTGATTCCCACCGGCGAGCCGCACGAGTACGTCGAGTGCGACGACGTGCTGGTCGCGGTCGGGCAGGAGAACGCCTTCCCCTGGATCGAGCGCGACTCGGGCGTCGAGTTCGACAAGTGGGGCCTGCCGGTGCTCGACAAGACGACCTTCCAGTCGACGGTGAAGAACGTGTTCTTCGGCGGCGACGCGGCGTTCGGGCCGAAGAACATCATCTGGGCGGTGGCGCACGGCCACGATGCGGCGATCTCGATCGACAAGCTGCTGAACCGGGAAGACGTGAGCGAAAGACCCGCTCCGGGCGTCACGCTCGTGTCGCAGAAGATGGGCATCCACGAGTGGAGCTACGACAACGAGATCCGCCCCGACGCGCGCTACAAGGTGCCTTGGCGCGACGTCAACCAGACGCTGCGCAACATCAAGGTCGAGGTCGAGATGGGCTTCGACGTCGCCACCGCGTGGAAGGAGGCGCAGAGGTGCCTCAACTGCGACGTGCAGACGGTGTTCACCTCGCGCCTTTGCATCGAGTGCGACGCCTGCGTCGACATCTGCCCGATGGACTGCATCACCTTCACCACCGACGGCGAGGAAGCCGAGCTGAGAACGCGGCTCAACGCGCCCGCGCCGCACGCGAGCCAGGACCTGTACGTGCAGGACGGCCTGCGCACCGGGCGGGTGATGGTGAAGGACGAGGACGTGTGCCTGCACTGCGGGCTGTGCGCCGAGCGCTGCCCGACCGGGGCCTGGGACATGCAGAAGTTCCTGCTCGACATGACGCATGCGGGGCCGGACTGCCGGCGACCGCAGAAGAAAGCCGCCTGAAGGGGGGGAGATGAGCGTCGCTTCACTGAAGAAGGGCACACAAGAAGAATCCGCGGAGCGTCGCCTCAGAGTCCAGCTTGCGGCTGCCTACCGCATCGCCGACCACCTGGGCTGGGCCGAGCTGATCTACACCCACATCAGCCTGCGCGTGCCCGGCCCGCAGCATCACTTCCTGATCAACCCCTACGGCCTGCGCTTCGACGAGGTCAGCGCCTCGAACCTGGTCAAGATCGACCTCGACGGCAACCCGGTCGGGGAGCAGCCCTACGGCGCCAACAAGGCGGGCTTCGTGATCCACGGCGCGATCCATGCCGCGCGCGACGACGCGCAGTGCGTGTTCCACACCCATACGCTGGCCGGCATGGCGCTCTCGGCGCAGGAGGACGGCCTGCTGCCGGTGCACATGTACTCGCACAACTTCTACGGCCAGCTCGCCTACCACGAGTTCGAGGGTCCGAGCATGCGCCTGGACGAGCAGGCGCGCCTGGTCGCGAGCCTGGGCCGCCACACGGCGCTGATCCTGCGCAACCACGGCCTGCTGACCGTCGGGCGCAGCATTCCCGAGGCTTTCGTGCGCATGTGGCGCCTGGAGCGCTCGTGCCAGATCCAGCTCGCGGCGCAGGGCGCGCGCCTGCGCCTGCCCTCGTCCGAGGTGTGCCGCCAGTCGCAGGCGCTGGGCGACGAGTTCCTCACCGACAGCGCGCCGCTGGGCGAGCTGGAATTCGCCGCGCTCGAGCGCGTGGTCGAGCGCAAGGACCCCTCCTACAAGAACTGAAGGCGGAGTACAAGACAGGAAATGGCAAAGCGCATCGAAGCGGTCAACGATTTCGTCGTCAAGTTCGCCAACGTGAACGGCTCGGGCTCGGCCTCCGCCAACGAGCTGTTCGCCAAGTCTTTCCTGCGCATGGGGATCCCGGTCTCGCCGCGCAACATCTTCCCCTCCAACATCCAGGGCCTGCCGACCTGGTACGAGGTGCGCGTCACCGAGCGCGGCTGGCTCGGGCGGCGCGGCGGCGTCGACCTGATGGTGGCGATGAACCCGCAGACCTGGGACCAGGACATCGCCGAGGTCGAGCCCGGCGGCTACGTGTTCTACGACGACACCCGGCCGCTGCCGGCGTCCAAGTTCCGCCCCGACATCAACGTGATCGGGATGCCGCTGACCGAAATCTGCAACACCAACTACGCCGACGCGCGCGAGCGCCAGCTGTTCAAGAACATCATCTACGTCGGCGCGCTGGCGGCGCTGATCGGCATCGAGCCCGAGGTGGTGGCCGAGCTGATCGGCGAGCAGTACAAGGGCAAGGAAAAGCTGCTCATGCCGAACGTCAGGGCCTTCCACATGGGCTTCGACTACGCGCGCGAGCGGCTCAAGGACGCGCTCGGGCTCAAGGTCAGGCGCAGCGACGCGGTCGGCGACAGCATCTTCATCGACGGCAACGCGGCCGCCGCGCTCGGCTGCGTCTACGGCGGCGCGACGGTCTGCGCCTGGTACCCGATCACCCCTTCGTCGTCGCTGGCCGAGGCTTTTCAAAGATACTGTTCCAAATTGAGAATTGACGAAGGCGGGAGAAACAACTTCGCCATCGTGCAGGCCGAGGACGAGCTGGCCTCGATCGGGATGGTGATCGGCGCCGGCTGGAACGGCGCGCGCGCCTTCACCGCCACCTCCGGCCCGGGCGTGTCGCTGATGACCGAGTTCATCGGCCTGGCCTACTTCGCCGAGATCCCGGCCACCATCATCAACGTGCAGCGCGGCGGACCCTCGACCGGGATGCCGACCCGCACCCAGCAGGCCGACGTGCTGGCCTGCGCCTACGCCTCGCACGGCGACACCAAGCACGTGCTGCTGTTCCCCGAGGACCCGAAGGAGTGCTTCGAGTTCGCCGCCGAGGCGCTCGACCTCGCCGACCGGCTGCAGACCCCGGTGTTCGTCATGACCGACCTCGACATCGGCATGAACCAGCGCCTGTGCAAGCCGCTCGAGTGGGACGACGCCCGGACCTACGACCGCGGCAAGGTCATGACGCGCGAAGCGCTCGAGGCCGGGAAGGACTTCGGCCGCTACCTGGACGTCGACGGCGACGGCATTCCCTTCCGCACCTTGCCCGGCACCCACCCCAAGCGCGGCGCCTACTTCACCCGCGGCACCACCAAGGACCGCTACGCGCGCTACTCCGAAGCCGGGCCGGACTACGTCGACAACATGCGCCGGCTGCAGAAGAAGTTCGAGACCGCCAAGAGCCTGGTGCCCAAGCCGCTGCTCGACGCCTCGGAAAAGCCGGCGCGCTTCGGCGCCATCTACTACGGCTCGACCAGCCCGGCGATGCACGAGGCGCTCGAGGCGCTGGCCGCGATGGGCATCTCGATCAACGCGCTGCGCGTGCGCGCGTTTCCGTTCCAGGACGAGATCGCCGACTTCGTCGCCTCGCACAGCAAGGTGTTCGTGATCGAGCAGAACCGCGACGCGCAGTTGAAGACCCTGCTGGTCAACGACGCCGGCATCAACCCCGCCAACCTGATCTCGGTGCTGCACTACGACGGCACCCCGATCACCGCGCGCTTCATCACCAACGAGATCTCGCAGATCGTGCGCACCCTCAACGTGCGCCCGATAAAAAAGGACAAAGCAGCGTGACCTACCTCACCAAGCCGAAGCTGCACCACCCGAGCCTGCACAGGAACAAGGTCGGCTACACCCGGCGCGACTACGAAGGGCCGGTCTCCACCCTGTGCGCCGGCTGCGGCCACGACTCGATCAGCGCCGCCATCATCCAGGCCGCCTGGGAGCTCGACATCGAGCCGCACCGCGTCGCCAAACTCTCCGGCATCGGCTGCTCGTCCAAGACCCCGACCTACTTCCTCGGCAACTCGCACGGCTTCAACACCGTGCACGGGCGCATGCCCTCGGTCCTGACCGGCGCCAACCTCGCCAACCGCGATCTGATCTACCTCGGCGTATCGGGCGACGGCGACTCCGCCTCCATCGGCCTGGGCCAGTTCGCCCACGCCATGCGCCGCGGCGTCGACATGCTCTACATCCTGGAGAACAACGGCGTCTACGGCCTCACCAAGGGCCAGTTCTCCGCCACCGCCGACGCCGGCTCCAAGTCCAAGCGCGGCGCGGTCAACACCGACACCGCGATCGACACCGTCAGTCTCGCGCTGCTCATGGGCGCCACCTTCGTCGCGCGCAGCTTCTCCGGCGACAAGAAACAGCTCGTGC
>JBAUTW010000131.1:0-6674 GCA_049582365.1 Burkholderiales bacterium | reverse complement strand
GTCATGTAGATCTTGAACGAGGTATAGCCGTCGCGGATCAGGCGCGGCAGCTCCTCGCCGAGGACGCAGGGCGTCGGGTCGCTCACGATCAGGTGAAAGGCGTAGTCGATGCACGCCTTGCCCTCGGCTCTGCGGTGGTAGTCGGCGACCGCGGCCGCGAGCGAAGCGCCCTTGGCCTGCGCGGCGAACGGAATGACGGTGGTGGTGCCGCCGCAGGCCGCCGAGCGCGTGCCGGACTCGAAATCGTCGGCCATGCGCATCGGCGCGGGCATCGGCTGGTCGAGGTGACAGTGCGCGTCCACGCCGCCGGGCAGCACGAGGCGTCCGCCGGCGTCGATCTCGCGCGCGCCCTTCGGCAGGCCTTCGCCGAGCGCCACGACGCGTCCGTCCGCAATGGCGATGTCGCAGCGCCGCTCCCCGGACTCGGTCACGAGGCGCGCGTTGCGCACGACGAGATCCAGGCGCGCCATGGGGCTCAGACCTCGCGGAACAGGCGGCCCCAGCCCTGTACGCGCCGCGTGTCGACCCCGGCCAGCTTGAGCGATTTCCACACCACGGTCGCGATGCTGTCGTAGACCGGAATGGCGAGCTCCTGTTCCAGCTCCTCGGCGAGCGGCGCCCCGCGCAGGTTGGTGCAGAAGATGGTGATCGCCTGGGGCTTCGCTTTGGCGACCTCGCGCGCCATGGCGCGCAGCCGATCCGCGCTTACTTCCGAGAACGAGTAGTTGTCCTGCAGCCCGAGGTGGCGTTCGGCCACGCACTCGAAGCCCGAGCGGGCGTAGTTGGCCACGATCTTCTGCTGCACGTCGTCGAGGTAAGGCGAGACGAGACCGAAACGCGCGACGCCGGTGGCGCGCAAGATCTCGTTCAGCGCGAGCACCGAGGTGCAGGCCGGGATGCCGGTCGTCGCGGTGATTCTCTCGCAAAGGCGCTCGTCGGCGTCGAAGCCGAGCCAGCCCGACGAAGTCCCGTTCCAGCCGATGCAGTGCAATTTCGCGTGCGACAGCAGCTCGGCCGCGCGCAGGATCTCGCCGTCGTCGAACTGTCCCAGCGCCTGCCGCGACAGCGCGATCTCGGTCACCTTGAAGCGGCCGAAATGGACGCTCACCTCGGGCAGCCCGGCGAGCATCGCGGCGGTCACCGGCTCGAGGACCGTGTTGGAGGACGGGGTCAGCATTCCCAGCAGAATCCGCGTCGTCATGTTGCAGATCTCTCCGTCGGAATCACCGCGCCAAACTGGTGCAAGCGTTTCTCATTGTCACATTTTTGGTGCATGATGACGCCGCTCCGTCCTGCCGGACCGCGGGCACTATCCTTGCGTGAGTGGAACGGGCCACCGAGACCCTGCATGGAACTTACGCCGCGCGAAAAAGACAAGCTGCTGCTGTTCACCGCCGCGCTGCTCGCCGAGCGGCGCCGGGCCAGGGGCCTCAGGCTCAACTATCCCGAGGCGGTGGAGCTGATCAGCGCCGCGATCATGGAAGGCGCGCGCGACGGCAGGAGCGTCTCGGAGCTGATGGGCTGGGGCGCGACGCTGCTCAAGCGCGACGAGGTGATGGAGGGGGTGCCCGAGATGATCCCCGAGATCCAGGTCGAGGCGACCTTTCCCGACGGCACCAAGCTGGTCACGGTGCACAACCCCATTCCCTGACCCGGAACGAGTGAAATGCGCCAGAGCAGCATCCTCAGCCTCGGTCCCGAGGGCTTTCACCGCGTCGCCTTCACGGACTGGGGCGAGGCGGACAATCCGCACGTCGTGATGTGCGTGCACGGGCTGTCGCGCAACAGCCGCGACTTCGATTTCCTCGCCCGCAGGCTCGCGGGCGACTTTCGCGTGGTGTGCATGGACGTCGTAGGCCGCGGCGACAGCGAATGGCTCGATGACAAGTCGGGCTACAGCTTTTCGACCTACCTGTCGGACGCCGCCGCGCTGATCGCGCACGTGACGCCGCCGTTGCGCTCCGGAATCCTGGGCGAGAAGCGCGCGCGCTGCCTCGACTGGGTCGGCACCTCGATGGGCGGGCTGATCGGGATGCTGCTCGCCGCGAAGCGCAACTCGCCGATCGGGCGCCTGGTGCTGAACGACGTCGGGCCTTTCGTGCCGTGGAACGGGCTGTTCCGGCTCAAGGGCCACGTCGGCATGCCGCGCGGCTTCGGCTCGCGGCGCGCGGCCGAGGAGTACATCCGCGAACATTTCGCCGCGTTCGGGCCGCTCACCGAGCGGCAATGGGAGCACCTCGTCGAGCACAGCCTGCGACGGCACGAGGACGGTCGCTGGTACTTCCGCTTCGATCCGGCGATCGGGCAATGGAACACGCACGGCGATCCCGAGCTGCCGATCGGCCCCGAGTTCCTGCGCGGCATCGACCTGTGGACGGTGTGGAACGCGGTCGACTGCCCGGTGCTGGTGCTGCGCGGGGCGCAGTCGGACGTGCTTCTGCCGGGCACGGTGGACGAGATGCGCCGGCGCAAGCCGGCCACCCAGGTGGTGGAGTTCGAGGGCGTCGGGCACGCGCCGGCGCTGTTCGACGCGAAGCAGATCGACGCGGTGCGCGGTTTCCTGACACAGCGGCGCGCCGCGCGCAACCAGGGGAGGATGATGCGATGGTTCCGGGCGAGCTGAAGGCGGCCGCGGGCGAGATCGAGCTCAACGTCGGGCGCAGGACGCTGAGGCTCGAGGTGGTCAACACCGGCGACCGGCCGGTGCAGGTCGGCTCGCACTACCATTTCTTCGAGACCAACCCCGCGCTCGGCTTCGACCGCGACCTGGCCTACGGCATGCGCCTCAACGTCGCCGCCGGCACCGCGGTGCGCTTCGAGCCCGGCCAGACGCGGACGGTGGAATTGGTTTCTCTTTCTGGAAATAGAAAAGTCTATGGCTTCAACGGCCGGGTGATGGGGAAGCTCAAATGAAGATCACCAGACAGGCCTACGCCGAAATGTACGGCCCCACGGTCGGCGACCGGGTGCGGCTCGCGGACACCGAGCTGTGGATCGAGGTCGAGAAAGACTTCACCGTCTACGGCGAGGAGGTCAAGTTCGGCGGCGGCAAGGTGATCCGCGACGGCATGGGGCAGGGCCAGCTGCCGTCGGCGCAGGTGGCCGACACCGTGATCACCAACGCGCTGATCGTCGATCACTGGGGCATCGTCAAGGCCGACATCGGGCTCAAGCACGGGCGCATCTGGAAGATCGGCAAGGCCGGCAACCCGGACATCCAGCCCGGCGTCACGATCCCGATCGGCGCCGGGACCGAGGCGATCGCGGGCGAGGGCATGATCGTCACCGCGGGCGGCATCGACAGCCACATCCACTTCATCTGCCCGCAGCAGATCGAGGAAGCGCTGATGTCGGGCGTGACGACGATGCTGGGCGGGGGCACCGGCCCGGCGACCGGCACCTTCGCCACCACCTGCACGCCGGGCCCCTGGCACATCTTTTCCATGCTGTCGGCGGCCGAGGCGTTCCCGATGAACCTCGGCTTCCTCGGCAAGGGCAACGCCTCGCGCCCGGCGCCGCTGCGCGAGCAGCTGCGCGCCGGGGCGATGGGCCTCAAGCTGCACGAGGACTGGGGCACGACGCCGGCGGCCATCGACTGCTGCCTGGGCGTCGCCGACGAGATGGACGTGCAGGTGGCGATCCACACCGACACGCTGAACGAGTCGGGCTTCGTCGAGGCTTCGCTCAAGGCGATGAAGGGCCGCTCGATCGCCACCTTCCACACCGAAGGCGCGGGCGGCGGACACGCTCCGGACATCATCCGCGCCTGCGGCGAGCCGAACGTGCTTCCGTCGTCGACCAATCCGACCATGCCGTATACCGCGAACACGGTGGCCGAGCACCTCGACATGCTGATGGTCTGCCACCACCTCGATTCCTCGATCGCCGAGGACGTCGCCTTCGCCGAGTCGCGCATCAGGAAGGAGACGATCGCCGCCGAGGACATCCTGCACGACCTGGGCGCGTTCTCGATGATGTCGTCCGACTCGCAGGCGATGGGGCGCGTGGGCGAGGTCATCATCCGCACCTGGCAGACCGCGCACAAAATGAAGCTCCAGAGGGGATCGTTGAAAGGGGATTCCAATGCCGACAACTACAGGGTCAAGCGCTACGTAGCGAAATACACCATCAACCCGGCCATTACCAACGGCATCGCGCACGTGGTGGGCTCGATCGAACCGGGCAAGCTCGCCGACCTGGTGCTGTGGAAGCCGGCCTTTTTCGGCGTCAAGCCATTCCTGGTGCTGAAAGGCGGCATGATCGCGGCCGCCGCGATGGGCGACCCGAACGCGTCGATCCCGACGCCGCAGCCGGTGCACTACCGGCCCATGTTCGGCAGTTTCGGCGGCGCGCTGCGCACTTCCCTGACCTTCGTCTCGCAGGCGGCGCTGAGCAACCCCGAGCTCGCCAAGCTCGGGCTGCAGCGGCCGCTGGAGGCGGTGAGGGACGTGCGCCGCGTCGGCAAGAAGGACATGGTCCACAACGACTGGCAGCCGAAGATCCAGGTCGATCCGGAGACCTACCAGGTGCGCGCCGACGGCGAGCTGCTGGTGTGCGAGCCGGCCACGGTGCTTCCCATGGCGCAGCGATATTTCCTGTTCTGATGCTCCAGATCACCTCGAAACTGGAAAAGTCGGACAAGGCGCCCGCGCCGGCCGGCCAGCTCAGGCTGCCCTTCGAGCTGCGCCAGAAGAGCCGCCTGCGCGCGAAGCTCGTCTCGGGCGAGGAGATCGCGCTGATGCTGCCGCGCGGCGAGATCCTGCGCGGCGGCGACCTGGTGCTCGCCTCCGACGGGCGCGTGATTGAGGTGCTGGCCGAGCCCGAGGCGCTCGCGCACATCGAGTCGGCCGAACTCGCGCGCCTCGCCTACCACCTCGGCAACCGGCACGTGCCGGTGCAGGTCGGCGACGGGTTCCTGCGCATCGCGGCCGACCACGTGCTGGAGGAGATGGCGCGCAAGCTCGGCGCGAAGGTGAGCCACGTCGAAGCGCCGTTCGAGCCCGAGGCGGGCGCCTACGCGGGCGGGCACCACCGGCACGACGAGATGGGCCACGGCGGCAAGATCCACGACCACGGGCACGAGCATCAGCATGACCACGAGCATTGATCCGCGCTTGCTGCAGCTTGCGAGCCCGGCGCTGCCCGTCGGCGCGTACAGCTATTCCGGCGGGCTCGAGGCGGCCATGGAGGCGGGGCTCGTCACGGATGCGCCAAGCGCGCAGCGCTGGATCGCGGACGTGCTCGAGTTCTCCGTCCTGAGGATGGAAGCGCCGATGCTGCTCAGGATGATCGAGGCGCCCGATGCGCGCTGGAACGAGGAATTCCTCGCCAGCCGCGAGACGGCGGAGCTGCGCGCCGAGACGGTGCAGATGGGGTACTCGCTTGCGAACCTGTTGCGGAACCTCGATATTGAAATTCCCGAGATCGATGAGATGACCTTTCCCATGGCTTTTGCCTGCGCGGTGCGCCACTGGCGCATCGATCCGCGCCAGGCGCTGACCGCGTACCTGTGGGCCTGGCTCGAGAACCAGGTGATGGCGGCGCTGAAGGCGGTGCCGCTCGGGCAGACCGACGGCCAGAAGATCCTGCTTGCGCTCGGCGCGCGCCTGAACGACATCGGCGAGCAGGAGCCGGGCAACTTCGCGCCGGGGCTGGCGATCCTTTCCTCCCTTCACGAAACCCAGTACTCGAGGCTGTTCAGGTCATGACACTGAGAGTAGGCATCGGCGGGCCGGTCGGCTCGGGAAAGACCGCGCTGACGCTCGCGCTGTGCAAGGCGCTGCGCGAGCGGTTCGACATCGCGGTGGTTACCAACGATATCTACACCGAGGAGGACGCCCAGTTCCTGGTGCGCAACGAGGCGCTGGCGCCCGAGCGCATCATCGGGGTCGAGACCGGCGGTTGCCCGCACACCGCGATCCGCGAGGACGCCTCGATCAACCTCGAGGCGGTGGCGCGCCTGGCGCGGCGCTTTCCCGCGCTCGAGCTGGTGATCATCGAGTCGGGCGGCGACAACCTGGCCGCCACCTTCAGCCCGGAGCTTTCGGACCTGACGCTGTACGTGATCGACGTTGCCGCCGGCGACAAGATCCCGCGGAAAGGCGGGCCGGGGATCACCAAGTCGGACCTGCTGGTGATCAACAAGATCGACCTCGCGCCGCTGGTCGGCGCGTCGCTCGAGGTGATGGCGCGCGATGCGAAGAAGATGCGCGGCGAGCGCCCGTTCGTATTCTCCAACCTCAAGACGGGCCAGGGGCTCGACGCGATCATCCAGTTCATCCAAACGGAGGGCATGCTATGTACCGCTTCCTGATCACGCTCCTGATTGGAGGTTTTGCCACTCCGGTGTTCGCGCATCCGTTCCACGGCGCCGCCGTCGGCGCGGCGGCGGGCTTCCTGCACCCGTTCACCGGGCTGGACCACCTGCTCGCGATGGTCGCGGTCGGGCTTTGGGCCGCGCAGCTCGGCGGGCGCGCGCGCTGGATCCTGCCGGGCGCCTTCCTGGCCGCGATGCTCGCCGGCGGGCTGCTGGGATTTGCCGCGCTGGTTCCGCCGTTCGCCGAGCAGATGGTCGCCGCCTCAGGGCTGGTGCTCGGGCTGCTGATCGTGACCCGCACCTATCTCCCGCCGTCGCTCGGCGCCGCGCTGGTAGGCGCCTTCGCGCTGTACCACGG
>JBAUTW010000130.1:0-3931 GCA_049582365.1 Burkholderiales bacterium | reverse complement strand
GCCACAGGTCGCGCAGCCGGGCGAGCCCGTTGTCGTCGAACGAGGCATCGTGCTGCTGGCCGACCGACGAGGCCGTGGCGATCATGTCTGCGCGCTGCCGGCCCGCCAATCCGCGCAGGTTGACGAGCTCGGGGATGCCGCCGGCGGCGGCGACGCGCAGGGCCCACGAAGGGTGCGCCACGCCGGCGAGAAGCTCGCGCCAGCCGGGTCGGAACGGCAACACCAGGCCGTTGTGAGTGTCGCGCTCGCGCTTTCCCCCTACCGGCAGGTCGACCGTGACCACCAGTGCCTCATAGCCCGCGGCGCTCGCGCGTGCGACCAGCCGGTCCGTGAACTCCCGGTCGTGGAGCACGTAGAGCTGGAACCAAAGGCGTCCGGGCGCCTTGTCCGCGACCTCTTCGATGGTGGCCGTGGCGGCAGTGGAAAGCGTGCACGGAATGCCGAAAGCGGCGGCGGTACGGGCGATCGCCAGATCCCCGCCCGGCCATCCCATTCCGATTCCGCCGACCGGCGCGATCACCAGGGGATACTTCGACGGTCTACCCAGTATCTCGGCCGCGGCGTCGACCTTGGCGACGTCGCGCAGCACCCGGGGCGCGAAGCGCACGCGCTCGAACGCCGCGCGGTTGGCGCGCAGGGTGACCTCGTCCTCGGCGCCGCCGTCGAAGAAATCGAACACGATCCGCGGCAGCCGGCGGCGCGCCAGCTCGCGCAGGTCGTCGATGTTCGCAGTGCGGGACAGATCCATGGCCCGCGAGTCTACCGCGGGCCCACCGCTTACATATAATGGGGTCCATGAAAACCCCTCAACGCATTGCCGGCGTCCTGTCGCCGGTCGTCACCCCTTTCGGCGCGGATCTGGCGCCCGACGCGGCGAGGTTCGTGCGCCACTGCAAGTGGCTGCTGGCCAACGGCTGCTCCGGGCTGGCGGTGTTCGGCACCAACAGCGAGGCGAACTCGATGTCCGTGGGCGAGAAGCTCGAGCTGCTCGATGCCCTGCTGGCGGGCGGCGTGCCGGCCGCCGCGCTGATGCCCGGCACCGGCCACTGCGCACTGACCGACTCGGTCGCGATGACCCGGCGTGCGGTGGAGTTGGGCTGCGGCGGTGTGCTGATGCTGCCGCCGTTCTACTACAAGGGCGTTTCCGACGAGGGCCTGTACCGCAACTTCGCCGAGGTGATCGAGCGGGTCGGCGACGACCGGCTGCGCCTCTATCTGTACCACATCCCCCCGGTATCGCAGGTGCCGATCACGCTGGCGCTGATCGAGCGGCTGCTGAAGAAGTATCCGGGCATCGTCGCCGGCGCGAAGGACTCCTCGGGCGACTGGTCCAACACCAAGGCGATGCTGGACGCCTTCGCCAAGGCCGGATTCGACGTATTCGCCGGCAGCGAGGTGTTCCTGCTCGACAACATGCGCCACGGCGGCAAGGGCTGCATCACCGCGACCGGCAATGTCAATCCCGGTCCGATCGACAAGGTGTACCGTAACTGGCAGGCGGCGATCGCCGATGAGCTGCAGGCCGGGATTACCGCGACGCGCAATATCGTGCAGAAGGTGCCGATGATTCCGGCGCTGAAAGCGATCATCGCCCACTTCGGCAACGATCCGCTGTGGCGCACCGTGCGCCCGCCGCTGATCGAGCTCGAGCACGCGCAGGAGCAGGGGCTGATCGCCGCGCTGCGCGCGGCAGGCTTCACCATGCCGGGGCTCGCCGCCTGAGATGTCCGCTGCGCTGGTCACCGGCGCAGGCAGGGGCATCGGCCTGTACACCGCGCGCGCCTTCGCCGGCGCCGGCTGGACCGTGCTGGCGCTCGACAAGGACTTCTCGCGCTGCGACCTGCCGCCTTCGGTGCGTCGCCTGCAGTACGATCTGACCGATGTCTCCGGAATCGCCGCCCTGGCCAGCTCGCTGGGTCAGATCGACACGCTGGTCAACAACGCGGGTGTGCTGTACTGCGAGTCATACGATTCGATCCCCGACATGCACCGGCGCGAGATCATGGCGGTCAACGTCGAGGCGCCGGTGGCGCTGATGCAGGCGCTGGCGCCGCAAATGATGGCGCGCAAGTCCGGGCGCATCGTCAATGTCGGCTCGGTGGCGGCCTTCACCGGCCACCCCGATCTGTGGTACGGCGCGAGCAAGGCGGCGCTGCTCAACGTCACCAAGAGCTTCGCCGGCTGGCTCGGCCCGCACGGCGTGCTGGTCAACGCGGTCGCGCCCGGGCCGACGCAGACCGACATGTACGAGCAGCTGCCACGCTCGCGCAAGGACGGCGTCATGCGCAGCGTCTATTCCGGTCGTGTGTGCCGGCCGGACGAGGTGGCGCAGGCCATTCTGTGGCTCGGCTCGGCCTGCCCGGAGTACGTCAACGGCGCCACGCTGGACGTCAACAACGGCTCGTACGCCCGCTGACGAGTCATGCCCGAGCTCAGAACCGCACTGGTCACCGGCGCCGCGCGCGGCATAGGCCGCGCCACGGTCGACGCCCTGCTCGCGGCGGGGCTGCGCGTGATCGCGCTCGACCGTGACTTCGAAGGCGGTGCGCTGGTTGCCTCGGGACCGCTCGAGCTGGTGCGCCAGGACCTCGTCGATCTCGCCGCGATCGCGCCGCGCGTCGCCGCCCTCGGACGCATCGACGTGCTGGTCAACAACGCCGGAGTGCAGAACGGCCTGCCGATCGAGCGCTATACCGAAGAGGCTCGCACGCGGCTCTTGCGCGTCAATCTCGAGGCGCCGGTAGAACTGATCCGCTCGGTCGCGAAGCAGATGGTCGAGCGGCGCTCGGGGCGAATCGTCAACCTCACTTCGGTCGCGGCCTACATGGCGCACCAGGACATCTGGTACGGCGTGAGCAAGGCCGGAATCGTGAGCTTCACCCGCAGCTTCGCCGCCTTGCTCGGCCCGCACGGGGTGCAGGTGAACGCCGTGGCTCCCGGGCCGATCGAGACCGACATGCTGCGCCGCGCGGCGGCGCCCGAGCGCCGCGAGCAGCTGTTGAAGGCGGCATATTCGAAGCGCGCCGGCAGGCCGGACGAGGTGGCCGGCGTGATCCGCTGGCTGGTCACCGAAGCGCCGGTGCTGTTGAACGGCGCGGTAATCGATGTCACCGACGGGAGCTTCCTGCGCTGATGGCCCTGACGCTGTTCGACAAGATCTGGAACGCGCACGTGGTCGCCGACCTCGGCGGCGGGACCGCGCTGCTGCACGTGGACCGGCACCTGCTGCACGATCTGGGCGGCGGCAAGGCACTGGCCGAGGTCGCCGCGCGAGGCCTGCGCGTACGCAACCCGGAGCTGACCTTCGCCACCGCGGACCACGTGATCTCGTCCGCGCCGGGACGCACCGGCGGCGCGCACGACTGGGCCCAGGTGCTCATCGACTCGCTGCGGCTGGAGACGCGCAAGGCGGGCGTGCGCCTGTTCGATGTCGGCGGCGACGAGCAGGGCATCGTGCACGTGATCGGCCCGGAGCTCGGCATCACCCAGCCCGGCACGCTGGTGGTCTGTGGCGACTCGCACACTTGCACCAACGGCGCGCTCGGGGCGCTCGGATTCGGCATCGGCGCGTCCGAAATCCTGCACGTACTCGCCACCCAGACCATCGAGCAGCGCAAGCCGCGCACGATGCGCGCGCGCTTCGAGGGCATGCCGCCGAAAGGCGTGTACGCCAAGGATCTGATCCTGGCACTGATCGGCAAGCTCGGTATGTCGGGCGGGGTCGGCTACGCGATCGAATACGCCGGCGCCGCAGTGCGCGCGCTCGGCATGGAAGGCCGCATGACACTGTGCAACCTCTCGATCGAGCTCGGCGCCAAGATCGGGATGGTGGCCCCCGACGAAACGACCTACGCCTGGCTCGAGGGCCGGCCCTTCGCGCCCCGCGGCGCACAGCGGGAGGCCGCGCTCGCCTGGTGGAAGACCCTGCCCT
>JBAUTW010000129.1:0-5468 GCA_049582365.1 Burkholderiales bacterium | reverse complement strand
GCTCGGCGGCGAGAAAGCGATGCTCGGTGTTGACCACCAGCAGCGGCGCGCCGCAGTCGGCCAGTCCCGCGAGGCGCAGCGCGGTGTCCTGCAGCATCGTGCGCTCGGTCACCAGCGGCAGGAACTGCTTCGGCAGCAGCTTGCGCGACATCGGCCACAGCCGGCTGCCGCTGCCGCCGGAAAGGATCACCGGAACGATGCGTGCGTTCATGAGAGCGGATATTGTATGGGAGCCAGAAAATGGGGACAGACCCTATTTTTCCGCTGGGTCGAAAAATGGGGTCTGTCCCTATTTTTCGATCTCGGTCAACTCGGGCATGCCGTCAGTCGTTTGCTGGGGTATGCCTCGCACTGCCAGGGTGGTCGTCCCGGGTACCGCGCTTCACGTTATCCAGCGCGGGAATAACCGCGGGCGGTGTTTCTTCCGCGAGTCGGACCGGGCCGTGTACCTGCGCTACCTGCGGCGGTTTGCGCCGGGCTGCGGCTGTCTTGTGCACGCCTATTGCCTGATGTCGAACCACGTGCATCTTCTCGTGACGCCGCAGACGGCGGACGCTTGCGGAGCGCTGATGAAGCGGCTCGGGCAGCATTACGTGCAATACGTAAACAGAGCGCATGGCCGCACCGGCACGCTGTGGGAGGGGCGCTTCCGGTCATGCGTGGCCGCATCCGAGCGCTACGTGCTCGCTTGCTACCGCTATATCGAGCTCAACCCGGTCCGCGCCGGCTTGGTTTCCCTTGCGCACGAATATCGCTGGTCGAGCCATCGCGCCAACGCCCAGGGCGAAGGCGACGGCCTGCTCGCGCCGCATCCCGTCTACGTCGCCTTGGCCGACGGCGACGCGCCGCGCCGGATTCAGTATCGTGGGCTTTTCGACGCCGCGCTCGATCCGCGCCTCGTGGATGAGATCCGCAGCGCCACGCGTAGCGGCCGGACCCTGGGCGCCGCGCGCAACCCGCGCGGCCGCCCTTCAACGAAAATAGGGACAGACCCCATTTTCTCGCTTAGCTGAAAAATGGGGTCTGTCCCTATTTTCGGGCGCGCAGGGCCTTGCCGACCGCGGCGGCGGATTCGCGCAGCAGCGTTTCGGTCGCGTCCCAGCCGATGCAGGCGTCGGTGACCGAGCAGCCGTAGATCAATTTCGATTTGTCCTCGGGGATCGCCTGGCTGCCGGCCACCAGGTTGCTCTCCAGCATCAGGCCGACGATCGAGCGGTTGCCCTCGACGATCTGGTGCATGCAGTCCTTGAACACCAGCGGCTGCAGCTCGGGCTTCTTGAACGAGTTGGCGTGCGAGCAGTCGACCACGATGTTCGGCGCCACGCGCGCCTCGGCGAGCGCCTGCTCGACCAGCGCGACGTGCGCGGTGTCGTAATTCGGGCTCGAGGCGCCGCCGCGCAGCACGATGTGGCCGTAGGGGTTGCCGCCGGTGCGCACGATCGCCGAGCGGCCGTCGGGGTCGATGCCGAGGAAGTTGTGCCGCTGGCGCGCCGAGCGGATGGCGTTGATCGCGACCGCGGTGTCGCCGTCGGTGGCGTTCTTGAATCCGACCGGCGCCGACAGGCCGCTCGCCATCTCGCGGTGGGTCTGCGATTCGCTGGTGCGCGCGCCGATCGCGTACCACGTGATCAGGTCGCCGAGGTACTGCGGCGCGACCGGGTCGAGCGCCTCGGTCGCGGCGGGCAGGCCCTGGTCGGCGAGCGCGAGCAGGAACTCGCGCGCGCGCTGCATGCCTTCCTCGATGTGGAACGAGCCGTCCAGGCGCGGGTCGTTGATGAAGCCCTTCCAGCCCGTGACCGTGCGCGGCTTCTCGAAGTAGACCCGCATCACGAGATAGAGCGCGTCGGACACCTCGGCCGCGAGCTTGCGCAGGCGCGCGGCGTACTCGAGTCCCGCCTTCGGGTCGTGGATCGAGCACGGCCCCACCACCACGAACAGGCGCGGGTCGCGCCGCTCGAGAATGTCCTGCAGCACGCGCCGCGCCTCGGTCACCGTCTCCGCCGCGCGCGGCGTGATCGGCGCCTTCGCGTGCAACTCGCGCGGCGAGGGCATCGCCTCGAAGGCGACGATATGGACGTCTTCCGTTCTGCTGGCGCTTTTCATGGGAGTCCGGATTGTAAACCGGGCTCCCTCCAAATCGGGGTCAGACCACCTTTTACGCCACGCAAGGGCGTCCGGCGCGACCCCGCACCACTCTTCGTCCGAGCGAGCGCGAAAGCGCCGGCTGGAACGACTCGCTGCCCAGCGCGTAGCCGCCGTTGGTGGACTCTCGAATAGCTGCCACGAGCGAAGGTTCCAGCGCATCCGCGAACAATTCGCCATACGCCGCGCGACGCGACGAGGGCTCCGTTCCGAGGGCAAGGTACTCCTGGTGGGCTACGATCAGCTGGGAGTCGGCGCCCGCCGCGTTGGCCGCGTAGCTCGACCAGGGGTAAGCAGCGGGCGCTGCGACCATGCCGGCGCGCACGGGGTTCAATTCGATGTAGCGGTAGCACGCGAGGATGTAGCGCCGCGACTCGGTCAGGCACGACCTGAACCTCCCATCCCAGAGCGATCCGGTGCGTTCGTAAGTGCGATTGATGTACTGGGCGTGACGTTGGCCGAGATGCTTCATCAGGGCGGTGCAAGCCTGCGACGATTGCGGGGTCAGCAGCAGGTGTACATGGTTCGTCATCAGGCAATACGCATGCACCGAACAGCCGATCTCTCTCGCCAAGGTCCGGAGCTGCACCAGGTAGTAGAGGTAGTCGCTGTCCCTGAAGAAGCACGCGCCTCGGTTGTTGCCGCGCTGGATAACGTGCATGGCAACGTCGGAAACCGAGATCCGCAATCGGCGAGGCATGCCGGATCAACGGCCTTGCAGCGCCTTCGGTTGACGGAAAACGTGGTCTGACCCCGATTTTGGGGTCGGGTTAGACGCGTACCGGGAGGTTTTTGAAGCCGCGGAAGCGGATGCGGCGGTCGCGTTGGGGCTCGCCGGCGAGCTGCAGTTTCGGGAAGCGCGGGATGAGGCGCGCGAAGGCGACGCGCGCTTCCATGCGCGCGACGTTCATGCCGGCGCAGGCGTGCGCGCCCTGGCCGAAAGCGAGGTGGCGGTTAGGCTTGCGGCCGACATCGAATTTCTCGGGCTCGGGGAACTGGCCCGCGTCGCGGTTCGCCGCGCCGATGCCGATGGTGATCGCGGTGCCGGCGGCAAGCGCTTTGCCGCCGAGCGTCATCGGCGCGCTGAGGCGCCGGTTGTTGAGCTGGATCGGCCCCTCGTAGCGCAGCATTTCCTCGACCGCGCTCGGCACCAGCGCCGGGTCGGCGCGCAGGCGCGCGAGCTCGTCCGGGTGGCTGAGCAGGAGCCAGGTGCCGTTGCCGATGAGATTGGTGGTGGTCTCGTGGCCGGCGTTGAGCAGGAAGATGCACTGGTGGTAGAGCTCGTTCTCGGTGAGGCGCTCGCCGTCCTGCTCGCCCTGGATCAGGCGCGTGAGCACGTCGGCGTCGTAGTCGCCGGGGTGCTTTCGCCGCGCGGCGATCAGCTCCTCGAGAAAGGCGACGAACTCGCTCACCGCGCGGTTGCCGGCCTCGTGCATCGCGGGCGTAAGAGTGGGCTCGAGGCCGGAGAGGATCGCGATCGACCAGCCGCGCAGCGGCGCGCGCGCGGCGCGCGGCACGTCGAGCAGGTTGCCGATCACCTCGATCGGAATCTGCGCCGCGAAGGCGTCGATGAAGTCGAGCTCGCGCGCCTCGGCCATCTGGTCGAGCAGCCGCTCGACCAGCCTCGCGACGTCGGTCTCCATGCGCGCGATCGCGCGCTGGTTGAGCGCGCCCATGATGATGCGCCGCACGCGCGTGTGCAGCGGCGGGTCGTTGAACACCAGGCTCGTGGTGTGGTGCTCATAGAGCGGCGAGTTGCCCAGCTTGGGTCCGAACTCGGCCTTCTTGTCCGAGCTCGCGCGCGCATCGCGGTACACCGCGAGCGCGTCCTCGTAGCGCGACAGGAACACCCCGCCGCCCTCGAGCGCATGCACCGGGTCGTGCTCGCGCAGGGCCGCGTACCAGGGGTAGGGGTCGTCGATGAAGTCTGCCGGCGCGCGGGTGAGCTCGAAGCCGCGCGCGCGTTCGCGGGCGTCCATTCGGCTATTATGCACGGCCATGCAACGCGTTCCGATGGCCGACTTCGAGCCCGGCCTGAAAAAGCGGCTCGAGGAACTTTGGGGCGAGCCGGTCAACCTCTACCGCGCGCTCGGCAACCATCCGGCGCTGACCGCGGCGTGGACCGAGTTCGCCAACTCCATCCGCCACGACAGCCGCACCCCGCGCAAGCTGCGCGAGATCATGATCCTGCGCACGGCGCAGCTCGCGCGCTCGCACTACGAGTGGGCGCAGCATCTCAGGATGGCGCGCAAGGCGGGCGTCACCGAGGAGCAGATCGGCGAGCTCGAGCTGTGGCGCGAGTCGAAGCACTTCGACGCGCGCGAGCGCGCCGCGCTGGCGCTGACCGAGGGCGTGATGGCAAGCGACGTCACGGACGAGATCCACGCCGAGGCGGCGAAGCACTTCGGCCATGCCGACTACGTCGAGCTGTGCCTGACCGCGGCGTTCTACGCCATGGTGTCGCGCATGCTCGACGCGCTGCGGGTCGAGCTCGATCCCGACGTCCGCGAGCACTCGCCCCGCCTGCCCTGAAGTCGTGGTGACGAATCCGCCGCGCAGCTACCGCTATTACGAGTTCGTGATGGCGGCGTTCGTCACCGTCCTGATCTGCTCCAACCTGATCGGGCCGGCCAAGATCGCGCAGATCGACGCGCCGTACTTCGGCCCGCTGACCTTCGGCGGCGCGGTGCTGTTCTTTCCCATCTCGTACGTGTTCGGCGACATCCTGACCGAGGTCTACGGCTACGCGCGCGCGCGGCGCGTGATCTGGGCCGGCTTCGCCGGGCTGGGCTTCGCCTCGTTCATGGCCGCGGTGGTGGTGGCGCTGCCGCCGGCGCCGTTCTGGCACCACCAGGACGCCTACGAGGTCGCCTTCGGAACGACGTGGCGCATCGCCGGCGCGTCGATGATCGCGTACTTCTGCGGCGAGTTCGTCAATTCCTACGTGCTGGCGAAGATGAAGATCCTCACCGCCGGGCGCTGGCTGTGGACGCGCACCATCGGCTCGACCCTCTTCGGCGAGGGAGTGGACTCGCTGCTCTTTTACCCGCTCGCGTTCTACGGCACGGGGATCTTCCCCAACGACAAGCTGCCGGTCGTGATGCTGGCGCAGTTCGTGACCAAGGTCGCGGTCGAAGTGGTGCTGACGCCGGTCACCTACAAGGTGGTCGCGCTGCTCAAGCGCGCCGAGAACGAGGATTACTACGACCGGCGCACCGACTTCAACCCGTTCACGCTCAAGACCTGAGCGGGCTCAGTCGCCGCCCAGCTTGCCCTCGCGGTAGGCTTCGAGCAGGCGGCTCAAATGCGCGCGCTCGGCGCCGGGC
>JBAUTW010000128.1:0-5675 GCA_049582365.1 Burkholderiales bacterium | reverse complement strand
TAATATGGACTTGCCGCGCATGCCCCCGATCATCTCCGTCACCGGCCTGTCGAAGACCTACGCCTCGGGCTTCCGGGCACTGAAGAACGTCGACCTCGAGATCCGGCGCGGCGAGATCTTCGCCCTGCTGGGGCCGAACGGGGCCGGCAAGACGACGCTGATCGGCACCATCTGCGGCCTGGTGAGCCCCAGCGCGGGCACCATCCGGGTCGACGGGCACGACATCGTCGCCGAGTACCGGACCACCCGCGCGCTCATCGGCCTGGTGCCGCAGGAACTGACCACCGACGCGTTCGAGTCGGTGTGGGGCACGGTGAGCTTCAGCCGCGGTCTGTTCGGCAAGGCGCCGAACCCGGCCCACATCGAGAAGGTGCTGCGCGAGCTGTCGCTGTGGGACAAGAAGGACAGCAAGATCATCACCCTCTCTGGCGGCATGAAGCGGCGCCTGCTGATCGCCAAGGCGCTGTCGCACGAGCCGCGCATCCTGTTCCTCGACGAGCCGAGCGCGGGGGTCGACGTCGAGCTCAGGCGCGACATGTGGCAGCTGGTGCGCTCGCTGCGGGAGGGCGGCGTGACCATCATCCTCACCACGCACTACATCGAGGAGGCCGAGGAGATGGCCGACCGCATCGGCGTGATCAACAAGGGCGAGATCATCCTGGTCGAGGACAAGGACGAGCTGATGCGCAAGCTCGGCCGGAAGCAATTGACGCTGCAGCTGCAGACGCCGCTCGAGCGCATCCCGCCCAGCCTCGCGCGCCACGGGCTGCAGCTGGTTGGCGGCGGCAGCGAGATGACCTACACCTACGACGCGCAGGCCGACCGCGACGGCATCGCCTCGCTGCTGCGCGACCTGGCGCGCTCGGGCATCGCGTTCCGCGACCTGCACACGAGCGAGAGCTCGCTCGAGGACATCTTCGTCGATCTGGTGAGCGAGCGCCGATGAACCTGCACGCCATCCGCGCGATCTACAGGTTCGAGATGGCGCGCACCCGGCGCACGCTGATGCAGAGCGTGGTCTCGCCGGTGATCTCGACCTCGCTCTACTTCGTGGTCTTCGGCGCCGCGATCGGCTCGCGCATCCAGCACGTCGAAGGCGTCAGCTACGGCGCCTTCATCGTGCCGGGACTGATCATGCTGTCGCTCCTGACGCAGAGCATCTCCAACGCCTCGTTCGGCATCTATTTCCCGAAGTTCACCGGCACCATCTACGAGCTGCTGTCGGCGCCGGTGTCCTACCGCGAGATCGTGCTGAGCTACGTCGGCGCCGCGGCCACCAAGTCGATCGTGCTCGGGCTGATCATCCTCGCCACCGCGGTGCTGTTCGTGCCGCTGCGCATCGAGCATCCGCTGTGGATGATCCTGTTCCTGGTGCTGACCGCGGTGACCTTCAGCCTGTTCGGCTTCATCATCGGCATCTGGGCCGACGGCTTCGAGAAGCTGCAGCTCATCCCGCTGCTGATCGTGACCCCGCTCACCTTCCTCGGCGGCAGCTTCTACTCGATCCACATCCTGCCGCCGCTGTGGCAGACGGTGACCCTGTTCAACCCGGTCGTGTACCTGATCAGCGGCTTTCGCTGGAGCTTCTACGGCCTGGCGGACGTGAGCGTCGCGGTGAGCCTGGGCATGACGCTGGTCTTTCTCGCCGCCTCGCTCGCGGTGGTGGCGTGGATCTTCCGCACCGGCTACCGGCTCAGGACCTGAAAATGTCCCATCCCCTGCCCGCCCTGTCGCTGCTCGAAACGCGCGTTCTCGGCACCCTGGTCGAGAAGGAGCGCACGGTTCCGGATTCGTATCCGCTCACGCTCAACGCGCTGGTCTCCGGCTGCAACCAGAAGACCAGCCGCGACCCCGTGCTGCAGGCGGGCGAGACCGAGGTGCAGGCGGCGATCGACAGTCTCAAGCACAGCAACCTGGTAGTGGAATCGAGCGGCGGGCGCGTGCCGCGCTACGCGCACAACCTGGAGCGGGTGCTGCAGGTGCCGACCCAGTCGGGGGCGCTGCTCGCCGCGCTCATGCTGCGCGGCGCGCAGACCGCGGGCGATCTGCGCATCGCCTGCGACCGGCTGCACCGCTTCGCCGACATTTCGGCGGTGGAAGGCTTCCTCAACGAGCTCGCGGCCCGGCCCGCGGGCGCGCTGGTGGTCGAGCTGGCGCGCCTGCCCGGAGCGAGGGAAAACCGCTGGGCCCACCTGCTGAGCGGGACGCCGGCCGCGCGGCCGCAGGCGGCGCAAGACGTCTCTGGCGACGAAGTTGCGGCCCTCAGAGCCGATGTCGCCCGGCTTGCGGACGAGGTCCGGGAGCTGCGCGAGCTCGTCGGTCGCCTGGCGGCGAAGTAGCTAGCGCTTGCGCGTCTGCTGCATGCGGCGTATGAGCTGGGCCGCGTGCGCCACGCCCTTGGTATAGAGCTCGGGGTACTCGGTGCGCAGCACGTACCATTCGCGCACCTTGAGCTGGTCGAGCTCCCTGTCCAGACCGTAAGGCTCGCGAATGCGCCCCGCGACCTCGAGCTGCGTCATGAGCAGCTCCTCGAGCCGGTTGGCGAGCGCCTTGTGCAGCCTGCGGTAGCCCGGCAGCAGGCGCCCCACGCCCTGCAGCGTATGCGGCTCGGTCACCTCCGAGGCCTGCATCGCGTCGCGCATCGAGCCGGCCTGGCGCACCGCGCGCGCGGCGCTCTCGCACACCGCTTCGAACGCCTTCAAGTCGTCCGGGTTGGCGCGCTCGCTCGCTTGCATGGCGCAAGTCTAGGACGCGCTGCGGCTTTCGCAAAGGGCAAACTGCCGCTCAGCGCCCCGGCGTGCGGATCATGATCGGCTCGCCCTCGCGCCAGCGCCGCATCAGGACCGTTTCCGGCTCGCCGGCGGTGGGGACTTCCCGCGCCAGGACGGCGGCCGCGAACTCGCGCTCGTCCTCGACCCGCGACGCATCGCCGTCGATGGAGCGCATGATCCTGTCGCCGAACAGCAAGGGGTCGGCCGCGCCCGTCAGGCTCAGCGTGCCTGCGTAGACCGCCTTCGCGCCCTCGGGAACGTCGATTCGCCAGCGCGGGCCCGTTTGCAGCGACCTTTCGTAGGCGCGCCAGTCGCTGCGCTGGGGCGGGCGCACGGCGAGGTAGTAGATGCCGGGACGGAGCACGAAATAGGTCCATCCGTCGCGCCGCGATCGCTCGGACAGGAACCGCGACCCGACCGGTCCGGGTTGCCCCCCGCTGTCGAAGCTCCCCAGCCCGAAGCTGACGTTGTCTGCGTCCAAGCCATGCGAAAAAGGCTCGTAGGGCCGCCCGTCGATCGTGCACTGGACCCGCAGCAGCACGATCGCGGCCTGCGCGCTTTCTATCGCGGCGCGTTCGGATTGGGTCGGCGCTGCGGTTGACGCGCAGCCGCCGAGTTGAATGACTGCCGCGAGCAGGCACAGCGCCCCATGCAGCGACTTCAATCGGCAGGACCGCTCTTGAGCCATTCTTGAAGAAACTCGCCGTAAGACTTGGACGCTGGCCGCACCGTCCGGGCGAAGCGCCGGACCCGCTCCTGCTGGTCGAACTGAATCAGCAGCAGATAGTGCTTGGGAATGTCTTCCATTCCCGCCGCTCCCGCGGTGTAGCCGCTGATGACCCAGAACAGGATTCCCTGGCGCATCTCCCATTTGTAGGCGAACACGCGCGCGTCTTCCCAGATCACGTTCGGGCTGCCGAGCCGCTCTAGGACCTCGCGCTTGGTGGTGACTTCCGGCGCAAGGAAAGCAAGCTGCTTTTCGGACACCGGCTTGCCGCCCAACACCTTGTTCTCCCGGGTGGCGACCGGCAGCACGACGCAGCCGGCGAGCGCGAGCACCGCGCACGCGCCGCTCCAGCGCAGACAGGCGACGAGCGCCTCAGGACCTCGCATAGGCGCGCACGCGGTTACCGCCCGCGGCCTTGGCGGCATAGAGCGCCTTGTCCGCCTCCTGAAACAGGCCTTCCTCGGTCTGCGCGCCGCCCGGAACCAGCGAGGCGTAGCCGGCGCTGATCGACAGCTTGCGCGCGCCGCGGTAGACGATCTGCAGCTCGGCGACGTCGTCGCGCACCGCGTGCGCGATCCTGCCCGCGCCCGCCAGGTCGGTGTTGCCGAGGATCAGCGCGAACTCGTCGCCGCCCAGGCGCGCCGCGAGGTCGGTGGCCCTGCGGGCGTAAGCCGCCAGCACCCCGGCAACGCTGATCAGGCAGCGGTCGCCCGCGACATGCCCGAGCGCGTCGTTGTATTCCTTGAAGCCGTCGAGGTCCAGCGCGACCAGGCCGACCGGGGACTTGTTGCGCGCGCCGCGCCGGATCTCCTCGCTCAGGAAGCGGCCGAAGTGGCGCCGGTTTGCCAGCCCGGTGAGCGAGTCGTGCAGCGCGAGGTGCTCGGCGTGCTCCTCCGCCAGCTTGCGCTGGGTGATGTTGTGGTGCGTGACGACGAACAATCCGCGCGGGCCGTCCTGCAGCGCGGCGGCGCGCATCACGAACCAGCGCTTCTCGTGCGGGCTGTGGCAGGGATATTCGAGCCGGAACTCGGCGCGCGCGCCGCCGATGACGTCGGCAATGCCGCGCTCCGCCTCCTCGGCCAGCGCATCGCCGCTCGCGGCCGCCTTGCGCAGCACCTGCAGGTAGTTGCCGCCCGTACCGGCGAACTCCGGGGCAAGCCCGTTCTCGGTCCCGAAGCGGGCCCAGGCGCGGTTCACGTCGACGACCGTGCCTGCCGCGTCGATCACGGCAAGCTGCTCCTCGAGCGAGTCGATGATCAGCGCGCCCAGCGCGGCCCGGTCGAAGGCCGGCAGGCTCACGCGTTCAGCCCGGCCAGCACGCGCAGGTGCTGCACTACCGAGCGGCCGAGCGCGGACAAGGCGTAGCCGCCCTCGAGCATCGAGACGATGCGCCCGCCCGCGGTGCGATCGGCGACCGCCTTGACCTGCTCGGTGACCCAGCCGTAGTCCGCGTCCTTGAGCGCGAGCATCGCCATGTCGTCCTCGGCGTGGGCATCGAACCCGGCGGAGAAGATCACCAGCTGCGGCTCGAAAGCCTCGAGCGCCGGCAGCCAGGCCTCGCTCACCGCCTCGCGGAACGGCTTCGAGCCGCTGCCCGCGGCGAGCGGCACGTTGACCATGTTCGGCGCCCGGTCCTCGGTGCCCGAGTAGGGATAGAACGGGTGCTGGAAGGTCGACACCATCAGCACGTTCTCGTCGTGGGCGAAGATGTCCTCGGTGCCGTTGCCGTGGTGCACGTCGAAGTCGACGATCGCGACGCGCTCGATGCCGTGCACGCGCACCGCGTGGCGCGCCGCGACCGCGACGTTGTTGAAGAAGCAGAAGCCCATCGGCCGCGCGCGGCAGGCGTGATGCCCGGGCGGGCGCACGCTGCAGAAGGCGTTGTCGACCTCGCGCTTGAGCACCAGGTCGGTGGCGAGCACCGCCGCGCCCGCGGCGCGCAACGCCGCGTTCAGGCTGTAGGGATTCATCGCCGTGTCGGGGTCGAGGTGCACCGTGCCGTGCGCGGGCGCCGCGTCGCGGATCGCATGCACGTAATCGAGCGGGTGCACGCGCGCAAGCTGCTCGTCGGTGGCGAGCGGCGCCTCGTGGCGCGCGAGGTACTGCGCCACCCCGGAGGCGATCAGCTGGTCCTCGATCGCGCTCAGGCGCTGCGGGCACTCGGGGTGATGCGCCCC
>JBAUTW010000127.1:0-6423 GCA_049582365.1 Burkholderiales bacterium | reverse complement strand
GGTGATCGGGGCGCTGCTGCTGAACGAACTGGCGGCCTTCGGCGGGCGGGTGCGCGCGCGGCCGCGTGCCGCCGGACAACGCTGAAACCCGGCAAGGTCATGAAGATCTCGGTCGTCGTGCCGGCGTTCAATGAAGAGCGGCTGCTCGCCGCCTCGCTGCAGGGGTTGCGAGAGGCCATGTCGGCGTTCGCGCGGCGCGGCTGGGCTGCGGAGCTGATCGTGTGCGACAACAACTCGACCGATCGCACGGCGGAAATCGCGCGCGCGGCCGGCGCGCAGGTCGTGTTCGAGCCGGTCAATCAGATCAGCCGCGCCCGCAACGCCGGCGCAGCCCGCGCGCAAGGCGACTGGCTGATCTTCGTCGACGCCGATTCCTCTCCGAGCCGGGCCCTGTGCGAGGACGTCGCGCAGGAAATCGCATCGGGCCGTTGCCTCGCCGGCGGCAGCACGGTGCGGATCGAGTCCGACCGGCGCCTCGTCCGCTCGCTGGGTCGTCTCTGGAACGCGCTCAGCAGGATCAACAGGTGGGGGGCCGGCGCGTTCGTTTTTTGCGAAGCGGCCGCCTTCAAACGGCTCGGCGGCTTCAGCCAGGAACTGTACGCGGCGGAGGAAATCGATCTGTTTCGCAGGCTCAAGCGTCTGGCGCGCCGCGAGCGGCGGACCATCGCGATCCTGCATCGCCACCCGCTGGCGACCAGCGGCCGCAAGGCAAGGCTCTATACGGGACGGGAGATGCTGAGGTTCATGCTGAAGACCGTCGCCACCGGCGGCCGCACGCTGCGCGACCCCAGGGAATGTTTCTCGTGGTACGACGGCCGGCGTTGAGCTGTCGGGCCTGCTGCGGGGCGGCAGCACGAGAGGCAGGGGCGGTTCGGGACGTCCGCATTGCCGCGCAGGTGGGCATTTGGTAACGTTGCGGCGCGCATCAGCGCGCGATAACAAGGAGGAGCGGGTCATGCGGGCAGTCAGGAGTGTTGCCATTGCCGCCGTACTCGCGGCGGCGTTCAGCGGCGCGGCGGCGGCCGACGAGATCAAGGCCGGTTCGATCACCAACAGCCCGCCGATGATTTCCTACGCTTCCGACGGCACCACGCTGCAGGGCGCGATCGTCGACCTGGCCGACGCGATGAGCCGCCAGATGGGCCGCAAGATCGCGTTCGAGTCGATCCCGTTCAAGGGCCTGCTGCCGGCGATGGAGGCCAAGCGCATCGACATCACCTTCACGCTGATGAACGACACGCCGGAGCGCGAGAAGCTGATCGACTTCGTCGACTTCTTCAACCTCGGCACCATGCTGCTGGTGCAAAAGGGCAATCCCCATCACATCGCGAGCCTCGAGAGCGCCTGCGGCATGACCGTCTCGACGGTGCAGGGCTCGACCCAGGTAACGCTGGTGAACGAGACCAGCGAGAAGTGCAAGGCGGCCGGCAAGCCGCCGATCGAGAACCTGCAGTACGCGCAGCCGGCCGACGCGCGGCTGCAGGTGCAATCGGGCCACGTGGCCGCGTTCCTCGGCAACTCGCCGGTGATGGTCTACCTCGCCAAGACCGCCGGCGGGGGGACGATTTTCGACGTGGTGCAGGGACACGTCTACCAGCCGGTGCCGCTCGGCATCGGCGTGGCGAAGTCGAACCCGCAGCTGCGCGACGCGCTGCAGAAGGCGCTCGACGCGCTGATCGCCGACGGCAGCTACCGCAAGATTCTCGAGAAGTGGGGCGTCGAGGACGGCGCCGTCACCTCGGCCACGATCAACGGCGGGGCGAACCTCAAGCTCTAGCGGGCGCGCCGGATCGCCCATGACCCGCGTCGTCCCGCTGCGCCGGCCCTGGCTGTGGCTGGGCAGCGCGGCGGTGCTCGTCGTCGCGGCGCTGCTCGCCGTCTCGATCTGGCGCAACCCGAACATCCAGCACGGCGTGATCCTGCAGTACCAGTTCGCGCCGGCGATCCTGCAGGGGCTGCGCACCACCGTCGTGCTGGCGCTGCTCGCGGCCGCGATCGGCGCCGCGCTCGGCGTGCTGCTCGCGGTCATGCGCCTGTCGCCGAGCCCGATCCTGCGCCTGGCGAGCGGCTTCTACACCTGGCTCCTGCGCGGCACGCCGCTGCTGGTGCAGATCCTGATCTGGGGCAACCTCGCGCTGCTGTTCGAGCACCTCGGCCCGTTCCGCACCAACGACGTGCTGACGCCGTTCGTCGCCTCGGTGATCGCGCTCGGACTCAACGAAGGCGCCTACATGGCGGAGATCGTGCGCGCGGGCATCATCGCGGTCGACCGCGGCCAGAACGACGCCGCGCTCGCGCTCGGCATGTCGCAGCCGCTCGCGATGCGGCGCATCATCCTGCCGCAGGCGCTGCGGGTGATCCTGCCGCCGGCCGGCAACCAGTTCATCTCGCTGCTCAAGGCGACTTCGCTGGTGTCGGTGATCGCCGGCGGCGACCTGCTCACTGCGGCCGAGAACATCTCCTCGGCCAATCTGCACACGATCGAGCTGATGCTGGTGGCGACCTTCTGGTACCTGGTGCTGACCACGATCACCAGCCTGGGCCAGCATTACCTCGAGCGCCGGCTGGGCAGGACCGGGGTGGGGATGCATGCCGCCCACTGAGGCGCCCATCCCCCGCCCGATGGTCAGGGCGGTGGACGTGCACAAGCGCTACCGGCGCGAGGAAGTCCTCAAGGGCATCGACCTCGAGGTCCGCAGCGGCGAAGTGCTGTGCCTGATCGGACCGTCGGGTTCGGGCAAGAGCACCTTCCTGCGCTGCATCAACCATCTGGAGAAGATCGACGCCGGGCGCCTGTACGTCGACGGCGAGCTGGTCGGGTATCGCGAGCGCGGCGAGCTCCTCTACGAGATGCACCCGCGCGAGGTCTGCCGCCAGCGCGCCGCCATCGGCATGGTATTCCAGCGCTTCAACCTGTTCCCGCACCTGAGCGCGCTCGACAACCTGATCGAGGCGCCGCTCAGGGTGCGCCGCGAGCCGCGCGCGCAGGCCATCGAGCGCGCCCGGGCCCTGCTCGAGCGCGTCGGCCTGCAGGACAAGGCCGATGCCTACCCGGCGCACCTCTCGGGCGGACAGCAGCAGCGGGTCGCCATCGCGCGCGCGCTTGCGATGCGGCCGAAGCTGATGCTGTTCGACGAGCCGACCTCGGCGCTCGATCCCGAGCTGGTGGGCGAGGTGTTGAGCGTGATGCGCACGCTGGCCGACGACGGCATGACCATGATCGTCGTGACGCACGAGATGGCGTTCGCGCGCGACGCGGGCGACACGGTCGCCTTCATGGACGGAGGCGTGATCGTCGAGTCGGGCGCCCCGGGCGAGATCCTGTCGCGCCCGCGCCACGAGCGCACCCGCGCCTTCCTGTCGCGCGTCATCGGCGCGCGCTAGCCGCTCACGCGCTGGTATCCCTTCGGCACGACGAACGCGCCGTCGTGCACGCCTTCCACCTTGAGCGCCTTGATCTCGTAGGTGAGGGAGAAAAGGGGCTCGCCGGCGCTCTTGTCCCCGCTTTCCTTCTTGCTCGAGAACATGCTGGTCAGGCCGGACATGAACGAACTTGAGCTCTCGGGCGGGGGTGTTGCGGCCGACTCGCCCGACGCGCAGGCATTGCCTTCGTAATCCCAGTCGACGCGCGTGAGGACCGGATGGCCCTTGATGCGCTCGAGCTCGCGGCCCACGCCGATCAGCGCCGCGCGGTCTTTCTCGCCCAGCTGCCCGATGTAGCCCAGCATGGCCTTGCCGACCTCGGGCGGCAGCGTCTCGGACGGCTCGCGCGAGCGGGAGAGGCGGCGCTCGTGCACGGAACGCGCGTAGGCGCGCGCGTAGATCGCCTCCAGGCGCAGCGCCTCGCGCATCGCGGGCGTGAGCGGAGTGTTCCAGGTGTCGATCCTGAGCGAGCTGGTCGAGCTGCGCCCCTTGTCGTCGCGCAGCGTGACGATCCACGCCACCTGGTACTCGGTGGCCTCGAAGCCGTTGATGTTGCGCTTCTGCCCGGTCGACTTGACCGAGAAGCTCTTCTTCGCCACGCGCATGACGCAGCCCGGCTCGCGCTTCGCCTCCGGCTGCTTCTGCTTCTCGGCGGCGGCCTGCTTCGGCTCGGCCTTGGCGGGCTTGACGCAGCCCTTCAACGGACACTCCGTGTACTGCTTCTTGCGCAGGTCCAGCGTCCAGCGCAGGTCGCGGTCGAGCCGTTCGATGACCGCGTCCTCGTTGGGACCGAACATGTTGACCAGGAAACCGCTGAAGGTGCCGGTGCCCTTGAAGGTGTTCTCGTCGCGGCTCATGTCGGCGCGAACGTAGCGGCGCTCGTTGGTCTCGAACGGGAACATGCCCTTCAGGCCGTTGCTCGAGACGTGGGTCTCGATCACCGCGGTCGGATGCAGCGGCGTGTTGTCCGGCTCCGGTGCGGGCGGCGGCGTGGTGCTGCACCCTGCCGCGACCACGGCGGCGATCCATACGATCTTGCTGCGCATATCGGCAACCTCCCCGGCCCAGAGTATATCCGGGCGCGGCGCCCGGCTACGGCGGACAGGAACCGGTTTCGGACGGGACCTTGCCGACCAGCAGCAGGAAGTTCTCGAACGGTCCCATGTTGCCCATCGCCTCCAGCATCGGCCCCTGAAACTCGAGCCGACCCAGGAACATCGCCTTCATGGGGCCGTATTCGCCCTTGCCCATTTCGACCCAGCGGCTGGTCCAGGCGTGCATCAGGTAGTCCGCGCCCGAGTCGAGCTTCGCATTCTCGATCGCGCCGCCATAGACGCACTCGGCCCGCGCGCCCTTGGTGCCGATCCGCAGCTCGACCGGCCGGCTGTTCTTGCAGTCGGTGCGGTAGATGTGGATGACCTTGTAGCCGCGGCCCTTGTCGTTCTTGACCCATTCGGACTTCACCAGGCCCTGGCTCAATACGGCATCGCCGTTCCAGGCGCTGCAGGCCGCCGTGGCCCATTGCGCGGACATCATGACCGGCGCGGCCTGCGCCAGGCTCGCCGCGGCCCAGCCAAGCGCCGCCGCGAGAATGCGAATCGAGAGTCGCTCCATTTTCCCCCCTCCGGGCGATATAGCGGTAGACGCCAAGCTAGCCGAACGCCGCACGCCGGGCCAATCACTGAAATTGCTGGCCCGATCAGGCGCGCTGGACGCGCTTTCGCCCCCCGAAACGCGCGTTTCGTCGCAACCTGGTTGTGCAGTGCGACGCCAACTCGCAGAATTCGCCGTACTGACAACACCCTGAAAGCGAACGAATGTCTGCAACGCAGCAGTTCCCCGGCGCGCAGGTGGCGCGCCTGCGGGAGGTGGTCAAGACCTACGACGACGAGGGGCTGCGGGTGACGGCGGTCGACGGGGTGACGTTCGACATCCCGCGCCAGCGCTTCGCCATGATCGTGGGTCCCTCGGGCAGCGGCAAGACGACGCTGCTCAATCTGCTCGGCTGCATCGACACGCCGAGCGCGGGCCGGATCGAGGTCTGCGGCCAGGACGTGGCGGCGCTGTCGGACGACGCAGTGTCGGATTTCCGCTCGCGCCACATCGGCTTCATCTTCCAGAACTTCAACCTGGTGCCGGTGCTGTCGGCCTACGAAAACGTCGAGTATCCGCTGCTGCTGCTCGGCACCGGCGCCGCCGAGCGGCGCGAGCGCACCGAGGCGATGCTCGAGTCGGTCGGCCTGTCGGCCCAGCGCGAGCACCGCCCGAGCCAGCTCAGCGGCGGACAGAAGCAGCGCGTGGCGATCGCCCGCGCGCTGGTGAAGGGGCCGGAGCTGGTGCTCGCCGACGAGCCGACCGCGAACCTGGACAGCCACACCGGCGCGTCGATCATCGAGCTGATGCGCAAGGTGCAGCACGAGCGGGCCGCGACGTTCATCTTCTCGACCCACGATCCGCAGCTCATCTCGCACGCGGAGGAGACCTACACCATCCGCGACGGCAAGCTGGTCGAGCACCGTTCGGAGGCCGCATGAGCCTGCTGCTCAAGATCGCCTCGCGCAACATCCTGCGCAACGGGCGCCGCTCGCTCATGACCACGCTCGCGATCGCGGTGGGCGCGGTGGCGATGCTGCTGTTCGGCGAGTTCATCGCCTTCATGATTCTCGGCCTGCAGACCACCATGGTGCAGCGCATCGGCCACCTGAGCGTGTCGCGCAACGGCTACTTCGAGCTCGGCTCGGGCAATCCGGCCCTGTACGGCATTTCGCGCTACCGGGACGTGATCCGGCTGATCGAGCAAGACCCGGTGCTCAAGCCGATGCTGAACGTGGTGACGCCCAACGTGACCCTGTTCGGAATCGCGGGCAACTTCGAGCTCGACGCCTCGAAGACCTTCTTCGGCTCGGGCGTGGTGCCCTCGGACCGCGAGCGCATGCGGCAGTGGAACGAGTACCGCTTCGAGCGCAGCCAGCCTGCGCTGGCGCCCGCGATGGCGGACGC
>JBAUTW010000126.1:0-1684 GCA_049582365.1 Burkholderiales bacterium | reverse complement strand
CGCGAGCAGCGCAAAGCGCAGGGCAAGCGGCGCGCCTTCCTGCGCCGCTCGCCCGAGCGCGGCGTAGAGCGCCTCATCCGCCCGGATCTCCGGCAGCAGCCGCGCCAGCGCGCCGCAGTCTGCCAGTACGGCGAACAGCCGGCGCGGGTGCGGCTCGGCCAGTCCTTTGGCGAATTCCTGCCATACGCGCTCAGGAACCAGATCCTCGACTTCGCCCGCCGCGACCATGCGCCGCATCAGCGCTGCGGTCTCGCCGGCGACGCGGAAGTCGAAGCGCGCGGCGAAGCGCGCCACGCGCAGGATGCGAACGGGATCCTCGGCGAAGGCCTCGCTTACGTGGCGCAGCACGCCCGCCTCGAGGTCGCGCTTGCCGCCGAAGGGGTCGATGAGCGTGCCGTCCTCGCTGCGTGCCATGGCGTTGAGCGTGAGATCGCGCCGCTTCAGGTCCTCCTCGAGCGTTACCTCGGGCGCGGCGAAAACGGTGAATCCGCGGTAGCCGCGCCCGCTCTTGCGTTCGGTGCGCGCGAGCGCGTATTCCTCCTTGGTCCGGGGATGCAGGAACACGGGAAAATCGCGCCCCACCGGACGGTAGCCCTCCGCGGTCATCTGCTCGGGCGTGGCGCCGACCACCACCCAGTCGCGGTCGGCGACCGGCAGGCCGAGCAGTTCGTCGCGCACCGCACCGCCGACCACGTAGGCCTTCATCGCCGCACGAGAGGCATTCAGCCGTACATCTCGAACTGCGGCAGCGACTCGGTCTCGTGCTCGGCCGCTTCGATCCACTCGCCGAGCGCCGGCAGCGCCAGCACGGCATCGGCGTAGGCGCGGCAGGTCGGCGGAAGCTCGACCGCGTAGGTACGAAAACGCAGCACCACGGGCGCGTACATCGCGTCGGCCGCGCCAAAGGCGCCGAACAGGAACGGGCCGGCTGCGCCGAAGCGCGCGCGGCAGTCGCTCCACATCGCCACGATGCGCGCGACGTCCGCGAGCGCCTCGGGCGTGCGCCCCTTGCCGGGGTGGCGCTTGCGGATATTCATGCTCATGTGCTGGCGCAGCGCGCCGAAGCCGGAGTGCATCTCGGCGCTGATCGAGCGCGCAACCGCGCGCGCTGCCGGCGCGGCGGGCCACAGCGACGGGTGGCTCTCGGCCAGGTACTCGAGGATGGCGAGCGAGTCCCATACTCTTCGCTCGCCGTCGATCAGGATCGGCACCTTGGCCGCCGGCGAGTAGCCCAGCAGCCGCTCCTTGGCGCCCGGGACGTAGAGCGAGACGCGCCGCTCCTCGAACTCGAGGCCGAGCAGCTTCATCGCCAGCCACGGCCGCAACGACCAGGACGAGTAGTTCTTGTTGCCGACTACCAGGACCCGTAGGCTCATCTGCGGGCACGCCAGCGGAACACAGGATAGCCCCGCCGCGCGCCGCTCGGCGCGAGCCAGGCGGGCGCCAGCGCCTCGAGCTCCTGCGGCACGATGCCGAAGGGCAGGCTGCAATCGCAAACGCTGGGGACCTTCATCGAGCGCAGGTTGTCGCGCGTCATCAAAGGCTCGCCGGGCGCGAGCTCCAGCAGCAAGGCCTGCAGGATCGACAGCGAGTCGGGCAGGCCGAGCACCAGCCGGCGGCGGCCGGTGAGCCGGCAGACGGTCTCGACCAGCTCGCGCATCGTGTAGACCTTGGGCCCGCACAG
>JBAUTW010000125.1:0-5206 GCA_049582365.1 Burkholderiales bacterium | reverse complement strand
CGCCCAGGCCGGCGCGCCGCACCCGGTGCGCGTCACCTGCCGGCCGATCCCGCCGGGCGACCCGCTGTGGCGGCCGTACATGAGCCGCCACCAGCAGAACTTCGAGCACCAGTACCACAACGGCGGCATCTGGCCGATGGTGGGCGGCTTCTGGGTCGCCGCGCTGGCGGCGCGCGGGATGAAGGCGAAGGCGGCGGACGAGCTGCTCAGGCTCGCGCGCGCGAACGCGGTCAACGGCTGGGAGTTCAACGAATGGTTCCACGGCCTCACCGGCAAGCCGAGCGGCATGCCGCGCCAGTCGTGGAATGCGGCGAGCTTCCTGCTCGCGCGCCGCGCGCTCGACAGGAAGCTGTTCTAGAGCCCGAGGTAGGCCTGGCGCACGCGGTCGTCGTGCAGCAGCGCGCTGCCGGCGCCGGACATGACGATGCTGCCGTTTTCGAGCACGTAGGCGTGTTGCGAGAGCTTGAGCGACAGCGCGACGTTCTGCTCCACCAGCAGGATGGTGAGCCCCTTGCCGTGCAGCATGCGGATGGTGCGGAACACCTCCTGCACCACGGTCGGCGCGAGGCCGAGCGAAGGCTCGTCGAACATGATCAGCTCGGGCTGGCCCATCAGGCAGCGGCCGATGGCGAGCATCTGCTGCTCGCCGCCCGAGAGCGTGCCGGCGAGCTGGCCGTGGCGCTCCGCCAGGCGCGGGAAGAGCGCATACACCTCATCGAGCGTGCGCGCGGCATGGCTGCGCGCGCGCGGCAGCAGGCCGCCCATCGCCAGGTTCTCGGCCACCGTGAGCGAAGGAAAAACCTGCCGCCCTTCCGCGACCTGGCCGATGCCCAGATTGCAGATCTGGTGGGATTGCAGTTTCGTTATGTCCGCCCGCTTGAAGAACACCTTGCCGGAACGAACCCGCTCGATGCCGGCGATGGCGCGGATGAGCGAGGACTTGCCGGCGCCGTTGGCGCCGACGATGGCCACGATCTCGCCCTCCGGCACCTCGAGCGAGATGCCGGCGAGCGCCTGCGCGTCGCCGTAGTAAAGGTCGAGGTTCTCGATCTGCAGCAATGCAGTCACACTTCGGTCTCCTCGCCGAGGTAACACTCGAGCACCGCGGGGTCGCGCACCACCTGCTCCGGTGCGCCCTGGGCGATGATCTCGCCGTGGTGCAGCACCACCACGTGGCGCGCGAGCGCCATCACGGCGCGCATCACATGCTCGATCAGCAGGATCGTCAGCCCGCCGCGATTGAGCTCGCGGAACACCTCGACCATCTGGTCGCACTCGGTGGGGCGCAGGCCCGCCATGACCTCGTCCAGCAGCAGCAGGCGCGGGCCGGTGGCGAGCGCGCGCGCGACCTCCAGGCGCTTGCGGTCGGGCAGGGTGAGCGAGGAGGCGGGCAGATCCTGCTTCGCGCCGAGGTTCAATTTTTCCAGGATGTCGAGCGCGCGGCGGCGGGCCTGCGCCACGCGCCGCTCGCGATGCAGCGCGCCGACGATCACGTTGTCGAGCACCGACAGGCCGGCGAAGGGCTTGACCACCTGGAAGGTGCGGCCCACGCCCGCGGCGCAGACCTGGTCGGGACGCAGGCGGTGGATCCGGCGGCCGTCGAACAGGATCTCGCCCGCGTCGGGCGCGTACACCCCCGCGGCCATGTTGAAGATGGTGGTCTTGCCGGCGCCGTTGGGCCCGATCAGCGCCGTCAGCCCGCCCTCGGGAACCTCGAACGAGGCGCGCGCGACCGCGCGCAGGCCGCGGAACGATTTCGACAGCGAGCGGATCTCGAGCAGCGCCACGTCAGTCCTTGCGCGCGAGTCCGAGCCGCTTCGCCAGCGGCGGCCAGATGCCGTTGGGCAGGAACATCACCACCAGCAGCAGGATCACGCCGTAGAACACCTGCTTCACGCCCGGGATGTCCAGGCCCAGCGCGCTCACCAGGTTGTTGAGCGAGTCGGCCAGGACGGTGAGCAGCGCGGCGCCGAGGATCGGGCCGAACAGGGTGCCCACGCCGCCCACGATCGGGCCGAGGATGATCTCGATCGACTGGCTGATGTGGAAGATCTGCTCCGGGAACAGGTTGTTGTAGTAGAAGGCGAAGAACACGCCGGCGAGCGAGGTCATCGCGGCGCTGATGGCCACCGCCAGCAGCTTCCAGCGGAAGGTGTTGATGCCGAGCGCGCGCGCGGCGTCCTCGTCCTCGCGGATCGCCTGCCAGTAGTAGCCGGCGCGGCTGCGCAGCAGCCAGGCGCAGAGCGCGAACGCGCCCGCGGCGAGCGCGAGCATGACGTAGTAGAACATCGCCGGCGTGCCGCGCAGGTTGGCGAGGTCCCAGCTGGTGCGCTGGCCGACCTTCAGGAACAGCCCGCCCGGGCCGCCGAGCCAGTCGATGTGGTCGAAGCCGATGCGGGTGAACTCGGCGAAGGCGATCGTGAGCAGCGCGAAGTAGACGCCGGAAATGCCGAAGCGGAACGCGAGCAGGCCGATCGCCGCGCCGGCGGCGACGCACAGCGCCATGGCGACCCAGACGCCGATCCAGGGCCCGATGCCGAACTTGGTGAACAGCGCCGCGGCGGCGTAGGCGCCGAGGCCGACGAACAGCGAGTGGCCGAGCGAGAGCTGCCCGGCGAAGCCCATCATCACGTTCCAGGCCTGCCCGGTGAAGGCGAAGTACAGCGCGAGGGTGGCGACCGAGAGAACGTAGTTGCCCGCCATCCAGGGAAGCGCGACCAGGACCGCGGCCAGCGCCGCCATCAGCAGCCGGGCCTTCAAGGCCTGCTCCCGAGCAGGCCCTGCGGGCGGAACAGCAGCACCACGATCAGCAGCGCGAAGCTGATCATGCTCTTGGCCGAGGGGTCGATGAACAATCCCGCCAGCGCCTCGGAAACGCCGATCAGCACGCCGCCGAGCAGCGCGCCCGGCATCGAGCCCAGCCCGCCGACGATCACGATCACGAAGCCGAGCAGGGTGTAGCCGGGGCCGACCGAGGGCGAGACCTCGATCAGCAGCGTCATCATGCAGCCGGCGACCGCCACGCAGGCGGCACCGAGGCCGAAGGTGAGGGCGTACAGGTGCTTGACGTTGAGGCCGACGATGCGCGCGCCGAGATGGTTGTCGGCGCAGGCCCGGATCGCGGTTCCGGTGCGCGAGAAGCGGAAGAACGCGAACAGCCCGGCCGTGGTCGCGAGCGCGCTGAGCGCGGCAAAGACACGCGCCTTGTCGACGATGAGCTGGCCGATCGCCCAGGAGTCGAGCTGGTAGCCGGTCTGCACGTTGCGTGCGTCGGGGCCGAACGCCATCAGCGTGACGTTGGAGAGAATCGTCGCCACCGCCACCAGCAGGATGAACTGCGAGTGCTCCGGGCGCGTGATGAAGGGGTTGATGAGGCCGGCCTGCAGCGCGTAGCCGACGACGAAGAACAGCGCCGCCACCGGCAGCGCGGCCAGGATCGGGTCGAGCTTGAAGGCGCCGAACAGCAACACCGCGGCGTACATGGCGATGGTCATCATCTCGCCGTGCGCGAAGTTGACCACCCGCACCACGCCGAAGATCACCGACAGCCCGAGGGCCATCAGTCCGTACACGAGCCCGGTCAGCAGGCCCGCGATGACGACGTTCGCGATCAGGGTTGCGGTCACGCCCCCTTATACTCGGGCCAGGGGAAGACCGGCTTCGCCTCCGCGGCGTACTCCGGCAGCACGACCCTGGGCGTGCCGTCCAGGATCTGGACGCAGGCCGACTGGTTGCCGTCGACCTGGCCCTTGGGATTGAACTTGATCGGCCCGCCGAGCATCACGCGCTTTTCGATGTCGGTGGCGCGGATCGCGTCGGCGAGCGCCTTCGGGTCGGTGCTGCCGGCGCGCCTGAAGGCGTCGGCGGCGATCATGATCGCCTCGAAGGTGTAGCCGACGTTGAGTCCGTGGTAGACGAATTTTTCGCCGGGGTTGCGCTTGCGGAACGCTTCCTCGACGATGCCGGTCAGCGCGCCCTTGGGGTTGTACCAGGGCGGGTTGTCGATGCAATAGTCGGCGTACTTGCCGAGCGACTTCGAGAACTGCTCCTCGTAGATGCCCGGCGAGCCCGGGTCGATCACGCCCATCGGATGCCAGCGCTGCTTCACCATTTCGCGCCGCAGCACGATCGCATCGTTGAGCCTGCACACCAGCAGCAGGAAGTCGGCGTTGGCCGCCTTGGCCTTGGACACCTCGACCGAGAGGTCCTTCGCCGCCGGGTCGTAGGCGACCGTATCGACGATCTTGAACGGCAGCTGCGTCAGGCGCGGCATCAGCGCCTTGATGCCTCCGGTCATCGCCTGGCCGAAGGTGTCGTTGACGTGCATGTAGACCGCCGTGCGCGCCACGACATGGGTGGCCTGGAACAGGTCGCCGATCAGCGACAGGCCGTTCTTGACCAGCTCGCCGGCGGTGGGGAAGTTGCGGAACACGAACTTGTAACCCTGCTCGGTGATCTGCGGTGCGGCGGCGATGTTGACCACCAGCGGCACGCCGCGCTGCTCGGCGACCTGGGCGATGGCCGCGGTCTGGCCGGAATCGAACGCCCCGACCAGCACGTGCGCGCCTTCCTGGATCAGGCGCTCGGCACGGGTGCGCGCGGTGTTGACGTTCGACTCGGTGTCGGCGTTCATGATCTCGATGTCGACCCCGAGCAGCGACTTGAGCACCGCGGGGGCGAGATCGGCGCCCAACTGGCAGGACTGCCCGATGAGCGCCTCGTAGCTCGAGCGCGGCAGCAGCACGCCGACCTTGAGCTTGGATGCCGCGCGCGCGATGCCGAAGGGCGAAAGTGCGGCGGCGCCGGCCACGACCACGTTTCTGTTGAAGGTTCTGCGGTCCATATTTCCTCCTCCTGGATTGCGCGGGAATGTTATAGACCATTACAATCTGATGGTCAATGACGAAGCGGCCCCCATCGCCCCACCGACCGCGCGCCCTGGCGCCGATCACGCGCATGGCGGGCCTCGACTACGGGGTGCTGGACGAGCTGCTGGGCTACGCGCTGCGCCGCGCGCAGGTGGCGATGTTCCTCGCCTTCCACGCCGCGACCAAGGGCCAGCACATCACGCCGCCGCGCTTTACCGCGCTGGTGATCGTCGGCGCCAACGCCGGCATCAGCCAGTCGACCCTCGGCGCGGCGCTGGGAATCGCGCGCTCGGGCGCGATGCTGCTGACCGACTGGATGGTCGGGCGCGGCCTGGTCG
>JBAUTW010000124.1:0-4115 GCA_049582365.1 Burkholderiales bacterium | reverse complement strand
CAGAAGCAGTAGTCTCATGTCGGGCTCAGTTGCCGAACAGGTGCTGGAAGAAGCCTTTCACATTATCCACCACCGGGTTGCCGGCGCAGGGCGCGCGCGCCTGCGGCGCCGAACCTTTCACGAACGGCAGGTCGATCGCGCCGGGGCAGGAACTGTCGGCGAGCAGGCCGGTCTGCGGGTCGATCGTCGCCTGCTCGATGTCCTCGGGCTGGGGAAACGCGACCGGCTCGGGCTCGAGCGCGGCCATCATTTCGCCCCATACCGGCAGCGCGGCGGTGGCGCCGAGCAGGCGTGCCGGGCGGTTGTCGTCGTAGCCTACCCAGACCACGGCGACGTGCCCGCCGGTGAAGCCGGCGAACCAGGCGTCGCGCTGCTCGTTGGTGGTGCCGGTCTTGCCCGCCGCGCCGAGCGCGGGCGGCAGCCAGTTGGCGAGCGACTGCGCGGTGCCCTCGCGCACCACGTCCTGCAGCCCCGCGGTGAGCAGGTACATCGGATCGGGCGGGAAGGCCTGCGCCACCGCGAGCGGGTAGCGCTTGAGCGGGTGCCCGTCCGCGGTGGTGACGTCACGGATCGCGTGCAGCGGCGAGCGAAAGCCGCCGCTGGCGATGGTCTGGTACATCTGCGCCACTTCCAGCGGCGTCAGGTTCGCGGCGCCGAGCAGGGTCGAGGGGTACTGCGGCAGCGCTCGCTCGATGCCGAGCTTGCGCGCGGTGGCGAACACGTTGTCCAGGCCGAGCGTGGTGCCGAGGCGCGCCGCGGCGACGTTGTACGAATGCGCCAGCGCGAGGTACAGCGGCACCTGGCCGTGGTACTGCCTGTCGTAGTTCTCCGGCCGCCACGGCTCCGCGTTGCGCGGCTGCCAGACGAACTTGCTGTCGTCCAGCATCGTCGCCAGCGTGTAGCGCGACGGGTCCTGCAGCGCGGTGAGGTAGAGCGCGGGCTTGAACAGCGAGCCGATCTGGCGCTCGGCGTCGAGCGCGCGGTTGTAGCCCTGGTAGCGCGGGTCGCGCCCGCCGACCAGCGCCTGCACCTCGCCGCTCTGCGGATCGGCCACCACCACCGCGCCCTCCAGCCCCGGCTTGCCGAAGCGGCCGTGGCGGTCGAAGGCGGCGAGACGGTCGCTGAGCGCGTGCTCGGCGGCCGCCTGTACGCGCGGGTCGAGCGTGCTGAAGATTCGCAGTCCCTCCGAGCGCAGATCGTCCTCGTCGTAGTCGCGCCGCAGCTGGCGGTGCACCAGGTCGACGAACGCCGGGTAGGGCGTGGTGCCGGTCGACGGGCTGGGGTTGAGCCCGAGGCCGCTCGCGCGCGCGGCCTGGTACTCGGCTGCGCTGATGAAACCCTCGTCGCGCGTCTCGCGCAGCACCAGGTTGCGCCGCTCGAGCGCGCGCTGCGGGTGGCGATAGGGATCGTAGTAACCCGGGCCGCGCACCAGGCCCACCAGCAGCGCGCTCTGGGCGGTCGTGAGGTTTCGCACCGGCTTGTCGAAATAGAACTGCGCCGCGAGCCCCACGCCGTGAATCGCGCGGTCGCGGTCCTGGCCGAGATAGATTTCGTTCAGGTAGGTCTCGAGGATTTCCTGCTTCGAATAGTTGAGCTCGAGCAGCACCGCCATCACCAGCTCGACCGCCTTGCGCCGCAGGGTGCGCTCGGGGCTGAGGAAGAAATTCTTCACCAGCTGCTGGGTCAGGGTGCTGCCGCCCTGGACGTGGCCGGTGGGCAGGCTGAGCAGCGCACGGGCGATGCCGCGCGGGTCGAAGCCCCAATGGGTGTAGAAGTTGCGATCCTCGACCGCGATCAGCTCCTGCACCAGCACCTTGGGCACCTCGCCCAGCCGCACCAGCAGGCGATCCTCGTTGTTGGTCGGATAGATGCCGCCGATCGGCACCGGTTCGAGGCGCGCGAGCGCGACCTCGGCGCCCTGCGCGTCGGCGAGCGCGCTGACCGCGCCCTCGGCGAAGCTCACCCGCAGCCGCTTGGCAGGCTGCGGCCCGTCCCAGAATACGAACGGGCGCAGCGCGATCTCGAGCTCGGCGCCGTTGCGCACGTACCAGCCCGAGCCCTCCTGTCGGGGCACTGCGCGGTAGCCGAGCTCGCGCAGCTCGCGTACCACGTCGTCCTCGGGCACCTTGAGCCCGACGTGCAGCTCGAGCGGCCGGGCGTAGATCCGCGCCGGCAGCGCGAAGCGCCGGCCCTCGAACTCGTGCCGCACCCGGAAGTCGAGATACAGCGTGTAGCCCGCCGCGAGCAGCGCAAGCGCGAGCAGCCCCACCCGGAACCAGGGCCAGAACCTTCTACGTCGAGCCATCGGCGCGATTCTACTGTGTCAATGAGGCGGAATTCTGGCAAGAATCCGACGCTTGCCGGCGGTCTCGTGGCGCTGAACGGCCGCGAGGGCGCGAGTCTTGCTTGCGCAGGGGCGATGGCGCCCCGCATATCCGTCCTGTACCTGATGATGGCTCTGGCGCTGGCCGCGCCGGCCGCGGCGCGCGCCGACACGGTGACCATGCGCGACGGCGACCGCTTCAGCGGCACCGTCAAGCATATGTCCGCGGGCTCGCTCACGCTCGAGTCGGCCTACGCCGGCGACATCACCCTGCCATGGGGCGAGATCACGCGCATCTCCACCGACAAGCCGGTGACGCTGATACTCAAGGACGCGCAGGGGCCCCAGAGCGGCGCACTCGCGCCCGGCATCCAGGGCAGCTTCCTGCTGCAGTCAGGCGGCGCGCAGCAGGCGCCGCGGGTGATCGGATTCTCGAGCGTGCTGTTCCTCAATCCGACGCCGTCCGAGTCCGGCAGCGGCGTCGAGTACAAGCGCCATGTCGCGATTTCGGGCTCGCGCACGCAGGGCAACAGCGAGGGCTCGAGCGGCGCCTTCGAAGGCCAGATCGACGCGCGCGCCAAGACCTATCGCTACGCGGTGCGCGGCATGGCGAACCAGACCCGGCTCGGCGGCGAGACGGTGAGCTCGAACTGGCTGCTCAGCGCGCACCTCGACCGCTTCGTGGTCGACCAGAAGCACTTCCAGTACGTGCGCAGCTCGGTGCAGCGCGACCGCTTCAAGGACATCCGACTGCGCACCGCGCTCGGTGCAGGCTACGGCTGGCAGCTGATCGACGACGGCGTTACCGAGCTCACGCTGCGCGGCGGCCTCGACCTCGTGTCGGTCGACCACTACGCCAGCGAGCGCGACGGCTATCCTGCGCTCGGCTGGGGGGTCCAGTTCTCGCACTGGATGCTGCAGCACCGGCTCAAGCTGTTCTTCGACCAGGACGGCTACTGGGGCCTGGGCGCAAGCGCGGAAGTTACGGTGCGCACGCGCACCGGCCTGCGCGTGCCGATCGCGCAGGGGCTGCTCGCGACCGCGCAGCTCGACGTCGACTGGGACCGGCACCCCGCACCGGGCGTGAAGCCGACCGACTCGACCCTGATGGTGGGCCTGGGCTACGAGTGGTGAAGGGCCCGCGCGGCCGCGCGGACCGCGATCTCAGGCGCGCGCGAGCTGGCTGCGGTAAGCGCGCCACGTGGCGAGCAGCAGCGCAGCGTTGATCAGAATCGACGAGAGCGGAACGCCCAGCACGCCGAAGATGTGGACGAGCGCGACTCCGGAGGTGAGCAGCAGCCCGACCGGAATCAAGTGGACGTAGAAGATCGAGCGCGTCGAGCGCAGCGCGAGCAGGCCGAGATCGAACGGATACTTCGCGAAGGTGATGCACAGCGCGACTGCGGCGAGCGCGAGCACCAGCGGCATGATGGTGCCGGCGTAGCGGTCGCCGTAGGCGAGCTGCAGCACCTGCCCGGGAAAGCCGACCAGCACGACGCAGAACGGCAGCGGCGCGAACGCGAGCACGCGCCGCGTGCGAGCGACCCAGCGCGCGAGCCCCTGCGCGCCGCCGCGCTGAAAGGCGACGCTGCCGCGCGCGGGCAGGTAGCTGTATGAAGTCTGCAGCAGCGGGTTCATGACGTTGACCAGATGGGTGGCGGCGCGGTAGAGGCCCAGCTGCTCGACGCCGAGCAGCAGGCCGACGATCCAGACGTGCCCCTGGGCGCCGAACCAGCCCACCACGTTCTGACCCAGCAGCCACTTGCCGAAGTGCCACGCCTCGCGCCATGTG
>JBAUTW010000123.1:0-6324 GCA_049582365.1 Burkholderiales bacterium | reverse complement strand
GGCCTCGTGGGCGCTGCTGCACGGGCTTGCAGGTCTGCTGCTCGGCGGGCACCTGGGACCGCTCGGGTCGGATGCAGCCGACGCCGAACGTCTGGTGCGCGAAGTCGTCGGCATGATTCGATTCGCGTCCAAGCCTGCGGCGGCAGCCTGAGCGCGCACCGCGTGCCCGCCGCCCTGCGCCTGGCCGCGTTCTACTTCGCCTATTTCGCCTACGTCGGGGCATTCACGCCATATTTCCCCGTCTACCTAGCCGGGCGCGGGCTGCAGCCGGCGGAAGTCGCCACCGTGTTGGCGATCCCGCAACTGGCCCGGATTTTCGCGCCGACCTTCTGGGGCTGGCTGGCGGACCGGGCCGACGCCCGGCGTGCCGTGGTCGTGGCATCTTGCGCGGCCCTCGCTGTCGGTTTCGCGGCGATACCGTACGCGCCGGGTTTCCGGGGCATCACCCTGCTGGTTGCCGTCACGAGCATCGTGTCCGCCGGCGGGCTGCCGCTGGTCGAGGCGATTACGCTTTCGGCCCTTGCCGGGCGCAGCGGACACTACGGCCCGATCAGGCTTTGGGGATCGGTCGGGTTTATCGTCGCGGTCCTGCTGGTTGGCGTGTGGCTGGACGCCCATGCGCCCGCCGGCCTGAGCGGGATCCTGCTTGCGCTCGCGCTGGCGGCGCTTACAGCCTCCGTTCTGCTGCCTCGCGCCGCTCGCGCCCCACTTGCACCGGCCGACGCCAACGGCTCGGGAACTGGTCGAGTGCCGGGCTCGGTGCGCGCCTTGATCGGCGCGGGATTCTGCATGGCCGCTGCGCACGGGGCGCTGTACGCGTTCTTCACCTTGCATCTGCAGCGCCTCGGCTACAGCGGCACGTCCATCGGCGCGCTGTGGACGCTCGGCGTGCTGGCCGAAATCGGTGTCTTTTTCTACCTTCCCGCACTGTTCCGCCGCTTTTCGCTTCCGGGCATCATGCTCTTCAGCCTGCTTGCAGCCGTCGTACGCTTCGCGGCGATCGGCTGGGCGGCGGGGTATTTCGCCGTGCTCGTGGCCGCGCAGCTGCTGCACGCGGCGACTTTCGGCGCCTTTCACGCCGCATCCGTGGCGATGGTCCAGCGCCTGTTTCCCGCCGTTGCGCACGCGCGCGGACAGGCGCTGTTTTCCAGTCTTGCCTACGGTGGCGGCGGGGCGGGGGGCGCCCTGCTTGCGGGCTGGGCATGGGAGGCAGGAGGACCCGCGCTGACCTTCTCACTCGCCGCCGGTATCGCCGCGGTCGGCGCCGCGCTGGTGTTTTGGCTGCGTCCTCCGCAGGTCTGCGGCACCTCGCGTGTGCGATAATTTACAGCTCGATCGGTCACTTTCGCGCGCGAATACGCATGGCACAGACGCTCTACGACAAGCTTTGGAACAGTCACGTGGTGCACGTCGACGGCGACGGCACCGCGTTGCTCTATATCGACCGCCATCTGGTGCACGAAGTCACCAGTCCGCAGGCCTACGAGGGCCTGAAGCTGGCGGGCCGCAAGCCATGGCGCTCCGGCTCGGTGGTGGCAACAGCGGACCACAACACGCCCACGACAGGCTGGGAGCAGGGAATCGACGGCATCCGCGACCCCATCTCGCGCCTGCAGGTGGAGACCCTGGACAAGAACATGCGGGAGTTCGGCGCCAAGGTCTACTTTCCGTTCCTCGATAAACGCCAGGGCATCGTGCACGTCATCGGGCCCGAGAACGGCGCGACGCTGCCTGGCATGACCGTGGTCTGCGGCGACTCGCACACCAGCACTCATGGAGCTTTCGGCTGCCTGGCGCACGGCATCGGCACCTCCGAAGTCGAGCATGTGCTGGCGACGCAGTGCTTGATCACCAAGAAGATGAAGAACATGCGCGTGCTGGTCGAGGGTTCGCTGGCGCGCGGCGTAACGGCGAAGGACGTCGCGCTCGCGATCATCGGCCGCATCGGAACTGCCGGCGGGACGGGCAGCGCGATCGAGTTTGCGGGCAGCGCGATTCGCGCGCTGTCGATGGAAGGCAGGATGACCCTGTGCAACATGGCGATCGAGGCCGGAGCGCGTGCGGGCATGGTTGCGGTCGACGAGACGACTGTCCAGTACCTCAAGGGGCGGCCTTTTTCCCCCACTGGGCCCGAGTGGGACCAGGCGGTGGCCTACTGGCGCATGCTGCGCAGCGATCCCGACGCCAAGTTCGACCGCGAAGTCGCGCTCGATGCGGCAAGCATCAAGCCGCAGGTGACTTGGGGCACGTCGCCGGAAATGGTGGTGCCGGTCGACGAGACGGTGCCCGATCCGGACAGGGAAAAGGACGCCACTAAACGCGATGGAATCGAACGGGCGCTGGCGTACATGGGGCTCAAGCCGCGCACTCGCATAAGTGACATCAGGCTGGACAAGGTATTCATCGGATCGTGCACCAACTCGCGCATCGAGGATCTTCGCAGCGCGGCCGCGGTGGTGAAAGGCCGCCACGTGGCGCAAAGCGTGCGCCTTGCGATGGTGGTGCCGGGCTCCGGGCTGGTGAAGGCTCAGGCCGAACGCGAGGGGCTGGACCGGATATTCATCGAGGCCGGCTTCGAATGGCGCGAGCCGGGCTGTTCAATGTGCCTCGGAATGAATGCGGACCGGTTGGATTCCGGCGAGCGCTGCGCCTCGACCTCGAACCGGAATTTCGAGGGCCGGCAGGGAGCTGGCGGGCGCACACATCTCGTCAGTCCGGCAATGGCGGCTGCGGCGGCGATTGCGGGGCACTTCGTCGACGTGCGCTCGGCATTCTAGGGTGAGCGCGATGGAGAAATTCACGCAACTCAACGGCTTGGTGGCACCTCTTGACCGGGCGAACGTCGACACTGACGCCGTTATTCCGAAGCAGTTTCTCAAGTCGATCAAACGCACGGGTTTCGGGCCGAATCTATTCGACGCCTGGCGATATCTGGATCACGGCGAGCCGGGGATGGATCACTCCAGGCGGCCGCTCAACCCGGATTTCGTACTTAACCAGACGCGCTACAAGGGGGCCGAGATCTTGCTGGCACGCAAGAATTTCGGCTGCGGATCCTCGCGCGAGCATGCGCCCTGGGCGCTGCTCGACTACGGCTTCCGTTGCGTGATTGCACCGTCATTCGCCGACATCTTTTTTGAGAACTGCTACAAGAACGGCCTGCTCCCGGTAGTGCTGACCGAAGCCGAAGTTGACGCACTGTTCTACGACTGCGCTGCGTTTCCGGGGTTTCGACAGGTGGTGGACCTTGAGCAGCAAACGGTGTCGAACATCGACGGCTCGCGCCGCTATAGGTTCGAGGTCGATCCCTTCCGCAAGCATTCGCTGCTGAACGGCCTCGACGAAATTGCCCAGACGCTGCAGCACGCGGAAGAGATTCGCGCTTTTGAGACCAGGCGACGCGACCAGTTTCCCTGGTTGTTCAGGTAGGCCGCGATGAAGATCGCGGTCTTGCCGGGTGACGGGATAGGCAGTGAAATCGTTGCCCAGGCGCTCAAGGTGTTGCGCCGTCTGGGAGAGGACGGTCTGCGCCTTGAGCTGGAGCAGGCGCCGGTCGGCGGGGCAGGGTACGAGGCCGCAGGTGATCCTTTGCCAGAGGCCACGCTCAGACTCGCGCAGCAGGCAGACGCAATCCTGTTCGGCGCGATCGGCGGCCCGCAGTACGACTCCCTGCCTCGCGACAAGCGGCCGGAGCGCGGACTGCTGCGGCTGCGAAAGCAGCTCGGATTGTTCGCGAATTTGCGCCCCGCGATGGTCTATCCGGAGCTCGCCGCCGCGTCCTCGCTCAAGGCGGAGATCGTGGCCGGCCTGGACATGCTCATCGTGCGCGAGCTGACGGGCGACATCTACTTCGGCGAGCCGCGCGGAATCGTGACCTTGGCCGGAGGCGAGCGCGAGGGCGTGAACACGATGCGCTACCGGGAGAGCGAGATTCGGCGTATCGCACAGGTCGCTTTCGAGGCAGCGCGCAAGCGCGGCAAGCGCCTGTGTTCGGTCGACAAAGCCAACGTTCTGGAAACCACCGAGCTGTGGAAGGAGGTGGTGACGGACGTCGGAAAGTCCTATCCCGATGTCGATCTGCGGCACATGTACGTAGACAATTGCGCCATGCAGCTGGTGCGCAATCCGAAGCAATTCGACGTCATCGTCACCGGTAACCTGTTTGGGGACATCCTGTCGGACGAAGCATCGATGCTCACCGGGTCGATAGGAATGCTGCCGTCGGCGTCGCTCGACGCGAACAACAAGGGGCTGTACGAGCCGATTCACGGCTCGGCGCCGGACATCGCCGGCAAGGGCGTGGCAAACCCGCTGGCGACGATCCTGTCGACGGCGATGATGCTGCGCTACTCGTTGGGGAACGAGCAGGCGGCGGGTCGTGTCGAGCGGGCTGTGCGGCAGGTCCTGCGAGAGGGATACCGCAGCGCGGATATCCACACGCCGGGAACGCGTTTGGTGGGTACGAACGAAATGGGCGACGCGGTGATCGCCGCCCTCTGAGGAAAGGATCGTGTTGAGGGTCGGTATCGTCGGTTGGCGCGGGATGGTGGGTTCGGTGCTCGTGCAGCGCATGCGCGACGAGCGTGACTTCGACCACATCGAACCCGCCTTCTTTTCGACTTCCCAGGCGGGCGTCGAGGGTCCGAGCATAGGCAGGGATAGCGGCCCGGTGTTGGACGCCAACGATCTCGCAGCGCTCAAGTCTCTGCCAGTGATCGTTTCCTGTCAGGGAGGCGACTACACCAACGACGTATACCCGAGGCTGCGGGCTGCGGGCTGGAACGGCTACTGGGTCGACGCGGCGAGCGCGCTGCGAATGAACGACGACGCGGCGATCGTGCTCGATCCGGTCAATATGGCACTGGTGAAGGATTCGCTCGCCAAAGGCGGGAAGAACTTCATCGGCGGCAACTGCACGGTCAGCTTGATGTTGATGGGCGTTTCCGGGCTGTTCCAGCACGACCTGGTGGAGTGGATGACGAGCATGACCTACCAGGCGGCCTCCGGCGCCGGCGCCGCGAATATGCGCGAGCTCGCCCAACAGATGGCGCGCGTCGGCGACAGCGCGAAGGAGCTGCTCGCCGACCCCGCGTCGAGCGCGCTGGATATCGACCGCGCCGTGACCGAGGCAATTCGCGCGCCGGGCCTGCCCAAGGCGAACTTCGGCCAGCCGCTCGCCGCCAGTTTGCTGCCGTGGATCGATAAGGACCTCGGCAACGGCCAGAGCCGGGAGGAGTGGAAGGGCCAGGCCGAGACCAATAAGATTCTCGGCCGCGGCGACCGGCCGGTGCTGGTGGACGGTATTTGCGTGCGTATCGGGGCGATGCGCTGTCACAGCCAGGCGCTTACGATCAAGCTGCGCAGGGACGTCCCGCTGGACGAGCTCGAGGGAATGCTCGCCGAGGCGAATGAGTGGGTGAAGGTGGTCCCGAACCGGCGCGAGGAGTCGCTCGCGGAGCTGACGCCGGCTGCGGTCAGCGGCAAGCTTTCGGTGCCTATCGGACGCCTGCGCAAGCTGCCGATGGGCGGAGCCTACCTGGCTGCATTCACGGTCGGGGACCAGCTGCTGTGGGGGGCGGCTGAACCCCTGCGGCGTATGCTGCGCATACTGCTCGATTCAGGTGTCGGGCGGTGAGGGCGGGCGACCTTGACCGGCGGCATCGAAGCGGCAGAAATTCATAGCAAGTTCCGGCGCAAAGGTGAAAGAATCGAGAAAATCTCTCAGCTTGCAAGCCTAACACCATGATGTTATTTTACTTGGGGACCGCAAATTGAGTCAGGGTGGGACCGTGGGCAAATCCATCACAATGAGAATTTTCGCCGCGGCGCTTCTGGCCGTTCCCTTGCTCGCGCATGCCGTGGGGTTAGGGAATTTGCGCGTCCTGTCGGCGCTCGGGCAACCCCTGAACGCCGAGATCCAGATCGTATCGGAACAGCCCGGCGAGATGAATTCGGTAACGGCTCGCCTGCCATCACAAGATGCATTCCGCCAGGCAGGCATCGAGTTCAATCCGGTGCTGCTCGGCATGAAATTCGAGGTGGAGCAGCGCGACGGCAAGTCGGTGCTCAAACTCACCACCACGCAACCGGTAAACGAGCCGTTCCTGGATATCCTGGTCGAACTCCAGTGGTCGAGCGGGCGGCTCGTGCGCGAATACACGTTCCTGCTCGATCCGCCGGAGTACAAGGCGACGCAGGCGATCAGTCCCGCGCCATCTGCGGCGCCGACAAAAACGCCTGCGCAGGTGCCGGCGGCCCAGGCGCCGGTCCAGGAGCAGCCGCTCGAGCCGGCCCCCGCGCCAGCGCCCGCGGTCACGCCTGCGC
>JBAUTW010000122.1:0-99050 GCA_049582365.1 Burkholderiales bacterium | reverse complement strand
CCGAACGCCTATAATCGGCCCGAAAAGCGGCAAGGCGAGCATATCGAGAGGCCCGGTCTTGCCCGAGCGCAACGACAGACAGAGCAAGCCATGACAGACAATGCCTACACTGCGGTGGTCCCAAAGGACATTGCGGACCTCGTTCCGGTGTTCCTGAACAACCGGAAGAAGGAACTCGAAGCGTTGCGTACTGCTCTCGTTGCGCAGGATTTCGCGCAATTGCGCCAGCTCGGACACCGCATGAAGGGGGTAGGAAATTCATACGGCTTTAGTAGAGTGTCCGACCTCGGCAAGAGCATTGAAGAAGGTGCTGCCAGTGAAGACAGAGCCGCGCTGGATGCGAGCATCGATGAATACGCGGATTATCTGGCGCGCGTGAATGTCGTCTACGAGTGAACTGACGGTTGCGCAGCGAGGGTTCGCCGCGCGATCCGAGTTTCGCGTCCTAGTCGTCGACGACGATCAGGACATGGCGGGCTTCCTTGCACGCATGCTGCGCAGGCAGGGAATGGAAGCGGACACGGCCGCGGATGGTCGCGCAGCGCTTGCGCGCATAGTCGCGTCGCCGCCTGACCTAGTCATGCTCGATGTGCTCATGCCAGGGCCAAGCGGGTTCGAGGTGTGTCGACAACTCAAGGCCGACCCATCAACGGCACTCATTCCCATCGTTCTCATTACCGCGCTCGAGGATTCGGAGAGCCGCGTGCGCGGCATCGAGGCGGGAGCGGATGATTTCCTATCAAAGCCGGTGAATCGCGAGGAGTTGTTGGCGCGGGTCAAGACTCTTCGCAAGCTGCACGAAACCAGGCGCGAACTGGAGCAGCGCCGCCTCGCCGCAGAAATAGAACGGAAGGAAACCATCCGCAAGGCATTTTCTCGCTATATCTCTCCCGGCCTCGCTGAGCGGATCATTCAGGATCTGGGCGCGAGAGAGGGGCTATTTCGAGCAAACGCACAGCGCATCGAGGTGGTGGCGTTATTTGCTGATTTGCGCGGATTTACGCGGATCACAGAGCACACCGAAGTCGGCGATGTCGTGGAGATGCTCAACGAATATTTCACAATTCTGACCGAAGCCACGTACCAGCAGGACGGAACGATTTTCAACATGGCGGGTGACAGCCTTCTCATCGGCTTCAACGTGCCGCTGCCACAGAACGACGCTGCAGCGCGCGCTCTGCAGTGCGCGCGGGAGATGGTCGTACGCTTTGCGCCCGTAGGGCGCCAATGGGAGCGCCGTTTCGGAATCGCAACCGGGGTCGGAATCGGCATTTGCAAAGGCGAGGCTATCATCGGCAACATCGGCTCGCCGCACTACATGAGCTACACAATTATAGGTAATCCCGTGAACACCGCGGCGCGCTTGATGCAGATGGCGGCGGCAAACGAAGTATTGGTTTGCGGCCCATTCTACGAGTCGGTGCGGGAGTTTGTATCGGAACAAGATGTTCACTCGCGGGGGAATGTTGCTTTGCGCGGCAGGTCCGAGCCGACCCCGGTCTTTTGCATCGCGGGTTCGAGGCCGGCAGCCTGATGCGTATTCTCATCATTGACGACGATGAGGACCTGAGGAACCTCCTCGCGCATTACATCAGGCAGGAGTGGCCAAAGGCGGAGGTCGACGAGTTCGATCCGCTAGCGCGTGACTTGCCGGACGAGCAATTCCCACTCGGCGACTACGACCTCATGATTCTGGACTACATGCTCGGCCGAGGAGACGGGCTCGAGTGGCTGCAGGAGTTCAAGAAGCGGATCGATTGCCCGCCCGTGCTGTTTCTCACGGGGGCGGGCAACGAGATCATCGCGGTTCGTGCGATGAAAGCCGGCGCCAGCGACTATCAGCGCAAGCAGGAACTGACCCGGGAGCGCCTGGTAAATTCGATTCGAGATCTTACCCACGATGCGGCCGAAAGAACGCTGTCGCCAGATCTTGCCTCGAGGATGGAAGGCCACATGCTCGGGGAGCGGGTACGCATCTCGGGCTTCCGGATTCTTCGCCTCATTGGCGAAGGGGGCATGTCGAGGGTATACCTGGCGTCCAGAGATCGGGACGACGAGCCGCTCGTCGTGAAGATCCTGCGGAGCGAGGCGACGGCCGACAAGAACGCGCTGGCACGCTTCATGGAGGAATATTCGCTGGTCGAGCGTATCAAGAGCCGCCACGTCGCACGTATTCATAGCCACGGAGTGTCCGAAGGTCATGCCTATCTGGTGATGGAATTCTTCGACGGTGGCGATCTCAATAAGCGGCTTGCAGGGCGGGCCAGCGCGCCTCATGAGGCACTGCGAATCTTCCGTGAACTGATGTTCGCGTTGGGCGACATACACGAGTGCGGGATCCTGCATCGCGATCTCAAGCCGCAAAACCTCATGTTTCGTACGGATGGCAGCCTTGCGATCGTCGATTTCGGTATCGCCAAGCACGTCGATGCGATCGACCGCACGGGCCATGGTGAGATCGTGGGAACGCCTCGCTACATGAGCCCGGAACAGGTGCGTGGAATGGCTCTCGATCTGCGAACCGACATCTACAGTTCTGGCGTGCTGCTTTATCAGATGCTTACCGGCAAGCACCTGTTCGATGGAGACTCCGCGGTGGAAGTGGCATTGCAGCACCTGAATACCCCGCCGCCTGCCTTGTCGGACAACCTTTCTGTCTATCAGCGCTTGCTGGACAAGCTTCTCGAAAAGGACCGTGACGCGAGATTTCGAAACGCCGACGAGGTAATCGGCTTTTTGGCGAGGAAGTTTCAGCAGGCCTGATCGCGGGAAGAGTAAGCGCATGATGAAGAAGATTCCTCTCGACGAGCTCGAATTTGGCATGTATGTCAACGAGCTTGATTGTCCATGGACGGATACGCCGTTCGTGTTTCAGGGGTTCTTTCTCAAGACACCGGAGCAGATGGAGGTGCTTCGACGGTACTGTAAGCACGTGTTTGTCGACACGGAGCGCGTCGTTGAATTGGAAGCGGGGCGATCGACGGCCTCGATGCCAATGTCCGGCGCTCCGAGGCTGGCGGGTACCGGGCGAGTGAACTACCAGGTAAGCGCGACCGTCGAGACCGAGTTTGCTCGTGCTAGGGACGTCTACGCATCCTCGGAGGAAGTGGTCAGCTCGGCCGTCGAGTCGATACACAAGGGAGGCATGCTCGACGCGGCGCAGGCCACCGGTGCGGCGCGAAGTATGTCCGACAGCATCAAGCGCAATCCGGATGCGCTTGTTCTTCTCTCAACGCTCAAGCAGCGTGAGGACTTGATCGATAAGGCGTTGCACGTTTCCGTATACATGGTTGCGTTGGCCCGCTTCCTCGAGATGTCCGAGGAGGACCTCGAGATGGCGGGACTGGTGGGGTTGCTGCTGGATGTGGGAAAACTGAAGATCCCGAGCGAGGTACTCTCGAAGCGAGAGCGACTCACGCCGGAAGAGTTCGTGATGGTGCGCTCGCACGTTGACCACTCTGCCGAGATCCTCAAGGCCACGCCGGGCATCTCGGTGGAGGTAGTGCGCGCCGTGGCGATGCACCACGAGCGCTATGATGGTTCCGGATATCCCAAGGGTCTGCGCGGAGAAGAGCTGGGTGTAATCGCGGCGATCGCCGGACTAGTCGACACTTTTGTCGGACTCACTTCGAAGCGACCATATGCATCGCCAGTCGCGCCGTCCAATGCGTTGAACATGCTGCACAAGTGGCGCGGGACGGCATTCCACCCGGTTCTGGTGGAGCAGTTTATACGTTGCATCGGAATCTTTCCCGTCGGGGCCGTGGTCGAGCTCAATTCGGGAGAGGTCGGCGTAGTGATCGCTCAAAATCTCGAAAAGCGGCTCCAACCGCGGATCATGGTCGTGCGCGATGCGGCGGGAAACCCGCTCAGACCGCAGAAGCTACTCGACCTCTCGAAAATGCCGAAGGTGAGCGCCGATGAACCCTACCGGATCAGACGCACCCTGGAGTACGGCAAGGCGGACGTTAGTCGCGCGGATCTGTTCCTCTAGGGCGTTGCAGCCGGACGGGCACTAGGGAAGTGTATTCCAGAGCGCGCGAAGCTGCTCCGGCAGGTCCTTCGGCGAAAAAGGCTTGGAGATCGCGCCGAGCGCGCCGAGAGAGCGAAGCTCCTCCATTTCCGTCGGAGTCGCCTTCGCTGTCATGAACACGACCGGGAGATTCTTCGTATCCGGATTTTCCTTCAGTTTCCTGAAGAGCGTGGGGCCGTCCATTCCAGGCATCATCCAATCGAGCATCACTAGATCGGGTTTGAAGCCCACGATTGCGTCGATGGCGACCATGGGGTCGCCGACGATTTCGACTTTCAGCTTCCCGACGCGCTCGAGCGACAGTCGGACAATCCTCTGAATGTCCTCGTCATCTTCGACATAGCATACGCGTTCGAGAGGCTTGGTCGTCATTGAACGGCTCCTAGGTGCGCAAGATCGTTACTTGCCTTGTCCGCTATTACGGGTAACTCGAAGTAGAAAGTCGTCCCCCCGCCGGGGCGATCCTCAAAACCGATCGTGCCGTGCATCAACTCGATCAGCCGCTTGCAGATGGCCAGACCGAGACCCGTGCCGCCCTTCTGCCGGGTGGCAGTCGAGTCCGCCTGAGCAAAACGGCTGAAGATCCGGGCGCGAAATGTGTCGGGAATGCCGGAGCCGCGGTCATGAATTCCGACGCGCGCTCTCTCGCCGTTTATTTGCAGCGTAACGTCGACCGTACCGCCCTCCGGGGAGAATTTGGCTGCGTTGGAAAGCAGATTGGTCACGATCTGGACGAGGCGCTTGGGGTCGGCCTCCACCTTTACTGGCACCAAGCGCTCCTCCAGTGCGAGTCGCACGTTGTAGCGATCAGCGAAGCCCTTGTTCAGCACCAGCGTATCGCGCATAACCGAGTCGAGCGAAACGATCTCGGGCGCGAGAGTGAACTTTCCTGATTCGATCTTCTCGATATCGAGAAGATCGTTGATCAAGTCGAGCAGGCGCTGCCCATTGCGCTCGGCAATCATGGTCAATTCGGTTACGTCCTTTTCCACGTCACCGAGGACACCGGAGTTGATCAGCTGCAACGAGCCGATGATCGAGGTCAGCGGTGTGCGCAGTTCGTGGCTGAGTGTGGAGGTGAATTCTTTCTTTAAACGCTCCGCCTCGAGTTGCTGCGTAATATCGCGACCCTGGGCGATGATCGAAATGACGTCGCCTTCCTCGTTTACTAGGGGCGTGAACGTAAATTCACACATTATTTCGAGTCCGTCGCGACGAACGCAGCGAAGCCTGTTGAGCGTCGCAGGTTTCACGCCGGAAACAAAATCGTGCCACCAGGATTCGTTGACGCCGAAATCATCGGCCGGAAACAGCATCTGAAGACCGTTCCTTCCGATCAATTCCCCGAGCGCGTAGCCAAAGAGATTCTCCGCAGCAGGATTCATCTCGAGAACCGTTGCGTTCGCGTCGAACTCGAGCACCGCGATCGGTGCTCGCTCCGCGAACAGTGTCAGCTTGCGCCCCGAAGCCTCGACTTCGCGGCGAGCATTCAGAAGTTCCTGGAGTTGTTCCTCGATCTGCACGTTCATCACCTCCTGCTCGTGCGCAACCCCACGATAGTCCTCGCGCGCCTTGAAGCCGGCGGCGAATACTCTGTCAAGGCGGTATGCGACCGCGATGTTGGCCGCGTAGAATACTGGCACCAGCATCGCGAGTTCCGCGAACAGCCGGTTGCCGAAGGTGGCCAGAACGTAGGTGAACGGGAGCATGATGCCGGCCGCATAGAGGGCATAAGTCCACCATACCGACGCGAACACCGCGATGCCGCCCGAAATCAGTCCGGCGAGAATGAAGGCAAGGAAGACCTGCTGGTCATCGGCATGGGAGGGGAAGAATACGGCGCCGGCGATGCCCCAGTTGACCCCTGCCGCCAAGGCACCTATCGCCATCCAGCGCAGCCACTTTTCCTCGTCGCGGTCGGTACGCTGAAGATAGCTTCGGTAAAGTGCGTAGCGCGCCGCAGTGATGGAGATCGTGATGAGCCACCACATGATCGTGAGGTCGCGGTAACGGGGGGTCCAGAGTTCTACGGTGATGATCGCGCCGACGAGGAGCGTAAGCAGAATGCCGGGAATCGATTGGCGATACAGGTGCGCCACCCGGTCGGCGAAAATCCGCAGCCCCGGGTCGGGGGAGGGTTCACGGTCCGCCGCCGCCGCGAAGTTGGGCGCGTAGACGGTCGTAGGGGCGGCTTCGGTATTCATGCGGCGCCAAAGTGGCTCGCCCCGATTATAGCCGTCGGCGCAGCGCGATCGAGGCAGGGTAGCAGCGCGCTACAGACTTTTGCCGTTGCGGATCACGCCAACGGCGGTGCCCTCGATGGTCATGGAGTCGCGCCGCAAATCTAGCTCGATTGGTCTGAAGTCGGGGTTTTCCGGCAGCAACTGAACGGTGTGGCCGCGCCGCCGAAAGCGCTTGACCGTCACTTCGTCAGCGAGTCTAGCAACGACGATCTGGCCGCTGCGCGCCTCGTGCCCGCGGTGTACCGCCAGCAGGTCGCCTTCGAGAATCCCCGCATCGCGCATCGACATCCCACGTACGCGCAGGAGGTAGTCCGCCCGAGGGGTGAACAGGTTGGGGTCGATCTGGAAACGCCCCTGCAGGTGCTCCTCGGCCAGCATCGGACTGCCCGCCGCCACGCGCCCTACCACGGGCAATTCCATCAATCTGCCGTGGCGTGCGCCGGTCTTGTCGCGCAGCCGTATGCCGCGCGAGGCGCCCGATGAAATGTCTATTACCCCCTTGCGCGCAAGGGCACGAAGGTGCTGTTCGGCTGCGTTCGCGGAGCGAAAACCCATCGTACGGGCGATCTCGGCGCGTGTGGGCGGATAGCCGGACGCCTCCGTCAGATCGCGAACGAGCTGCAGAATTTCTGCCTGCCGGTCGGTAAGTGCATCCATGTCAGCGGTTACTGGTCTCCCAATCAGCACTGAGATTATATACAGTATCCGGTCGCACGCAAGCATGTCCAGGAATTGCCGCGAGTTACAATGGTTTGCCCGCCTTCCGGAACCCGCTCCGTGATCATTCAGTCCCTGCTCGACACTGACCTGTACAAGTTCACCATGATGCAGGTCGTGCTGCACCACTTTCCCGGTGCGCAAGTCGAATACAAGTTCAAGTGCCGCACCGAGGGCGTCGATCTGGCGCGCTATGTGGACGAGATCCGCGCCGAAGTCGATGCGCTGTGCACCCTTCGCTTTCGCGACGACGAGCTGGCTTACCTGCGCGGCATGCGGTTCCTCAAATCTGATTTTGTCGATTTTCTCGGACTATTCCAATTTAACCGGCGTTTCATCGGCATCGAGCCGCAGCGCGCGCCGGAAGGCGAGATCGACATCACGCTGCGCGGCCCCTGGCTGCATCTGATTCTGTTTGAGATCCCTGTCCTGGCAATCATTTCCGAGGTCTACTTTCGCCGAATGCAACCGACTTACGATCTGAACGAAGGTCGTCGCCGATTGCAGTCGAAAATTGATCTGGTGCGTACGGTCGACCCGGCACTGGAATTCAAGATTTCCGACTTCGGCACCCGCAGGCGCTTTTCGGCGCGGTGGCACGAAGAGGCCCTTCAAACGCTGAAGCGAGAGGTACCGGAACACTTCGCCGGCACCTCGAACGTATGGTTTTCGATGCGCAACGATATGACTCCGCTCGGCACTTTCGGACACGAATACATGCAGGCGTGCCAGGCGCTTGGCCCGCGGCTACGCGACTCGCAAGTGTTCGCATTCGATACTTGGGCGAAGGAGTACCGTGGCGACCTTGGAATTGCGCTTTCCGACACCTATGGCCTGGACGCCTTCCTGCGCGATTTCGACATGTACTTCTGCAAGCTGTTCGACGGCGCCCGACACGACTCCGGCGATCCTTTCGAGTGGGGTGAGCGCCTGATCGCCCACTACCACAAGAATCGGGTCGACCCGCGCTCGAAGACCTTCATATTCTCGGATCAGCTTTCTTTCCCAAGAGCAATCGAGATATCGCGCCACTTTCACGGTCGGGTCAAGACGGCATTCGGAATCGGCACCAACCTGACGAACGACGTCGGATGCGACGCACTCAACATCGTCATCAAGATGACCGAATGCAATGGTCAGCCGGTTGCGAAAGTATCGGATTCGCCTGGCAAAACGATGTGTAAGGACGAGGGCTATTTGGCGTATCTTCGGCAGGTATTCGGGCTCGCGCCGCCAGTACGGTGATAGGCTAGGTCTGGAAGATTCCGCGCAACACCGACGGCTCGCGATCGCCGTCCTCGTCACCTGTTTCGCGCTCAACATGTTCGGGCGCGGCATCAGCGACACCTACACGGTGTTTCTGCTGCCGCTGGAGCGCGAGTTTGGTTGGAGCCGATCGCAGCTCACCAGCGTCTATTCCTTGTATCTGCTGGTAAGCGGTTTCGCGGCCCCGCTGGTGGGGATCATTTTCGACCGCGTCGGTCCGCGTTGGGTCTACGGCGCGGGGGCGAGTTTTCTCGGCGCGGCGTTCTTTCTTTCCGGCGGAATCTCTCATCTCTGGCAGTTCTACCTCCTGATCGGAGTCTGGGTCGGTATCGGTGTTGGCCTGACGGGCATGGTCCCCGCCTCCGGACTTCTTTCACGTTGGTACCGGGCGCGGTTGTCGACTGCGATCGGATTCGTGTTTTCCGCCGTCGGTATCGGCGCGGTCACGCTGGTACCACTTACGCAATGGCTGGTCGACCAATACGGTTGGCAACTTTCTTACCGGGTGCTTGGCGCGTTGCTCATCGGTCTGGTGCCCGTGGTCTTTTTCGTCCTTCCCTGGCGCCGCTTCGCGGCCGGTCATCCTGCGCATCGCAAGGACCCGAAAGAGGAGGCGTCAACGGGCGGCTGGACCTTGCGCGCTGCCGTGGGCACGCGCATTTATTGGGCGATGGCACAGGCGTTTTTCTGCACTGCTGCGGGAATGTTCACGATTATCGTGCAGACTGTGGCATTTCTTATCGACATCGGATTTTCGCCACTCACTGCGGCGACGGCGTTCGGCTTCGTTGGAATGCTGTCGGTGATCAGCGTAACGGGAAGCGGCTTGCTGTCCGACCGGTTCGGCATGCGCCAGACCATATCGGCGAGTTTCGCCGGAACGGCGACTGGAATCGTGATCCTGATGGCACTTGCCGGCGGCGCGTTTCCCGCACTGCTGATCGCGTACGTGATCGTGTTCGGCCTGTGCCAAGGCGTGCGTGGTCCGATCATCTCGTCGGTGTGCACGAAATATTTCGCCGGCCCTAGGGTCGCCACCATCTACGGCACCATATTCGCCACCAACTCGCTTGGCGCCGCATTCGGCTCGCTTATGGGCGGCGTGCTGCATGACCTTACTGGCGGCTATCGCGTCGGATTCACTTTTGCGCTGTGCTTTATCGCCCTCGCCGCGGCACCGTTCTGGACCGTCCCGGCGCTGCGTGATTTCCGTTAGCCGCGCAGTAGTCCCGAGTCGCGCGCCGCGTGGGCCAGAGCGTCGCGAAACGCCGGGTGGGCGATGGCGATCATGCGCACGGCGCGCTCCGCGAGCGTTCTTCCGCGCAGGTCCGCGGCCCCGTACTCGGTGACGAATACTCCCGCTTCGCTACGCGGCGTGGCGACAGGACCGGATAGCTGCGACACCACGCGCGAATGCCTGCTGCCGACGCTCGACGGCAGAACGACTAGAGAGACTCCACCCGGCGAATGGTTTGCCGCGCGGACGAAATCGAGGGCACCGCCCACCGCACCCACGTAACTTCCGTTAGCCACTTCTGCGTTGACTTGCCCAGTAAGATCGACCTCGATCGCCGAATTGATAGCGACGAAATTGGGAAGTTGAGCCAAGATTCTCGGGTCGTGCGTATGCTCAACGGAGCGTAGCCAGAGCGCGGAATTTTCATGCGCAAACTCGAACAGGCGGCGCGACCCGAGCAGCAGCCCTCCGACGGTCCGGCCGGTGTCGATTGGTTTGCGGGCGTTGTTTATCACGCCTCTGCGCATTAGCTCGACTATCGAGTCTCCCAGGGCGCCCGAATGCACTCCTAGGTCGCGTCGGTCTCCAAGTGCATCGAGTACCGCTTCGGGCAGTGCGCCCAGCCCGAATTCGAGCGTCGACCCGTCTGCCACGTATTGTGCGGCGTGCGCTGCGATGCTGCGCTCCGTCTCTCGCGGCTCCGCGCGCAGACCGCACGCCGGAAGGCGCGATGTGTGCACTTCGAGGGAAATATCCTCGGCGCGCAGGACGTGATCACAGCACGTCCAGGGAACCTGATCGTTGATCTCCGCCAGCACGGTGCGCGCAGTCTGCAGCGCGGGTACCAGATATTCGGCCGCCAGTCCAAGGCTAAATTCTCCGCGCGCGTTCGGCGGACTGACCTGGACCAGGACCACATCGGCTCGGATGCGTCCTTCGCGGATCAGGCCGGCAAGCTGGGAGTAGGGGTAGGGGCAGATGTCGAGCACGCCGGCATCCGCCAAAGCGCGATTGTGTCCTGCGCCGCAATACGACGAGAGTCTGAGATGGTCGGCATGCTCGGGACGGACGATGCCCGAGTAGCTGATTCCCATGAATGGGCGGGCACCGCTGAATTCAGCGCGCTGTGCGACCAGTGCTTCGACAAGCGTCTGCGGTTCCGCTGCGGCCTGTCCCCAGATCACGCCATCGCCGGGGCGAATCCAGCCGGCAAGCTCGATATCACTCGACGAAACAATGCGACCCATGCGGCGATGCTAACATTGGCGCACCGAGGCAACGGAGCAAGAAATGATCGACGCAAAAGCTCTCGACGTTCTGTTTCGCACCGCCCGCACGCAGAACGGATTTACGGACAAGGCGGTGTCCGATGAGCAGCTGCGCGAGGTCTACGACCTGGCGAAGTGGGGCCCGACGACGCAGAACAGCCAGCCCATGCGGATCGTCTTTGTCCGGAGCAAGGCGGCCAAGGACGTGCTCGCGCCAGCGCTCAGTCCCGGCAATCTCGATAAGACAATGAAGGCTCCTGTCACCGCAATCATTGCCTACGACTCGCTCTTCTATGAGCATTTGCCGCGCAATTTCCCCAACAATCCTGCAGCAAGGAAAAATTATGAAGGCGACGAAAAGAAGGCCGTGGTGGAACGGACCGCGCTCCGCAACAGTTCGCTGCAGGGGGCGTACTTCATCCTAGCTGCGCGCGCACTGGGGCTGGATTGCGGTCCGATGTCGGGTTTCGACAACGGCAAAGTAGACGCGGCCTTCTTTCCCGATGGACGATTCAAGTCGAATTTTCTGGTGAATCTGGGATACGGCGATCCGTCGAAGGTTTTCGCGCGCAACCCTCGCTTTGAGTTCGACGAAGCATGCAGGATCGTCTAGGAGAATTCGCATGTTCCCTGTGATCGATGCGCATGGCGACGCGCGTGAGCGCGGTCGCATTCACGGCGCCGCCGCCAGGCAACGCGTGGCGCGTTCGGTGGCCACTTACGCCAGGCTGTTCGCGTTCTGCGGCATGAATTGGCACGCAGCGCAGCGCCGCGGCGCAGATTATCGCGATGCAATCGACGCCCTCGGTGGTCAGCTGATCGAAGAAATCGAAGGCATTGCGGAAGGCTCCGGGCGACAGGTGGACGAGATCCTGGCGCTGAATGCGCGTACCGAGATTCTGCCGCCGACGTTTCCCGGCGACCCGCATCCGAACTGGCGCGAGCTCGATGCCGCCAACCGCGCCAGCGGCGTGCCGGATTTGGGGGAATGCACGGCGATCGCGGTTCCGTGCTCCGCGAGCGCGACGGGCGAAACGCTTCTGGCCCAGAACTGGGACTGGCTTGGTGTGCAACGCGGCGCGCTGGTGGTGCTGCGGGTGCGGGGTCCGGGCACACCCGCGTGCCTCACCCTGACCGAGGCGGGGATGCTGGCCAAGATCGGCCTCAACGAGCACGGCTTCGGGGTGTGCCTGAACATTCTGCGCTCGAGCGCGGACGGCGCACGCGCCGGCACGCCAGTGCATCCGCTGCTCAGAGCATTGCTCGGTTGTCGCAACGTCGCCGAGGCGATCGGGACGGCGCGTGCTCTCGGCTTCGGCGCGTCGTCCAACGTTCTGTGCGCCGACGAGTCGGGCGACGCCGCGAACCTCGAGTTCTCGCCGGCAGGCCTGCAGGTCGTGCGGGGCGAGGGCAGAGCGCTTTGCCATACGAACCATTTTCTGTCCCCTGAGGGCGAGCGCGGACAGACGGCCCTCGCACCGAGCCTGTCGTCGGTTCCGCGCCTGACGCGCGCACGGGCGCTGGTTGAGAACCGGGTCAGGATCGGCGTCTCGGACTTGAAGCATATCCTGCGCGACGAGACTGACGGGCTGCTATCGATTTGCCGCCGCCCGGATTCGTCACTGCCCATTGAGGCGCGCATCGAGTCTGTCGCCTCAGTGGTCATGGAGCTGGCGGCGGGACGGATGCACGTCGCCCCGGGCGTGCCATCGCTAGTGGACTACGAAACCGTCGCGTTGCGGCAAGCAGTTCCGGCCTAGCGATCAAGACCCATGTCGTCGTAGGAGCGTGGATCCGAAATCGGCTCGATATGGCTGAATACGGAGGCGTTCGGCACCAGGGCGCCGATGCGCGCTTCGACCTCTTCCGCGATCTGATGTGCGTGCTTAACCGTCCACTCGTCGGGCACCAGAAGGTGAAACGATATGAACCGCCGCGTTCCGGCGCGGCGCGTGCGAACGGCGTGAAACGCCACGCCGTAGCGCTTGGTGTACTCATGCAGGATCTTGGAGACGTCCTCGCGTTCGGACACTGGTATCGCGGCGTCGAGCAATCCCGCGACGGAACGCCGCATCAGCCGCGTTCCCGTCCACAGGATGTTTATCGCCACCGCGAACGCGATCAGCGGGTCGAGGCGCAACCATCCGGTCAATGCCACTAGGGCCACCGCGCCCAGGACTCCGGCGGACGTCCAGACATCTGTCAGGAGGTGCCGCGCATCCGCTTCGAGTGTGATGCTGTGATATCGAGCACCTGCCTTGAGCAGCACGCGTGCGGTCCAGAAGTTGATTGCCGACGCAATCACGGAGATCGCGATGCCCAGCGCGGGCGTGTCTAGCTGGCGGGGCTCCAGCAGCCGCGGCAGGGCGGTGTAGATGATGCCTGCCGCCGCGAGAACGATCATCGCGCCCTCGAAACCGCTCGCGAAATACTCGGCCTTTGAGCGCCCGAACGGATGGTCGCTGTCCGGCGGCGCGGCGGCGATGCGCAGCATCCACAGCGCGAGCAACGCTGCCACCAGATTGACCACTGATTCGAGTGCGTCGGAAAGCATTCCGACCGACCCTGTCAGAAGCCAGGCGACGGTCTTGAGCACGATGGTAGTCAGCGCCGCACTGACCGAGAGCCATGCGTAGCGAGTGAGGCTGCCGTCGTTTGCGGCCGGGGTCATGAGGAAGCGCGATCCGTGGTCAACGGCAAGTTGTGCTCCGCAGCATCGACGTTGCGGCGACGATTGTCGTGCCAAGCCGGGGGCCCGCATTATCGCAGAATGGAACTGGATACCCGCAGCCTAGTCGCCGCCGCCGGCAACGAGGTGTCGACCGATATCTGCCAGGGACCGATGCAAATCAAACCGATAGATACTCGTCGCGAACCTCGACGTCGGCGGCGAGCGCCTGCATCGTGCCGGCGTAGCGCACATGGCCCCCTTCGATGACGAACGCCCGGTCTGCGACAGTTTGCGCGAAGTACAGGTTTTGCTCGCACAGAAGCACGCTCAACCCTTCGCGCTTCAGCTCGAGCACGGTGTTGGCCAGCTGTTCGACGACGAGCGGCGCCAAGCCTTCGGACGGCTCGTCCAGCAGGATGGCTTTCGGGTTGCCCATCAAGGTGCGGGCAATGGTGAGCATCTGCTGTTCACCGCCGGACATCCGGGCGCCGAGCCGGTGCTGCATCCGGCCGAGGCTCGGAAACAGCTCGAACAGGCGCCGGAGTGTCCACTCCGAGGGCCTGCCGCGTGCAGCCTGTCGCCCGACCTCGAGATTCTGCGTGACCGTCAAATCGGAAAATATGCGGCGATCCTCGGGGACGTAGCCGAGTCCAAGGCGGGCGATCTGGAACGGCTCCAACCCGTCGATACGGCGACCGGCGAAGCGGATCGCGCCGCTCTTCGGGCGCAGCAGCCCGATGATCGATTTCAGACAGGTGGACTTGCCAGCACCATTGCGGCCTAGCAGCACGGCGACTTCACCGGCGCGCACGTCCAGCGTCAGGTCGAACAGCACTTGCGCCAGGCCGTAGGCTGAGTTCAGTCGTTCTATCTCAAGCATCGGCGAAGCGGTTACCGAGGTAGACCTCGCGCACTCGCGGGTTGACTCGCACCTCCGCGGGGCGGCCATCGGCGATCAATTCGCCCTGATTCAGCACCAGGATACGCTGGGCGTAATTGAATACCACATCCATGTCGTGCTCGGTAAAGAGCATGGCGGTACCATCGCGCCGGGTGAGTTCGCTCGTGAGGCGCATCAGTTCTCCTCGCTCGTGAGGTGACATGCCTGCGGTCGGTTCGTCCATCAACAGCAGGCGAGGGCGGTTGGCGAGCGCGATTGCCAGCTCGACCCGCTTCAGGTCGCCGTAAGAGAGCACTGCGCAGGCGCGCGGCGCCTGATCCAGAACGCCAACACGCTCCAACAGCGCATCCGCCTCGTCCGCGTACGCCCGGGCGGCAAGCGTCAGCAATGAGCGCAGCCGCCGATGGTGGGACAACAGCGCCGTCTGGACATTTTCGCGTACCGTCATCGAACCGAAAGTCTCGGTAATCTGGAAGGTGCGCCCTACACCCAGTCGCCAAACCTGCCGCGGCTTCAGTCCGGCAAGGTCGCGTCCCTCGAATTCGATCTTGCCCTTGTCGGGAGCCAGTTGACCATTCAGCATGTTGAAGCAGGTCGTTTTCCCGGCGCCGTTGGGGCCGATCATCGCCAGTCTTTCGCCCGGCGCAACCTCAAAACTGACATGCGCCACTGCGCGCACTCCACCGTAGGATTTCGACAAGTGCGCGACTTTCAAAATGGGAGTATTCACGACGCGTCCCGTTCACCTGCGAAGCGGTCTCGCAGGAAGCCGGCAAGGCCCTGCGGAAAGGCGAGTACAAGCGCAATGATGATCAGGCCGATGACGGCGCGCCAATACTCGACATTGCGCGCTGCCGCGTCCTGCAGCCAGGTGAACAGCGCCGCGCCCCATACCGGTCCGGTGAGCGTCTGGACGCCGCCGAGCAAGACCATGACCAGGCCGTTGATCGAACGCGGCACGGCGAGCGAGTCGGGCGATATTGAGCCCTTGGAGAAGACATAGACGGCGCCGCCAACGCCGGCAAACAGACCCGCAATGACAAAAGCGGCCCACTGTTGGCTCCGTACGTCGATGCCAATGGCGTCGGCGCGCAGGGGCGAGTCGCGTCCGGCGCGCAAGGCGTATCCGAATGGTGAATGAAGCATGCGCCATAGCATGACGATGCCGCCGGCGCCGGTGACGAGCGCGAGAAAATAGTATGACGTTCTGGACGCGAGCCAGCCTGCAGGCCACACGCCGATCAGGCCGTTGGAGCCGCCGGTCATCGAATCCCACTGGAAGACGATTGACCAGCTGATCTGGGCGAACGCGAGCGTCAACATCGCGAGATACACGCCGGACAGCCGGACACAGAACCAGCCGAACGCCAGTGCCCCCACGCCAGCCACGAGGGGCCCCAGCAGCAGGGCGAGTTCCATCGGCAATCCGGCGCGTTGCAGGAGCAGCCCTGCCCCGTAGGCCCCAAGGCCGAAGTAGGCCGCATGACCGAAGGACGGCATTCCGCCGGGTCCCATGATGAAGTGCAGGCTGACCGCGAACAAAGCGAATACGAATATGTCGGTCAGGAGAATGAGCAGATACCCGGTCGTCAGCGCCGGAAGCAGGGCGAGCGCGGCGCCACAGGCCGCGAGCGCGTAAAGGGCGCGGCGCGACGGCAGCACAGGCGGGCGTTCAACGGCACTCGCGCTGCGCGGCGGGGTCGGGCGCCGGCCGAGCAGGCCCCAGGGCCGCAGCACCAGCACTACCGCCATGACCACAAACTCGACCACCAGCGTTAGCTTGGAAAGCGAAATCACGCTATCTGCAATCGTGACGTCGCCGATGCCGATGCAGAACGCCTTGATCTCGGCAATCAGCAGTGCGGCGAGAAACGCGCCGGGAATGGAGCCCAGTCCGCCCACTACCACCACGACGAAGGCGTCGGCGATGACCGACAGATCGAGGTAGAGACTCGCAGGCTCGCGCGGAATCTGCAATGCTCCTCCCGCGCCGGCGAGCAAGGCGCCGAGAGCAAACACAGTCGTGAACATCCACTTCTGATTGACTCCGAGCGCGCCTGCCATCTCGCGGTCCTCGGTTGCTGCGCGCACGAGCGTGCCCCATCGAGTGCGATTCAACAGGAAGTTGAGCATCAGCAGCACTGTCGGACCGAGAACGATCAGGAACAGGTCGTACTGCGGAAATTGATGCCCGGCGATGTTCACCGCGCCGCTCAGGCCCGGCGCGCGCGGGCCGAGCAAGTCCTCCGGACCCCACGCCCAGAGCGTGAAGTCCTGAATCACCAGCACCAGCGCGAACGTGGCAAGCAGTTGCAGCAGCTCGGGCGCCGCGTAGATACGACGCAGCAGCAGCATTTCGACTAGCGCGCCGAGCAGCGCGACGGCAACTGCGGCGAGTGCCACGCCACCCCAGAATCCAACCGTCCCGTGGCCGAACTTGTCGATCAGGCTGTAGGCCACGTACAGGCCCAGCATGAAGAATGAGCCGTGGGCAAAATTGACGATCCGCGTGACGCCGAAGATGATCGACAGGCCCGCAGCCACCAGAAAGAGCGAACTGGCGCCGGCCAGGCCGTTCAGGAACTGGATCAGGATCGCCGACGTGGTCATCAAGACAAAATCGCCGGGACATGCCCGGCGAATGCGATCCGATACCTCGATGGCATTACGGCCGACGAAGCAACTTGGCCTCGGCCGGCGATGGCAGATACGCGGCCCCGTCGGCGAAGTGCCAGTCGACCATTACCCCCTCACCGTCCTTTTTCGCGAGTTGCCCGACATACGCCCCCATCGTCGACTGATGGTCGACCGCACGGTAGACGATGGGCCCAAACGGAGTTTGCATTTCGAGGCCTTCAAGCGCCGCGATCAGGGCGTCGCTGTCGGTCGAGCCTGCCTTCTTCAGAGCGTTGGCCACCGAGTACATCGCGGCATAGCCGACGACGGAGCCGAGGCGAGGGTGATCACGCCAGCGCTTTTCGTAGGCGGCAAGAAATTTCTCGTGTTCAGGCGTCTTGATTTCACGCCACGGATAGCCTGTCACCCACCAGCCCTCGGGCGTTTCGTCCTTGAGCGGTTCGAGATACTCCGGCTCGCCGCCCAGCAGGTTGAACACCGCGCGACCCTTGAACAGTCCTCGGATGTTGCCGTCGCGCACGAATTTTTGCAGGTCGGCCGCAAACAGCGAGCTGAAGATGGCGTCCGGCTTGGCGTCCGACAGAGCCTGGACCACCGCGCCGGCGTCGATCTTGCCCAGCGGCGGGGCTTGTTCGGCGACGATCTCGATTCCTGGCTGCGCCGCTGCCATCAGTTTCTTGAACGATTCAGTCGCGGATTGACCGTATTCGTAGTTCGGATACACGATGGCCCATCGCTTCTTATGCAGCTTCACGGCCTCAGGCACCAGCATCGCGACTTGCATGTAGGTCGACGGGCGCAGGCGGAAGGTGTAGCGGTTGCCGTCTTCCCATACGAGCTTGTCGGTCAGTGGCTCCGCAGCGACAAACACCACCTTGCGCCGATTGGCGAGGTTCGAAACCGCAAGACCGATGTGCGAAGCGAACTCGCCCATCAATATACTGACTTTGTCGCGCGTAATCAGTTCCTCTGCAACCCGGACCGCGGCGCCGGGGTTGCCGCCGTCGTCGCGCGATACGACCTCGAGCTTGCGCCCATTGATGCCGCCGCCGGCGTTGATCTCCTCCATCGCGAGCTGCCAGCCCTTCTTGTACGGCTCCAGAAATGCCGGAAACAGCTTGTAGCTGTTCAGTTCACCGACCTTGATGGGTTGAGCAACGGCGTTGCCACCGGCGGCCGTGGCGGCGAGCAGCGTAAGTGCGAGCAACCCGTGCTTGATATTCATGCGCATCTCCGAGTACCGGTCCACGACGGAGGAAATCTTAGCTCAAGACGGCTGCGCTCCGAGTCCGCAATTGGAGTTCGCGCAGACAGCGGTCGATCCACTGTGCCGTCAGTTTCTCCTGCACTCCGTTCTGGCGCAACCGCTGGTCAAGGGCCGGAAAATCCACCAGATCGAGCGGTTGGTCCTGGTTGAAGCAGGAGAAGACGTAGCTTCGATCGCCGGTGACCGGGTCGACGTGGGGCTGCAGGCACTGCGCGCACACTTCCTTCATCATGCACTGCATGGGCGAATTGATCGAGCCGATGGCCAGATGGGACGCCTTGAGATAGTCCTTGAGCTCGTTGTGCCGGGCCCGAGCCACAGCGGCCATCATGCGGTCCGATCCGATCGCCAGCAGTCGGTCGCAGTCGTGAAAGGAGATCGAGTGCTCTCCGAGCTGGCCCCGGGCGTAGGCGAGCATCGCATCGACGATATTGCCGACAAAACTTCGATCCTGCGCCCGGCGGGCCTGAAAACCGGGGGGGCGGTCGCAGCACCAGACGACGACGTCAGCCGCCTTCTCGATCTCCTCGACCTTGTAGCGGTCTGCGTCCTTCTTGTAGCCGGCGAAGTAGAGCACCTTGGAGCCAGCGGCGCGCAGTGCCTGGCCGATCGAAAACAGAACTGCATTGCCCAGCCCGCCGCCCGCCAGGACAACCGTTTCGTCAGGCGGAATCTCGGTCGGCGTGCCGGTCGGGCCCATGAGAACGACCGGTTCGCCGGGCGTCAGATGGGCGCACAGATCCGACGAGCCGCCCATCTCGAGGATAATGGTCGAAAGGACGCCGCGCGCCTTGTCCACCCAGGCTCCGGTCAGCGCTAGCCCCTCCATTGCCAGTGTGGTGTCGCCGACGCGAGGCGCGAGAGATTCGAAATTCTGCAGGCGGTAAAACTGCCCGGGTCGGAAGCGTCGTGCGGCGGCTGGGGCGCGGACCACGACTTCGACGATGGTCGGCGTCAGGCGCTTGACCTCGTGAACGACTGGGCGCAATTCGCGATTCAGCAGCGCGAGGAACGCAGCATCGTCAAGCGCCGATGCCGGGCTGACTTTTGCCAGCATTGCGCTGACCGTGGGGTAGCCTTGCTTGGCGCCCCCCATCGCCTTCACCACGTTGCCGAAATAGGACGGATGCAGGTCGCCGAAATAGCTTACGAACCTGCCATCGCGGGTGCGCCACATCAAGACGCTCGGCAGCAAAGGCTTGGAGATGGCTCGCTCGGGCTTGACCGGATTGCCCGCCGGGTCGCAGGCCTCGAAGTACTTGCCGTCGAGCTTGAAGTGCGTGGGATCTTCGCGCCCCAGTACAGTGTTGGGCTGCGTGCCGGCCGCGACCAGCACCGAGCGCGCCTGAAGCTCGACCTCGCTGCCGCCCTGCTGGGCGAAACGCACCGCGCTGGCATGTCCGAACTGGTCGATTTCGATCCTCGTCGGCGACAGGCCTTCGGCGAAGCTGATCCCTTCCTCCAGAGCCTTTTCGACCTCCTCGTGGTTCAGCGTGTAGGAAGGCGCGTCGACCAGCCGCCTGCGGTAGGCGATCGTGACGCCGCCCCAGGACTGCAGCAGCTCGAGCAGCTTCGGCTCGCGCCCCTCGGCCCGCGCCGCGGCGCGCTCCGCGCGAATCGAGCGCGCGTGCGCCACGAACTCGTCGGCGATGTCCGTCTCTTCTGCGTTCCATGCCTCGCGCACCGTAGCTTCGCCACGTTCCGAGCTGAGAGCCTCGTAGCGCGACAGGAATTTCTCCACCTGCACGACATAGTAGGCAAGCGACTCGGTCGCGGTATCTATCGCAGTCAAGCCGCCGCCGATGACCACCACAGGCAGGCGGATCTGCAAGTTGGCGATCGAGTCGCGCCGCGCGGCACCGGTCAGCTGCAGCGCCATCAAGAAGTCCGACGCCGCGCGTACGCCTCGGGCGAGGCCATTGGGCACGTCCAGCAGCGTCGGGCGGCCGGCGCCCGCGGCGAGCACTATGTGATCGAAGCCGAGCGCGAAGGCATCCTCGGCGCCCAGTGTGCCGCCGAACCGCACTCCACCGAACATGGCGAACTCGGTTCGGCGCTCGAGCAACAGACGTATGATTTTCAGGAAGTTCTTGTCCCAGCGCACCGTGATTCCGTACTCGGCGACGCCGCCGAAGCCGGCCATGAGGCGTTCGTCGAGCGGCTCGTACAGCTCATCGAGGCTGCGGATGGGCCGGAAGGGCTTGCGTACGCCCAATGGGTCGACGCCGCTCAAACCCGGGTCGAGCGGTTCGATCTTCAGGCCATCGATGCCGACTACAGTGTGGCCGTCGTTCATCAGATGGTGCGCCACCGTGAATCCGGCCGGCCCGAGACCGACCACCAGCACGCGCTTGCCGCTCGCTGGGCGGGGATACGGTCGCCGCAAATCGAGCGGATTCCAGCGCGTCAAGAGCGAGTAGATCTCGAAACCCCACGGCAACCCGAGCACGTCCTTGAGGGTGCGTGTTTCAGCCTGCGGAATGTCGACCGGCTCCTGCTTCTGGTAGATGCAGGATTTCATGCAGTCGTTGCAGATGCGGTGCCCCGTGCCGGCGACCATCGCGTTGTCTACCGTGATGATGGCGAGCGCCGCCAGCAGCTGGCCGCGCGTCTTGACCATGTGGAACTCCGATATCTTTTCCTCCAGCGGGCAGCCGGCGAGGGTGACGCCGAACACTGTCTTCTTGAAGCCGTGCGTGGGAGCTTTCTCCTTCAGCCCCTTCGAGCACGAATCCTTGCCTTGCTCATGGCACCAGATGCAATAGTTCGCCTGGTCGAGCGCGCCGACCAGGTCGGTCCCCGCGTCGGTCAGCCCGAAGCCTTCCCGGCGCCGCAGGTGTTCGGAGGCAAGCGTATGTCGCGGGTAGCCCTGCGAGGCATCGGTATGGACCGGGACCAGGCGCATGAAGTCGAGCTTCCTGGGCGCCTTGAACAAAACACCGGCCCGATGTCGTGCTTTGCCCTCCGGCGTCACCGTCGCCCACGCCGCGTAGCGCGCGGCGAGCTCGAGCGCCTCCGCGTTCGCTGCTTCGTCCTTCTGCCATTCGGTGACATGGCGCGCGAAGGCAAGCTCGCTGAACGGTTCGCCGAACTTGGCGACCAGCTGCTGCTCGGCGATCGCGCCGTCCACGCGCTGGGCCTCCTCGGCACTGATCTTGTGCAGGGCGCGGCGCTGCACGAAAAGCCGTTTGACCGAATACAGCGGCGCCAGCTCGTGGTGGCGCGTGGCGAGGGCCTGGACCTCGGTCTCGATTCCGAATAGGCGTGCGATGAAATCGTCCAGGTGCGGCGCGAGCGCGATCAATAGTTCCGACTCGTCTTTGGGCGCGAGCTGGTCCGGCGCTTCGCGCGCAGCCGCAAGGCGGTTGCGAAGCCCGGCGTCCGCTTCGCCCAGGAAGTCGAGAAAGGCGCCGTCCAGCGAGCGCAGCGCCTGGCGATCGTACAGATCGCCGAAGTTCATGCCGAAGCCTAGGTGCAATTGAGCAGAGTTCCGGGAAAGCGCATCCACGATTTTTGAACAGCCGTTCAAAAACTGGAATTGTCCACGATTGGGGCCGTGGCCTCAAGAATATTCCGTTATATGCTTCAAATTGGTCACTGTTCCGGCCGTTCACAACGGAGTCCCCATGCAGATCAAGAACAGCGTGTTTCTCATCACTGGCGGCGCATCCGGCCTTGGCGCAGCGACCGCCCGGATGGCGGTCGAGGGTGGAGGCAAAGTGGTGCTCGCCGATATGCAGGCGGAGGCAGGAAACGAGCTTGCGAAGTCGCTCGGTGCCGCCGCGCGCTTCGTGCGCACCGACGTTACCGCAGAAGCCGATGCGGCGGCAGTTGTGCAGCTGGCGCTGAGCGCATTCGGGGGCGTACATGTCCTGGTGAACTGCGCCGGCATCGCCATCGCCGAAAAGACGATTGGCAAAGACGGGCCGCATCGGCTCGCGAGCTTCGCACGCGTTGTCGGCGTGAACTTGATCGGAACGTTCAACATGATCCGTATGACTGCGGATGCGATGGCCAAAGCCGGGCCCAACGCAGCAGGCGAACGCGGCGTGATCGTCAACACGGCATCGGTCGCCGCGTTCGACGGGCAAATCGGTCAGGCGGCGTACTCTGCCTCGAAGGGCGGGGTCGTCGGCATGACGCTGCCGATTGCCCGCGACCTCGCGCGCAGCGGAATTCGCGTTTGTACCATCGCGCCAGGCATATTCGAAACGCCGATGTTGATGGGGCTGCCGAAGGAGGCACAGGACTCGCTCGGCAAGATGGTTCCGTTCCCGCCCCGCCTCGGGCGACCCGCGGAGTACGCGCAGCTGGTGAGAAGCATTGTCGAGAACGAAATGCTGAATGGAGAAGTGATCCGCCTCGACGGCGCGATCCGCATGGCGCCGAAATGACCGTTTAGGCGGCGGAGGGCGGCAGCGCCAGGGCGCGAAGCTCCCTCCGGTACCACTTGGAGCGGTCGATGTAGCCTTGCGCGATCTTTACCAGATTGTCGCGCTCTTCCTGGCGCAATTCGCGCACGACCTTGCCGGGAGATCCGAGCACCAGCACGCCATCCGGGATTTCCTTGCCTTCGGGAATCAGCGTGTTGGCGCCGATCAGGGACCCCTTGCCGATGCGTGCGCCGTTCATGACAACGCTGTTGATTCCGACCAGGGAGCCCTCGCCGACGGTGCAGCCGTGCAGCATCACCTTGTGTCCGATCGTTACCATCCTTCCCAAGGTGAGCGTAAAACCGGGATCGACGTGCAGCACCGATCCGTCCTGCACGTTGCAGCCTTCACCGACATGAATGCGGTCGTTCTCGGCGCGGATGACAACTTGGAACCAGACGCTCGCCTCGTTCTCGATGGTGATAGCGCCGACCAGCGTCGCGTCGTGGGCGATGTAGTGGTGCTCGCCGCGGAATTCGGGGTGACGGTCACCGATCGAGAAGATTGGCATTACGGCGTTTCTGGCTAAGGTGGGAGCAGTGGCTATCATAGCGTGGGTGACCAGCGGGGAGAACTTCGATTGAAAGTCGTCGTGCTTGGCGCGGGCGTAGTGGGCGTCGCCTCGGCGTGGTATCTCGCCGAGGCGGGCCACGACGTCACCGTCGTCGAACGTCAGTCCGACGCGGGGAGAGAGACGTCGTTTGCCAATGGCGGTCAGATTTCAGCCGGACACGCCGAACCATGGGCGCGTCCGGACGTCCTGCCCAAGATGATAAAGTGGCTCGGGCGCGAGGATGCGCCGATGCTGTTCCGGCCCCGTGCCAGCCTCGCGCAATGGGAATGGGGCCTGCGCTTTCTCTTCGAATGCCTTCCCGGAAGGTTCGCGCGCAACACGCGCGAGTTGGCTGGGCTTGCGCTCTACAGCCGTGACTGCCTGGCCACGCTGCGGGAGCGCACCGGCATCGAATACCAGAGCTCGCGGCGCGGCATCCTGCACTTCTGCACCGACGAGCAGGAATTCGCGGCGCTCGCGCGGCACGCGGAGTCGATGCGACGGCTCGGCGTTGAGCGGGAGGTGAAGTCGCGCGCCGAGTGCATCGCGCTCGAGCCCGCGCTGGCGAGCAGCACCGTCGACATCGTGGGCGGTGTGCACACGCCGCAGGACGAGTCGGGCGACGCCTTCGAATTCACGCAGGGACTGGCCCGCCTGGCGCAGGCGCGCGGGGTGAGCTTCCGTTACGGAACGACCGTGCAGGCGATCGAGACTGCCGCAGACCGGGTTATCGGCGTAACCGCGCGCAGTGTCGGGGTCGAGCGGATCGAGGGTGACGCTTACGTCGTGGCACTCGGCAGCTACAGCCCCCTGCTATGCGCGCGGCTCGGGGTGCGCATGCTGGTCTACCCGCTTAAGGGGTACTCGATCACGATCCCTCTGACACCGGAGCAGGCGGCCGTCGCGCCGAACGTCAGCCTGACCGACGAGGCATGCAAGATCGTCATCTCGCGTCTGGGCGACCGCCTACGCAGTGCAGGCACCGCCGAGCTGGGCGGGTACGACACGGAAGTCAATCCGGTTCGCTGCGAGGCAATTCTCGAGCGCGTGCGGCAGCTGTTTCCGCGGCTCGCGCCGTTCGGCGAAATCACGCCCTGGGCGGGTCTGCGGCCCGCCACTCCGAACAACGTACCGTTGATCGGCGGTACGCGGTTGCGCAATCTATATCTCAATACCGGCCACGGGACCCTCGGCTGGACGCTCGCCTGCGGCTCAGGGCGTGCGCTTGCGGACCTCGTTTCCGGGCGCCACCCCGAGGTCGGTTTCAACTTCCAGTAAGATCGCTGCTTTCGCGGCCGTTCATGCGTCACAGCGAGTCCTTGTACTTCGATGTCCGTCGCCTGCGCTACCACGTTCGCCATTGGCCTGGTAACGCGCAACGACGCATCGTGCTGTTGCACGGATGGATGGACGTCTCCGCTTCGTTCCAGTTCCTGGTCGACGCCATGTCGACGCAGTGGGACGTCTACGCGCCTGATTGGCGCGGCTACGGGCAGACCGACTGGAGTGGATCGGACAGCTACTGGTTCCCCGACTACCTCGGCGACCTGGACGCGTTACTTGAGGGTATCCAGCCCGAAATGCCGCTCAACCTCGTGGGGCACAGCCTCGGGGGCAACGTCGCGGCGCTCTACGCGGGGGTGCGTCCCGCGCGCGTGGCAAAGCTTGTAAATCTGGAGGGCTTCGGCATGTCGGCTACGCGCCCCGAGCAGGCCCCGAAGCGCTACGCGCGCTGGCTGGAAGAGCTGCGTAGCCCGCCGCGGCTGCGCAGCTACCCGGATTTCGGCGCGCTCGCGGACCGTTTGCAAAAGGGCAATGCACGCCTTACGCGCGCGCGCGCGGAGTTCCTAGCCCGGCACTGGGGCCGCGAGGTCGACGGCCAGGTGCAGCTGCGCGGAGACCCGGCGCACAAGATCGTCAATCCGATCCTGTACCGTTACGAGGAAGCGCGCGCCATCTGGCAGCAGGTCAGTGCGCCCGTGCTGTGGGTCGATGCGAGCGAATCCGAGGCGCTGAAGCGGATCGGGATCGGCGCCGAGCAGTATGCAGAGCGTCGCGCCGCGATCGGGAACCTGCGTCATGTCACGATTTCTGACGCGGGACATATGCTTCACCATGACCAGCCCGAGGCGCTGGCAGCGCGGATCGAAGAGTTTCTGCTGTCGAGCGCATGAACGCAGATCTGCATTCCCATTCCACCGCTTCCGACGGCGCGCTGGCCCCCGGCGACGTGGTGCGACGCGCCGCCGCGCAGGGTGTCGAGATGCTCGCGCTCACGGACCACGATCAGTTGGACGGACTGCAGGAGGCGCGTCAGGCGGCACGAGAAACCGGGACCGTCCTGATCGACGGCGTCGAAATATCGGTCACTTGGCGGGGAGTGACGCTACATGTAGTCGGACTTGGCGTAGACCTTGGCAATCCCGCACTGAATGCGGGCCTGGAGCGCGTGCGCTCCGGCCGCGTCGAGCGCGCGCAGGAGATGGGGCGGAGCCTTGAGCGGTCGGGAATTTCGGGCAGCTTCGAGGGCGCGCTCGCACTGGCTGCCAATGCGGCCATGGTCAGCCGGACCCACTTCGCACGCTACTTGGTACAGTGCGGGCACGTGGCCGGCACCAGGGAAGCTTTTCGACACTACCTGGTTCCGGGCAAGCCAGGGTACGTTCGGCACAACTGGGCACAGCTTGCAGATGCGCTGCGCTGGATCGGCGACGCCGGAGGCCATGCGGTGCTTGCGCACCCCGGGCGTTATGCGCTTTCCGCGAGCGCAATGGAAAGCCTGTTGGCGGAGTTCCGGGCGGCAGGCGGCCGCGCGATCGAGGTCGTAACGGGCAGCCATTCACCGGACCAGTACGCGCTTTTCGGCGCGCTCGCCATACGACATGGATTAGCGGCATCGCGCGGTTCGGATTTTCATGGGCCGGACGAGGGCGTGGAACTGGGGAGCCTGCCTGCATTGGATCCTCGCCTGCGCCCGGTCTGGGAAGGTTGGGAGGTCTGAGGTCGTGGCGCAGTACTTTCAGGTCCACGCCACCCATCCGCAAATGCGTCTCATGCGCCAAGCGGCGGAGATTCTTCGCCGCGGAGGATTGATCGCGTATCCGACGGATTCCTGCTATGCCCTCGGTTGCCACATTGGAGACGCCAAAGCGCTCGGGCGCCTGCGCCGGGTGCGACTGGTGGACGAGCGGCACCACCTCACACTGATGTGCCGCGACCTGTCCGAAATTTCTACCTACGCGATTGTTGGCAACGCGCAGTACCGGCTGCTTAAGGCCGCCACTCCCGGCAGCTATACGTTCATCCTGCGCGCGACCCGGGAGCTGCCGCGGCGGCTGTTGCATGCCAAACGCAAGACCATAGGTGTGCGCGTGCCCTCGCACGCCGTGGCCCACGCCTTGCTGGCGGAGCTTAACGAACCGATGCTGTCGGCCACCCTGTTGCTTCCTGGAGATGCTCAACCGCTTTCCAACGCAGCGGAAATCCGGGCGCGCCTCGAGCACGAGCTTGACCTGGTGATCGATGCGGGCTCGTGCGGCGTCGTGCCGACGACGGTGATCGACCTCACCGGGGAGGAGCCTCTGGTGGTGCGCAAGGGACGTGGCGCACTCGAAACGCTCGGGGTGGTCGCTTAGCACGCGACGCGGATCGTCACAGCTAATCTGCTAGAATTCAACGTTTTAGAATCTCATCGATGGACGTCAACCAGCTCGTACAGACGATCGCCATATTCGCGCTTCCCGTGATTCTGGCGATTACCCTGCACGAGGCAGCTCATGGCTACGTCGCCCGGTACTTCGGGGACATGACGGCCTACGCACAGGGGCGCGTGAGCCTCAATCCGCTGCGGCACATCGATCTGGTGGGTACTGTCGTGGTTCCTCTTCTGATGCTGCTCGTTTCGCGCGGCGTGTTTCTGTTCGGTTGGGCCAAACCGGTTCCCGTTAACTATTCCGCCCTGCGCAATCCGAAACAGCATATGGCGTGGGTTGCTGCGGCCGGGCCTGCCGCCAACCTCGCCATGTCGCTCGCGTGGGCCATGCTGCTCAAGCTGGCACTGGTCCTGCCTCCCAATTTCTTCACGGTGCCGATGGGGGCCATGGCACGCGCAGGTATTCTGATCAACCTGGTGTTCATGTTTCTAAACTTGCTTCCGATCCTGCCGCTCGACGGCGGACGGATTGTCGCGAGCCTGTTGCCGGGGCGCGCATCGTGGCAATACGCAAAGCTCGAACCCTGGGGGCTGCCGCTGCTGCTGCTCATGCTCGTTACCCACGTGCTCGATTTCGTTCTCGGACCACTGGTGAACGTGGGAGTCTCGCTCATACACGCCGTCGTGATGCTCTAGGACACGACTCGCCATGTACGAAACACGAGTTCTCTCGGGTATGCGTCCCACCGGCGCGCTGCACCTCGGGCACTATCACGGCGTCTTGAAGAACTGGGTTCGACTGCAGGCCGAGTATCCGTGCCTTTACTTCGTCGCGGACTGGCACGCGCTTACCACCGACTACGAGACGCCAGGCCAGATACAGAAGAATTCCTGGGACATGGTCGTCGACTGGCTTGCCGCCGGCGTCGACCCAAATCAGGCGACCTTGTTCGTCCAGTCCCTGGTGCCGGAGCATTCCGAGCTGCATTTGCTGCTGTCGATGATGACGCCGCTTGGATGGCTGGAACGGGTGCCGACCTACAAGGACCAGCAGGAGAAGCTGTCCGATCGCGACCTCTCGACCTATGGCTTTCTGGGCTATCCGCTGCTGCAATCGGCGGATATCCTCATCTATCGGGCCAAGTACGTCCCGGTAGGGGAGGACCAGGTTCCCCACGTCGAGTTCACGCGCGAGGTGGCGCGGCGCTTCAACCACCTTTACGGGCGCGAGGCCGGGTTCGAGGACAAGGCGAAGACGGCGGTAAAGAAGATGGGTTCCAAGAAAGCCAGAGTGTTCAACGACTTGCGGACGAAATTCCTCGAGCAAGGGGACGTTGAGGCACTGCAGCGCGCGCAGGCGCTGCTCGAGGAGCAGCAGAACTTGCCGCGCGGAGATCGCGAGCGCCTGTTCGGCTGGCTCGAGGGGAGCGGCAAGAAGATCCTGGTCGAGCCGGACGTGCTGCTGACCGAGTCATCGCGCCTGCCGGGCCTCGACGGCCAGAAGATGTCGAAGTCTTACGGCAATGCAATCGAGCTGCGCGACGAGCCGGAAACGGTTGCGAGGAAGATCCGCACGATGCCCACGGACCCCGCGCGCGTGAAGCGCAGCGACCCGGGCAATCCCGATGTTTGCCCGGTCTGGCAGCTGCATCTGGTCTACTCCGATCAGCAGAGGAAGGACTGGGTGCGTCAGGGTTGCACTACGGCGGGAATCGGGTGCCTAGAATGCAAGCAGCCGGTGATCGACGCGGTCCAGGCCGAGCTCGCCCCGATGCGCGAGCGCGCCCAAACCTACCTCGATGACCCTACGTTGGTTAAGAACATAATTGCCGATGGTTGCGACCGGGCGAGTAAATTGGCGGGCGAGACCATGCGCGACGTGCGCGAGGCCATGGGTCTGAGCTACAGCTGATGTCAGAGCCCGTCCAGCAGACCATCGCCACGCCGATCGCGCGCCTCTATGGCGAGCCTCTGGCCGAGTTTCCGCACGACCTCTATATCCCGCCCGACGCGCTCGAGGTGATCCTTGAGGCGTTCGAAGGACCACTTGACCTGTTGCTGTACCTCATCCGCAAGCAGAACCTGGACGTGCTGGACATCCCGATGGCTCCGCTCACGCGCCAGTATCTCGAGTACGTTGAGGTGATGCGTTCGAAGAACCTGGAACTCGCCGCCGAGTATCTGGTCATGGCAGCCATGCTCATGGCCATCAAGTCGCGCATGCTACTTCCCCGGCCGCCGTCGCTGGCGGAGGAAGAAGAAGATCCGCGCGCCGAACTGGTCAGGCGCTTGCTCGAATATGAGCAGATCAAGCAGGCGGCGCACAAGCTCGACACGCTGCCCCAGGTCGGGCGCGATGTCGTCGCAATTTCAGTCTGGATCGAGAAAACGGTCGAGGAGCGCCTGCCGGAGGTAGACGCGCGGGACTTGGCGGAAGCCTGGCGCGGCCTGCTCACGCGTGCGCGGCTTGCCGCGCACCATCGCGTTTCGCGCGAAGAGCTGTCGGTTCGGGCGCATATGAGCACGATACTGCGGCGGCTGCGCGAACATCGGGTGCTCGAGTTTTCTGAGCTATTCGATCCGAGGCGCGGTGTCGCGGTCCTGGTGGTTAACTTTCTCGCGTTGCTGGAGTTGGCTCGCGAACTTCTGATCGAAATCACTCAGTCCGAGTGTTTCGCGCCTATCTACGTTAAATTGACGAATGCTGAGCCCCACTGAAGCCAAACGCGTTATCGAAGCAGCATTGCTCGCTTCGCGCGAGCCGCTCTCGCTCGTCGACCTGAGGCGCTTGTTCGACGAAGAAATCGGACCGGACACGCTGCGGCGCCTGCTTGGCGAGTTGCGCGAGGAATGGCGCGACCGTGCCGTCGAGTTGGTGAACCTTGCGAGCGGATGGCGATTCCAGACCAAGCCGGAGTTCCAGAGCTACGTCGATCGTCTGAATCCGGAACGACCACCGCGTTATTCACGTGCCGTGATGGAAACGCTCGCGATCATCGCGTATCGCCAGCCGGTCACGCGTGGCGACATCGAGGACATTCGCGGCGTGACCGTCTCGGCGCAGATCATCCAGGCATTGGAAAGCCGGGGCTGGATCGACACGGTTGGCCAGCGGGAGACCCCGGGGCGGCCCGCGCTATACGCGACCACCAAGGCATTTCTTGACGATCTGGGTTTGCGCTCGCTCGAAGAACTGCCGCCGCTCGAAGAAATTGCAAGGACGCTGCAAGTTGAATCAGCCACGGCCCAGACGGACACGAGCGACACGCGGACACCAGCCACCGCCCCAGAGCACGCCGAGTCTCCGACCGGCGCCTGAGCCGGGCGGGGCGGAGCGACTGCAAAAGCTCCTCGCGGGGGCCGGGCTGGGTTCGCGACGCGAAATCGAGGGCTGGATCAGCGCTGGGCGCGTGTCGGTCGATGGTCGCGTCGCGCAGCTGGGAGACCGGGCGAGAGCCGCCGATCGGGTATGCATCGACGGGCGGCCCGTCGCCTTGCGCGAGACGACTGAGCTGGCACGCGTTCTCCTCTATCACAAGCCGGTCGGAGAACTGGTTACCCGAAGCGATCCCGGCGGACGCCCGACGGTGTTTGCGCGGCTGCCGCCGGTAAGCCGTGGAAAGTGGGCGGCCGTAGGTCGCCTGGACATAAATACTTCGGGGCTTTTGCTTCTCACCGACTCCGGTGAACTCGCTAACCGGCTGATGCATCCGCGGTTCGAGATGCTGCGCGAGTACGCGGTTCGGGCGCTTGGGCGCCTCGGTCCGGCAGAGCGGCACCGGTTGCTCAATGGGGTTGAGCTAGAGGACGGGAGGGCGGCGTTCGAGCGGATCGACGCGCAAGGCAGCGATGTGGGCGCCAATCGCTGGTACCGCGTCGCGTTGCGCGAGGGGCGCAATCGCGAGGTGCGTCGGCTCTTCGAAGCCGTTGGGCTGCGCGTCAGCCGACTGGTGCGGACGGCCTACGGGCCTGTCAATCTGCCGCGAGATCTCGAGCCGGGGCAATGGCGCGAGCTCGAACCGCGCCGGGTGCGTGAATTGCTGTCCGCCACCATGGCTGTGAAGTCGCGCCGAAATTCGTCCAGCGGGATTGTCTGCCGCACGAAAAGCTGTTAAACTTCAAAAGCTTTAGGGCCCGTAGGCATTGATCCGGGTCCGCGAAGGCGCGATGGGCTTCGGCCCATTTTTTGTTTGCGCAGCTGAACAGGTATATGGGGGCGATCGCCGGCGTAGTGGAGCCCGCCGTGGCGGGGCTGGGTTTTGAGCTGGTCGACGCCCAGGTGTCGAGCAGAGGCCGGATGGTGCGCGTCTACATCGACAAGCCAGGTGGCGTGTCGGTTGACGATTGCGCCGACGTCAGCCAGCACCTGACGCGCATTTTCGCGGTCGAGGGGATCGATTTCGACCGCCTCGAGGTTTCGTCGCCGGGCCTCGATCGGCCGCTGCGCAAGGCGGCGGACTTTGCGCGGTTCGCAGGTCAGAAGGTGGACGTGCGTATGCGCGCAGCGGACGCGAGCGGCAGACGCCGATTTGTCGGAACGCTGCAAGGAATTGCAGGTGAGGTCGCGACGGTGATCGTCGACGGCCGGACGGTTGAATTGAGTCTCGCAGGCATGGAGCGGGCGCGGCTGGTTCCTGACCTGTGAGTATTTTGGAGAGTATTCAATGAGTCGTGAAATTCTGCTCCTTGTGGACGCTCTGGCGCGGGAGAAGAACGTCAATCGTGACGTTGTTTTTGCGGCGCTGGAAATGGCGCTCGCCTCGGCCACGAAGAAGCGCTTCAGCGACGACGTCGACGTGCGCGTCGCGATCGATCGCAACACCGGCGGCCACGATTCATTCCGACGCTGGAAAGTGGTCCCGGACGACGCGCTGGAGATACCGGCGGCGCAGATTGCGCTATCGGATGCGCAACGACGCAACCCCGAGCTCAAGCTCGAGGACTACCTGGAGGAGCCGCTTGAGCCCATCGAGTTCGGACGCATAGGGGCGCAGACAGCGAAGCAGGTGATCCTGCAGCGCATTCGCGATGCGGAGCGCGAACAAATTCTCAACGACTTTCTGTCGCGAGGCGACGAGCTGGTCACGGGCACCGTGAAACGGATGGAGCGCGGCAGCGCTATCGTCGAGTCCGGGCGGCTCGAGGCACTATTGCCGCGCGACCAGATGATCCCGAAGGAAAACCTGCGCATCGGCGACCGAGTACGGGCCTGGGTAATGAAGATCGACCGTGGTGCGCGGGGCCCGCAACTCATACTTTCGCGGACCGCGCCACAGTTCATCATGAAACTGTTCGAGCTCGAAGTGCCGGAAATCGAAGAGGGGTTGCTGGAAATCAAGTCTGCCGCTCGCGACCCTGGAATCCGGGCAAAGATCGGCGTGCATTCCAATGACAAGCGCATCGATCCGATCGGCACCTGCGTGGGCATGCGTGGCTCGCGCGTGCAGGCCGTTACTCAGGAACTGGCGGGAGAGCGCGTTGATATCGTGCTTTGGTCGGCTGATCCGGCGCAATTCGTGATCGGCGCGCTCGCGCCCGCGGAAGTGTCCTCGATCGTGGTCGACGAAGAGAAGCACGCGATGGACGTGGTGGTCGACGAGGAGAATCTCGCCATCGCCATTGGCCGCAGCGGACAGAACGTGCGGCTCGCCTCGGAGCTCACCGGATGGCAGATCAATCTGATGACCGAGGAAGAGTCCGCGACCAAGCAGGCTGAAGAAAGCGGTCGCACGCGCAATCTGTTCATCGAGCGTCTGGATGTCGATGAGGAGGTTGCCGACATCCTGATCCAGGAAGGTTTTTCGACCCTGGAGGAAATCGCGTACGTGCCGATCAACGAATTGCTCGAGATCGAAGCCTTCGACGAGGATACGGTCAACGAGCTTCGCAATCGCGCCCGCAATGCGCTCCTGGTCGCGGCGATCGCAAACGAGGAGAAGGTAGAGGGGGTCGCAGCGGACCTGCTCCAACTGGAGGGAATGGATACCCAACTCGCCGCCAAGCTCGCGGAGGGCGGCGTCAAGACGCGTGACGACCTCGGCGATCTGGCGGTCGACGAGCTCGCGGAGCTGAGCGGGATCGACGAGGAGCGCGCGAAGAACCTGATCATGGCAGCACGTGCGCACTGGTTCGCGGACGACGCTGCCACGCCTCAGGCAGAGCACAAGGAGGTCCAATAACGTGGCCCAGACCAGCGTCGCACAATTCGCCAGCGAGCTAAAAGTACCGCCATCGGTTCTGCTCGAGCAGCTGCGCGCCGCGGGCGTGGAAAAGCGCGTCCCCGAGGACTCATTGACGGAGCAGGACAAGTCCCGGCTTTTGGAATATCTGCGCAAATCGCACGGATCCGCGGAGGCGAAGAACAAGATTACCCTTACGCGCAAGCAAACGAGCGAGATCAAGAAATCGGACTCCTCGGGCAAGGCACGCACCATCCAGGTCGAGGTGCGCAAGAAGCGGGTGTTCGTGAAGCGCGATCCTTCCGAGGCGGCCGCCGAGAGCGGGGAGGAGGGGGCGACGACGCCTGCGCCGGCTCAGGCTTCGGCTCCAGCAATTCCGCCCGCTGCTACGCTGGACGCCAAGGAGATCGAGCTGCGTGAGGACGAAGCACGCCGTCAGCGGCAGCTGGCCGAGATCCAGGCGCAGGAGCTGCGAGACAAGCAGGAACGAGAGAAGCGCGAGGCGGAGCAAAAGCAGGCGGAGCGCGAGGCACAGGCGGCACTGGAGAAAGCTGCTGTGCCGGGCGCAGCGGCCGCGGCCTCGGAGGGCACGCTACATGCGCCCAAACCCAAGGGCGACGAAGGCAAGGGTGAGAGGAAGGCGAAGAAGGTAAAAACGACAACCGTCCTGCGCGACGATTCCGTGCGCCGGCGCATGATCAAGACTCGCGGCGACGCGGGTGGCGGGGTGGGCGGCTGGCACGCGCGCGGCGGCACCCGACATCGCCCTTCTGCAACTGCAGCGGAGCAACCCGGATTTTCACAGCCGGCGGAGCCGGTCGTGCGCGAAGTTGCTGTGCCGGAAACCATCACGGTAGGCGAACTTGCCCACAAAATGTCGGTCAAGGCCGCAGAGGTCATCAAGACGCTGATGAAGCTCGGCAGCATGGCAACGATCAATCAGGTCCTGGACCAAGAGACTGCGATGATCGTGGTCGAGGAGATGGGCCATAAGGGCAAACCTGCGAAATTCGAGGACCCCGAGGCCTACCTGAGCGATGCCGGCGAAGAAATCGCGGCAGACGCCGTTACGCGCCCGCCGGTAGTGACAGTCATGGGGCACGTCGATCACGGCAAAACTTCCCTACTCGACTACATTCGCCGCGCAAAGGTGGCGGCGGGCGAGGCAGGAGGCATCACGCAGCATATCGGCGCCTATCACGTGGAGACGCCGCGCGGTGTCGTGACGTTCCTGGACACGCCGGGTCACGAGGCCTTTACGGCCATGCGTGCGCGCGGCGCCAAGGTGACCGATTTGGTCATTCTCGTCGTCGCGGCGGACGACGGCGTCATGCCTCAGACGATCGAGGCGATCAACCACGCGAAAGCAGCCGAAGTGCCGCTCGTGGTGGCGATCAACAAGATAGACAAGCCGGACGCCAATCCGGAAAAGGTCAAGCAGGAACTGCTGAGCCACGGCGTCGTCCCGGAAGAATACGGCGGCGATGCGCCATTCGTGCCTGTCTCGGCGAAGACTGGACAAGGCATTGACGATCTGCTGGAACGCGTGCTGCTGCAGGCCGAGGTGCTGGAACTCAAGGCTCCGGTGGACGCGCCGGCCAAGGGAGTTGTGATCGAGGCACGGCTGGACAGGGGGCGCGGCCCCGTCGCGACGCTGCTCGTGCAGTCCGGAACGCTTAAGCGCGGCGACATAGTGCTCACCGGTGCGGTATTTGGCCGCGTCCGGGCGATGCTCGACGAAAACGGCAAGCCGGTGCAAACGGCGGGCCCGTCGATACCAGTCGAGATTCAGGGACTTTCGGAAGTGCCCCAGGCGGGCGAAGAAATGGTCGTGATGGCCGATGAGCGCAAGGCGCGCGAGATCGCGCTGTTTCGCCAAGGCAAATTTAGGGACGTCAAGCTCGCGAAGCGGCAGGCTGCGAAGCTCGAAAATGTGTTCGAGCAAATGGGCGAGGACGAAAAGAAGACTCTCGCGATCGTGCTCAAGGCGGACGTGCAGGGATCTCAGGAAGCCCTGGCGCATGCGCTCATGCGGCTCTCTACGGACGAAGTCAAGGTGAATGTGGTGCACGCCGGCGTAGGCGGTATCACCGAATCGGACGTCAATCTTGCAATGGCCTCCAGTGCGGTAATTATCGGTTTCAATACCCGCGCCGACGCGACGGCGCGCAAGCTGATCGAGAGCGCCGGCGTAGACGTGCGCTACTACAACATCATCTACGAGGCGGTGGAGGAAATAAAAGCAGCGCTCTCCGGCATGCTGGCGCCCGAGAGGAAGGAACAGGTGATCGGGTTGGTCGACGTACGCCAGGTATTCCGCATCTCGAAGGTCGGCGCAGTCGCAGGCTGCTATGTGCTCGAGGGCAACGTCAAGCGAGGCGCACAGGTGCGCGTGCTGCGCGACAACGTCGTGATCCATGCCGGTGACATAGATTCGCTCAAGCGCTTCAAGGACGACGTCCGTGAGGTTAAGGCCGGTTTCGAATGCGGCATATCACTGAAGAACTTCAACGAACTGAAGGAAGGCGATCAGCTCGAAGTTTTTGAAGTGATGGAAGTCGCCCGCACGCTCTAGCGATCGGGTATGGCGCGACAGAGCGGACGTGCGCAGAAGGTCGGAGACCAGGTTCAGCGCGAGCTTTCCTCGATCCTGCACCGCGAGCTGCGCGACCCGAGAGTGGGGATGATCACGTTGACCGGGGTGGAGGTCTCCCCCGACTGCACTCACGCGACCGTGTACTTCACCTGTCTCGACGTCACCCACGTTCCGGAGGCGACTCAGGGCCTGCGCCGCGCTGCCGGATTTCTACGTACGCAGCTGGCAAAGCGGGTCAAGCTCTATACTGCACCGGAACTGCGCTTCGTCTACGATGAATCGATCGAGCGCGGAGCCCACCTGTCGCAGCTGATCGACAGTGTCACGGGCGGACGGAAGCGCTGACCCACACAAGCGCCACCATGCGTCGCCGACTTGACGCGGCCCTCCTGTTGGACAAACCGGTCGGCCTCAGCTCCAACGTCGCGCTGCAGGCCGCAAAGCGCTTATTTCGGGCCGAAAAGGCGGGACATGCCGGCACCCTGGATCCCCTTGCATCGGGGCTCCTGCTGCTGCTGTTCGGCGATGCGACCAAGTTTGCCGGTCCGCAGCTGGACGCGGACAAGTCCTACCTCGCCACCGTTCGCCTTGGCGTCACGACGACAACCGGTGACGCGGAGGGCGAGGTGATCGAACGCCGCAGCGTGAGCGCGTCGACGGCGCAAGTCGAGACGACATTGGAGAAATTCCGCGGCCCGATCTGGCAAGTTCCGCCCATGTATTCGGCCCTGAAGCTCGAGGGAAAACCTCTTTACCTGCTGGCGCGGGAGGGAAAGACCGTGGAGCGCCGACCGCGCGCGATTTCGATCCACGAACTGGAGCAGGTGTCGCTTCGGGAAGACTTCCTGACACTGCGTGTTCGCTGCAGTAAGGGGACCTACGTGCGCAGTTTGGCGGAGGATATCGGAAGAGTGCTAGGCACGGGCGCACATCTGGCGGCGCTGCGTCGCACCTCAGCGGGCGGCCTGTCGCTGGATGGCGCGACGACGCTTGATGCGTTGGCGGAGATGACCGAAGAGGAGCGGAATCGCAGGCTATTGCCGCTCGATGCATTACTGGGCAACCTGCCGCGCCTGGATTGCGGGGCCGAACAGGAGGTGCGCTTGCGCAAGGGGCAGGCAATCCAGGTCGGTCAGGGTCTCGTCGGGCAGTGCGCACTGCACGGCCCGGGCGGGTTGATCGGGGTTGGCCTGGCAGACGGGGCGGGAATGCTGCGACCGGTAAGGCTGACCGCGCTGCGAGAGGACCAGGCTGGCGCAACCGGCTGAAATACATAAAAAAACTTGTGAATAGATCGCCGCTTGAGTTAAAATCCCGCTTCGCACGAGGAGAGAATATGGGATTGCAGGTCGCGCAAAAGGCGCAAGTCGTTCAACAGTTTCAACGCTCCGGCAAGGACACTGGCTCGCCGGAGGTGCAGGTCGCTCTACTTACGGAGCGAATCAATGGCCTTTCGGAGCACTTCAAGAGCCACGTCAAGGATTTTCATTCACGTCGCGGGCTGCTGAAGATGGTTAGCCAACGGCGCAAGTTGCTCGACTATTTGAAGCGCACCGATGCAGACAAGTACCGGGCGCTAATCGAGCGGCTCGGCCTACGCAAGTAGCTTCTTTCTCGATGCATCGACGGAAGACGCTCATTCATCGGATGAGCGTTTTCGTTTGTCGCGTCCGCCGCGTGCGCTGAGCGCCGCACCCTCGCGTCGCCACGGCGGCGCAGCTTGTATTTAGAGGAACTTGGCTTTGAATCCAATCAAGAAGACGTTTACGTACGGTACCCAGCAGGTCACGTTCGAGACCGGCGAAATTGCTCGTCAGGCGCATGGCGCCGTCCTGTGTACGATCGACGACACGGTTGTCCTGGCCACTGTCGTGGCCGCGAAGGAAGCACGACCGGGCCAGGAATTCTTCCCGCTGACGGTCGACTATGTCGAAAAGACGTATGCCGCGGGCAAGATTCCTGGGGGGTTCTTCAAGCGCGAGGGGCGCCCGTCGGAGAAGGAGACGCTTACCTGCAGACTGATCGACCGGCCGATTCGGCCGTTGTTTCCCGACGGGTTTTACAACGAAGTCCAGGTCGTCGCGACCGTCATGTCGTGCAACCCAGAGGTCGATCCCGATATTCCCGCAATGCTCGGAGTTTCGGCGGCGCTCGCCCTTTCCGGCATACCGTTTAGCGGACCTATCGGCGGTTGCCGTGTCGCTTATATCGATGGACAGTACGTACTAAACCCGACCGCCACGCAGCTGAAGAGTTCCAAGCTCAATCTGGTGGTCGCGGGCACAGAGCAGGGCGTGTTGATGGTGGAGTCTGAAGCACTGGAACTTCCGGAAGACGTGATGCTCGGCGCGGTCATGTTCGGTCATGAACAGATGCAGGCCGCCATTCGCGCAATCGATGAGCTGGCGGAGGTCGCGGGCAAGCCGGCCTGGGAAGTGGAACTGCCGCAGAAGAACGCAGCATTGGTCGCGCGCGTGGCGGAACTGGCGGAAAGAGATCTGCGCGAGGCGTTCGAGATGCGCCAGAAGCAGACGCGCAACGTGAGGCTGGGAGAAATTCGTAAGGCTGCTGTTGCGAAGCTGCAGGAAGAGGCGAAGGGCTCCGGGACCGAAATCAGCCCTAGCGAGGTGAAGGACATTTTTTTCGACCTCGAATCGAAGATCGTGCGCAGCCAGATCCTCGACGGCGAGCCCCGCATCGACGGACGAGACACGAGAACTGTGCGACCGATCACGATTCGCCCCGGGGTGCTGCCACGCACTCACGGGTCGGCATTGTTTACGCGAGGCGAAACCCAGGCCCTGGTCACCGTTACGCTCGGCACTGGACGCGATGAGCAGATTATCGACGCGTTGATGGGGGAATACCGCGAGCGCTTCATGCTTCACTACAACATGCCGCCGTACGCGACGGGCGAAACGGGGCGTATGGGCACGCCGAAACGCCGCGAGGTTGGCCATGGCCGACTCGCCAAGCGCGCGCTGGCTGCTGTGTTGCCCACGGCGGAAGAGTTCGGCTATTCGATGCGGATTGTGTCCGAGATCACGGAGTCGAACGGGTCTTCTTCGATGGCGTCGGTTTGCGGCGGCAGTCTGGCGCTGATGGACGCAGGGGTCCCGGTGAAGGCGCACGTCGCGGGCATCGCGATGGGCCTGATCAAGGACGGTAACCGTTTCGCGGTGCTTACCGATATTCTGGGCGACGAGGACCATCTAGGCGACATGGACTTCAAGGTGGCAGGCACGGACCGAGGCGTCACTGCGCTCCAAATGGACCTCAAGATCGAGTCGATCACCAGGGAAATCATGCGCGTCGCGCTTGACCAGGCACGTGAAGGCAGACTTCACATCCTGGGCCTCATGCAGCAGACGATCGAACACTCTCGCCAGGAAGTATCCACCTTCGCGCCGCGCATCATCAAGATCAAGATCAATCCCGAAAAGATCCGTGACGTGATCGGAAAGGGTGGCGTCGTCATCCGCGGCTTGCAGGAGGCGACCGGCGCAACCATCGAGATCGAGGATGACGGCACCGTGTCCATCGCCTCGACTAGCGCCGAGGGTGGCGAGGCGGCGAAGCAAAAGATCCTCGAGCTTACCGCGGATGTCGAGGTGGGTAAGATCTACGAAGGCCCGGTACTGAGGTTGCTCGACTTCGGCGCGATCATTCAGCTGCTGCCCGGGCGGGACGGCCTGCTGCACATCTCGCAGATCAGCAACGAGCGGGTAAACGCGGTGTCCGACTACCTCAAGGAAGGGCAGATCGTGAAGGTGAAGGTGCTGGAGGCCGACGACAAGGGCCGCGTGCGACTCTCGATGAAGGCGATCAACCCGCCCGAGACGGCAAAACAGACCTGAAACTGCAAGACAGAACTGAAAAAGGGCGCCTAGGCGCCCTTTTTTTATTGCTTACGTCGGAACGGCACTACTTGGCAACCTGCTTCTCGCGTAACTCGTCGAGCGTCTTGCAGTCGATGCACAAGGTGGCGGTCGGGCGCGCCTCGAGGCGCTTGAGGCCGATCTCCACGCCGCAGCTGTCGCAGTAGCCGTACTCGTTCGCATCGATGCGGCCGATCGTTTCGTCGATCTTCTTGATCAACTTTCGTTCCCGGTCGCGGTTACGCAGTTCCAGCGCCATGTCCGATTCCTGGCTGGCGCGGTCGTTGGGATCGGCGAACACGGTGGCTTCGTCCTGCATCGTATGAACGGTGCGATCGATCTCTTCCGAAAGCTCGCCCTTCAGTTGCTCGAGGATCTTCCGGAAGTGCGTGCGTTGACGCGCGTTCATGTATTCTTCGCCCTTCTTCGGTGCGTACGGCGTGAAGCTCTTCCGGGTCAGTTCGACGGCCATTGATGCAGTTGCCTGAAAAAAGGAAAGGCGCTTTTTAGCAGAAATAGACCCCTGCCGCAAGCAAACTCGGATCGTGCTTATATTCCAGTTCTTTCACGGGGTTGCGTTGCTCCAGAAGCGCTCCCGGAGTATCATGTGCGACCGTTTTTCGGGGTGTGGCGCAGCCTGGTAGCGCGCTTGCTTTGGGAGCAAGATGTCGGGAGTTCGAATCTCTCCACCCCGACCAGCTTTGCAGGCGGGCTGCCCGTAGCTCAACCGGATAGAGCACCAGCCTTCTAAGCTGGGGGTTGTGGGTTCGAGTCCCGCCGGGCAGGCCAGAATCGCATGCGCGACGGCGCCGAACGGCGGAAACGGTTTGGGGCAGATTTAGCCAGTTGCAGTTCGACGGTGGCCGTAGCTCAACGGTAGAGTCCTGGATTGTGATTCCAGTTGTTGTGGGTTCGAGTCCCATCGGCCACCCCAGTTACTTACGCCCTTCGTGTCCTCGTAGAAGCGCCTGATTCAGGCGTCGCCGCCTCGAGCGGCACAAGTGCTTCGCGCTCGAGGATGAAGACGTGGCCCGGTCCGATGCTGGTCTCCGGCCAGGCGAACGGGACGGCAGGATAGGCCCGCTCGAGCACGCGCCGGTTGCGGCCGATCTCGCACACCAGCGAGCCCCCGGGGTGCAGGTGTCGGGCGGCCTGCGCGAGGATCTGCCTCACCAGGACAAGTCCGTCGCGGCCGCCCGCTAGCGCGAGTGCGGGCTCGTGGCGGTACTCGGGCGGAAGCGAACGCATGGACGCTGCGTTCACGTAGGGAGGGTTGGAAATGATCAGGTCATAGCGCCTGCCCTTCAGGCCAGAGAAGAGATCCGACCGCAGGACGCGGATGCGGCGCCCAAGACGGTAGCGCGCCACGTTGCGGCGCGCTACCGCGAGCGCTGCGGGCGACACGTCGGTGGCGTCCACCTGAGCCTGGGGGAAGGTCTTGGCAAGCACAACAGCGAGGCAACCCGAACCGGTGCACAGGTCGAGCACGCTGCGGACGGGGCGCCGCAGCCAGGGTTCGAAGCGCTCGCGCGCGAGCTCCGCGATAAACGAGCGCGGGATGATGGTCCGTTCATCGACGTAGAAGCGGTACTCGCCGAGCCAGGCCTCGTGCGTGAGGTACGCGACCGGGATCTTCTCGCGCACCCGTCGCGCGACGAGCGTCAGGATGCGGCGTTGCTCGCCCGGCGTCACGATTCGCTGCCGGTGGGGACCCAAGTCATCCAGCGGCAGCCGCAGCGTGTGCAGGATAAGGTAGGCGGCATCGTCGCTGGCGTTGTGCGTGCCGTGTCCGTAATGCAACGACGCGCGCTCGAGGCGGCTGACGATTTCGTTGAACAGCCGGCCTACCGTGGCAGGCGCAGGCTTCGCCATCTCGGCGCTAGGGCAGGAGATGCCTGAGAATGTCGAGGTAGATCCGCGGCAGCTGCTCGAGTGCCGTGAGCTCGATATTCTCGTTCAGCTTGTGGATCGTCGCGTTGACCGGACCCAGCTCGACGATCTCCGGGCAGATCCGGGCGATGAAGCGGCCGTCCGAAGTGCCGCCCGCCGTGGAGAGCTCGGCCTTGCGGCCGGTATGGTCGAAAATTGCGCGCCTGACGGCATCGACGAGCTTGCCGCTGCGCGTAATGAACGGCAGACCGGAGAGGTTCCAGCGGATCTCGTAATCCAGCTCGTGCCTGCGGAGGATATCTTCCAGCCGCTGCTTGAGCGATTGCTCGCTACTTTTGGTGCAGAAGCGGAAGTTGACCTCGATCTCGATCGAGGCCGGGATGACGTTATTGGCGCCCGTGCCGCCATGGATGTTCGAAATCTGGAATGTCGTGGGGGGAAAGTGCTCGTCGCCGTCGTCCCAGCGCATCGCGATCAGCTCGGCCAGCGCAGGCGCGACCAGGTGAATCGGGTTGCGGGCGAGATGCGGGTAGGCGATGTGGCCTTGAAGCCCGCGGACCGTGAGATGTCCCGAAAGGGAGCCGCGACGGCCGTTCTTGATCGAGTCCCCCAGTGCTACTACCGACGAAGGTTCACCCACGATGCAATAATTGATCGATTCGCCGCGCTGCCTGAGCCGATCCACCACGCGCGCGGTGCCGTCTACCGAAGGGCCTTCCTCGTCGGAGGTAATGAGGAATGCGATCGATCCGGAATGTCCCGGACGTTCGCGCACGAAGGCCTCGACGGCGGTCATGAACGAGGCAATCGACGATTTCATGTCGGCCGCGCCGCGCCCGTAGAGCCGACCGTCGCGTATCGATGGCACGAATGGATCGGATTGCCACTGCTCGAGCGGGCCTGGCGGCACGACGTCGGTATGCCCGGCAAAGCACAGAAGCGGCGAAACGCTGCCGCGGCGCGCCCAGAGATTGCTGACCTCGCCGCATCGGATTTCTTCACAAATGAATCCGGCGGCCGACAGTCTTGCCGCGATCAGCGCTTGGCAGCCCGCGTCCTGCGGCGTTACCGAGCGGCGTGCGATCAGGTCCTTCGCAAGTTCGAGGGTTTCCTTCACAACGACCAGAGTCACGACATGTCGATCTTGATGTCCCTGAACTGGGTGACATCGGTTGTGCGGGAGTAGGGGTCCACGTCGGGGTCGTGCTCGCCGTCTGGAAGCGCTTCGGGCGAAGGTTCGGGGGTGCCCTGGTCGGACGTAACCTCCCCTGCGGTAGCCTGATTGATCAGCCAAAGCATATTTGTAGCGGAGTCGGCATTCGACATGGCCTCGTCCTGGGTGATATGACCGTCCATGAACAGACGAAAGAGCGCCTGCTCGAACGTCTGCGACCCCGGCGCCATGCTCTTTTCGAGTGCTTCCTTGATCTCGTTGATCTCGCCCTTTTCGATCAGCTCCTGTACGTGGCGCGTATTGAGCAGGACTTCTACGGCGGCTGCCCGCCTGCCGGTCTTGGTGCGTACGAGACGTTGTGAGATGACGGCCTGGAGCGTGGCCCCGAGGTCCAGCAGCAGACTCGGCCGATTCTCGAGCGGATAGAAGTTGATGATCCGGTTCATCGCGTGATAACTGTTGTTGGCGTGCAGGGTCGCAAGGCAAAGGTGGCCCGATTGGGCGTATGCCAGCGCCATCGCCATTGTTTCCTTGTCGCGAATCTCGCCGATCAGAATGCAATCCGGGGCTTGCCGCAGGGCATTCCTCAGCGCCACCCAGAAGGCCTTGGTGTCGGTGCCGATTTCGCGCTGGTTGACGATCGATTTCTTGCTCTTGAATATGTACTCGACCGGGTCCTCGAGCGTCAGTATATGTCCCGTCTGGAGGGAGTTCCGATAGTCGAGCATCGCGGCTAGCGAGGTGGACTTGCCGGAACCTGTCGCGCCGACCATTAGCATCAGGCCGCGCTTCTGCATGATCACTTCCTTCAATATGGGCGGAAGGCCGAGACTGTCCAGAGGAGGGATGACCCCGGGGATGTAACGCACCACAACCGCCGGCGTCTGCTTCTGGCGGAACGCGCTGATGCGAAAGCTGCCGACGCCCTCGAAGGTATACCCGGTGTTCAGCTCCATTTCCTCTTCGTACTCGCGGATCTGCTTATCCGTGAGAATTTCATACAGGAGCTGCTTGACGGTCTCCTCCGACATGATCGTCTGATTCACGGGCATGGCGATGCCATTGATCTTGATGTTGATCGGTGCGCCGACCGACAGGAAGATGTCCGAGGCGTTCTTCTCCGCCATCAATTGAAACAAACGCTTGATCGCCGACATGACTACCCCCCTGCAATCTTACGGCAACAGTCTAATCGCCCCGCAATAGCTCATTCAGGCTCGTTTTCGCCCGAGTCTTCGCGTCTACCTTCTTGACGATAACAGCGCAATACAGCGCGCAACTGCGATCACTCGACGGCAACGTGCCCGGTACGACCACGGAGCCAGAAGGCACGCGCCCGTAAATGATCTCGCCGCTTTCCCGGTCGAAGATCCTGGTGCTCTGTCCAATGAACACGCCCATCGAGATCACGCTGTTTTCCTCGACGATCACGCCTTCGACCACTTCCGAGCGCGCCCCGATGAAGCAATTGTCTTCGATGATGACCGGGTTGGCCTGCAGGGGCTCCAATACCCCCCCGATGCCAACGCCTCCCGAGAGATGCACGTTCTTTCCGATCTGGGCACATGACCCCACGGTCGCCCAAGTGTCTACCATGGAGCCTTCGTCGACGTAAGCGCCTATGTTTACATAGGACGGCATCAGCACGACATTGCGCGCGATAAACGACCCGCGACGCACCATGGCCGGCGGGACGACGCGAAACCCGCCTGCGTTGAACTGGGCCGCGTCGTAGCCGGCGAACTTGGATGGAACCTTGTCGAAGTAGCGGCTCGCCCCGCCTTCAAGCAGGTGATTTTCTTCAATTCGGAACGATAGCAGTACCGCCTTCTTGATCCATTGGTGGGTGACCCAGCTGCCGGCGTTCTTTTCGCACACTCTCAGCCGCCCAGCATCGAGCGCCGCCAACACGAGCTCGACGGCTTCGCGCAGCGCCCTCGGCGCGGACGAGGGATTGATCGCTGCGCGATTTTCCCAGGCTTCGTCGATCGTCTTTCGTGCGGATTCCATGATTTCTCAGAGTGTACGGGCAAATCGGTTAATACGCTCCGCGGCCTCGACACATTCGGCAAGTGGTGCGACAAGCGCCACGCGCACTCGACAACGTCCGGGATTTCCGCCCTGCGCATCGCGCGCAAGGTAACTCCCTGGAAGAACAAGCACATTATATTCGTGCAGCAGGCGTCGCGCGAATTCGCAGTCGTCGATCGGCGTGCGGATCCAGAGGTAGAAGCCGCCCTCCGGCATAGTGGCCGCGAGTGGGGCGGCGATCAGTGGCAGCACGGCGCGGAATTTTTCGACGTACTGGCGCCGGTTCTCGCGCACGTGCTCTTCGTCACGCCATGCGGCGATCGAGGCCTGCTGAATGGTCAGGCTCATCGCGGAGCCGTGGTAGGTGCGGTAGAGGAGAAAGTCCCGCAGCAGCCTTGCGTCGCCAGCAACGAAGCCCGAGCGCATGCCCGGGGCATTGGAGCGCTTTGAAAGGCTCGAGAAAACGACCAGCCTGGCGTAGCCCTTTAGGCCGAGACGATGCGAGGCTTCGAGCGCGCCGAGGGGCGGCTTGCCTTCGTCGAAGTAGATCTCGGAATAGCATTCGTCCGACGCGATCGCGAAACCGTGGCGCTCCGACAGTTCGAACAGCAGCTTCCAATCTTCCAGCCGCATGACGCTTCCGCTGGGGTTGGCCGGCGAGCAGGCGTAAACCAGCTGGACGTTGCGCCATTCCGCAGCCTGCAACGTGTCGTAGCGCACGCGGAAGCCGGATCGCTCGTCCGCGTTGAGATACAAAGGGGTGGCACCCGCCAGAATCGCCGCACCTTCGTATATCTGGTAGAACGGATTGGGGCAAACGACCTTGGCCTGGCCGCTCAGCGGGTCGACCACGGACTGCGCGAATGCGAACAAGGCTTCGCGCGAGCCGTTCACTGGCAATACCTCGGTCGCTGCGTCGAGGGGCGGCAGCGCATAGCGGCGCGCGAGCCATTCGGCAATCGCTGCGCGCAGCGCCGGCGTGCCTACTGTCGCCGGGTAAGCGGCAAGCCCGTCGAGCGCGCCGGTCAGCGCATCGCGGATCAGAGCGGGCGTCGGGTGCTTCGGCTCGCCGATCGACAAGTTGATCGGCCGAAGATCGGGGTTGGGCTCGATGCCGTCGAGCAGCGCGCGCAGTTTCTCGAAGGCATATGGCTGCAGCGCAGCGAGGCGGGGATTCATCGCCGCGGTTCAGCGCTGGGCAAAGCGTCAAGCTGAACGGGTGGCGGCGGGCGCCAGCCACGCTTTCGGTGCTCGGCGACGATCGTGGTAAAGAGGCCGCCGCGCACGTTGAAGCGCGCAGTCAGGCGCATGTAGCGCGGACGGACGGAGCCCACGAGGTCGTCCAAGATCCGGTTGGTCACCGCCTCATGGAAAGCGCCCTGATCGCGGAACGACCAGATATAGAGCTTGAGCGATTTGAGCTCCAGGCACGTGCGCTCCGGAACATAGTCGAGCGCCAACACGGCGAAGTCGGGCTGTCCGGTGATCGGGCAGAGACAGGTGAATTCCGGTATTTCCACGTGGATGCGAAAGTCACGCCCGGGATTCGGATTGGGGAAAGTCTGAAGAGCCTTGCCAGAGGGGCGCGATGCCATTTTCTGCCAGCGGGGAATGAGCGAAGGACTATGCAAAAATGGTATCATGCCGGACGTTTTTTCTGGCGGTGTTTCCCTCGCGCCGCAACTTAATTCTTCGCGAATTCGATAGCGACCCGTGCGCCTTACGCAGATCAAGCTTTCCGGTTTCAAGTCGTTTGTCGATCCCACATCCATTCACGTGCCGGGACAGCTGGTCGGCATCGTGGGGCCGAACGGCTGCGGCAAATCCAACGTGATAGACGCCGTGCGTTGGGTACTCGGCGAGTCACGCGCTTCGGCATTGCGCGGCGATTCGATGCAGGACGTCATCTTCAACGGTTCGGTGAACCGCAAGCCGCTGGCGAGAGCGAGCGTCGAGTTGCTGTTCGACAATTCGCAGGGGCGTGCCGCCGGGCAGTGGTCCCAGTATGCCGAGATCTCGGTCAAGCGCGTGCTGCAGCGAGACGGGGAATCGTCGTACCACATCAACAATACGCACGTGCGGCGGCGCGACATCACGGACATGTTCCTCGGCACCGGTTTGGGGCCGCGGGCCTACGCGATCATAGAACAAGGAATGATTTCGCGCGTGATCGAGGCCAAGCCCGAGGAACTGCGTGTTTTCCTAGAAGAAGCGGCGGGAATTTCGAAGTACAAGGAGCGTCGGCGCGAAACCGAGAATCGGCTCTCGGATACGAAAGAGAATCTCGCACGAGTAACCGACATCCGGATCGAACTCGGTTTGCAGATCGAAAAGCTGGAAGCGCAGGCAGAGGTAGCTAGCCGCTACAAGGACCTCCACGCCGAGCTGCAGTTCAAGCAGCAGCTTCTGTGGTTCGTGCGACGTCGCGATGCTGCGGGCGAGCGTGAGCGTCACACAAGAGATATTGCCAAGACCGGCAACGAGTTGGAAGCAGAGACCGCGAAGCTGCGCGAGATCGAATCGCGGCTGGAGGCTGCTCGCGCGACGCATTACAAGACGGGCGACGCGATGAATGCCGCCCAGGCGGCTCTGTATGGCGCCAACGCGGAAGTCGCGCGCCACGAGTCCGAGCTGCGCCACGTGGAGGAAACGCGACAACGGCTCGAGAACCAGCACACCGAGCGGCGCATTCAGCTCGGATCATGGCGAGAGCAGCGCTCTCAGCTTACCCAGGCGCTTCATATGTGGGCGGCGCGCTCCGAGAGCGCGAAGCAGCGCGTCGCGGAAGTCCAGTCGCGGCTGTCGCAGGAGAACGCAAAGCTGCCGCAGGCCGAGCAGGCGTTCCGCTCTTCACAGGAGCGTCTGAGCGAAGCCCGTGGCCGCCTGATGCAGGCGGAGAGTGGCTTGCAGATCGAGCAATCGAACCTTGCCCATCTGGCGCGCAACATCCAGTCGCTCGGCCAGCGTCGCGAGCGACTGCAGGGAGAGCTGGAGACCTTGCTCAAGCCCGACCCGACCGCACTGCTGGCGCTCGACGACCTTGTCCGCGAGATCGACGCGTCGATCGCAGAGGCGGAGCAGGGAATCGAGACATTCCAGGCCGATTGTGCGCGTTTGGAGGAGCGGCAATCGTCTGCCTTGGAGCGAGTGGCGCAGGCTTCACGCGAGGCGACCGCAGCGGAAGCGCAACTCGCAACGCTACGGCAGATACAGACTGCGGCCGAAGACAACGCGCCGCTGCACGACTGGCTCGAGACGCACGGGCTCTCGGCGTTGCCGCGCTTGTGGCAGAAGCTGCGCATTGAGCCCGGCTGGGAGACCGCGGTCGAGGCAGTGCTGCGCGAGCGCTTGCATGCTCTCGAGCTCGGCGACCCGGCGCGGCTCGGGGCGCTCGCGTCGGATCAGCCTCCGGTGAAGGCGAGCATTTTCACGCATGGAATCGGCGGTGCGGAGCAGCAGCTTCCAGGCCACACCTCGCTCGCGTCAAAGGTGCACGCAGGCGACCCGGCTGTATCGGGCGCCCTGGCGGACTGGTTGTCGGGCATCTATGCGGTCGAGAGTGCCCCGGATGCGCAGGCACGAGAGCAGCTGCCAAGGGGAGCGGTTCTGGTAACCCGGGCAGGGCACCAGTTCACGCGGCACACGCTGAGCTTCCACGCGCCGGATCCGTCGGACGCGGGGCTGCTGGCCCGGCAGGGGGAGATCGAGGCGCTGGAGGCGCGCTTCCGCGGGTTCGAGTCTCGCCTCGGAGAGGAACGACGCGCGCTGGCTGGCGTCGAGGCTGAACTGGCGCAAAAACAGAGCGCGCTGGAGCGTGCGCGAGACGCCCTTTCGGCGCGTCAGACGGACCGTCACGACCGGCAAATCGAGCTTTTGAAGCTGAGCCAGGCGCAAGAGCGCTACAGCGAACGCAGCGCGCAGGTCGGCGCAGAGCTGGCCGAGATCGCGCGCGACGTTGACCAAAGCGGGGAGCGATTGGTTCAATCCCAGGCCGCGGTAGGGCGCCTGGGCGAGGAGATCCGCGCTTCGCGCGACGATCTGGAAGCGATCAAGGCCGATCACCTCGCGGCCGAAGTACGGCTGACCGATCAGCGCGGCCAGATTCATCAAGCAGAGCGCGCATCGCAGGATGCGGTGTTCGACGAGCGCGAATGCGCCTCCAAAATCAGCGAGATTGACAACTCGGTTCGCGTCATCGACCAACAGATCGGAAGCGCCGAGACCGAAATCGCGAAGCTGACCGAAGAGCTGGCGCAAGACCCGGTTCCGGCCGTGCGCATAGCGCTGGAGGCAGCGGTCGAGTCGCGTATCGCATGCGAAAGGACGCTTGCCGAAGCTCGCAATGCGGTGGAGACCGCGGCTGGCGTGTTGCGCGGATTCGAAGAGGAGCGCCTGCAGATCGAAGGGCGACTCGCACCGCTGCGCGACCGGGTGGGCGAATTGCGCCTTAAAGAACAAGCCGCGCAGATCAACCACGATCAGTTCGAGCAGCAGTTGCGCGAGGCTGACGCCGACGAAGCGAGACTCGAAGGCGAAGCCGAGCGCGCGCCGCGCCCGTCGGCGTTGCAGGCCGAGCTGACACGGTTGACCCAGTCGATCAACGAACTGGGGGCGGTCAATCTGGCGGCGCTGGAGGAACTGCACAGCAGCCGCGAGCGCAAGAGTTATCTCGATTCGCAGGCCGCCGACCTGGACGAGGCCGTCAACACGCTCGAGGACGCGATCCGCCGAATTGACCGGGAGACACGCGAATTGCTGCGTGAAACGTTCGACAGCGTGAATCGCCATTTTGGTTCGCTGTTTCCCGCCTTGTTTGGCGGCGGCGAGGCGAAGCTGAACATGACCGGCGAGGAAATCCTCGATGCGGGGGTCCAGGTCATGGCTCAGCCCCCGGGCAAACGTAACAGCAGCATCCATCTGCTTTCCGGCGGCGAAAAGGCGCTCACGGCAATCGCGCTCGTGTTCGCGATGTTCCAACTCAATCCGGCGCCGTTTTGCCTGCTCGACGAGGTCGACGCTCCGCTCGACGACGCCAATACAGTGCGTTTCTGCGACCTGGTGCGCAAGATGTCGAGCCAGACCCAGTTCCTGTTCATCAGCCACAACAAGCTGACGATGGAGCTTGCCGCGCAGCTGGTCGGCGTCACCATGCCGGAATCCGGCGTGTCGCGTGTCGTCGCGGTCGACATTGACGAGGCGCTGCGTATGAGAGAGGAGCTCGCGGCCTGACGGCTTTCGGCGCCCGTCCGCGTCCAGCGGCCTGATCACATGAGCGACTTCCAGCTCGGGCTCCTGCTAATCGGTGTGCTGGCGATCGTCGGGGTAATCGTCTTCAACCGAGTGCAGGAGGGCATTGCCACCAAACGGGCGCAGCGCGCCTTCGGCTCGCAGCACGAGGACGTGTTGCTCGGTGAGGCGCCGCGGCGCCAGGAGCCTACGCTCGAGCCTCCAATTCGCAAAGCGAGTCCGGATCCGGGCGCGTCGGCGCAGGCGCTGCCCGACCAAGCGCTGGACTACGTGATCGCACTGTCGCCCGCACATTCAATGTCCGCCGGCACCTTTTTGGAGCTCTGGACGCCGCTCGAGCATCGCTTCGCGAATCGCGTACTGGCGGCCGGCCGGGAAGAGGGAGGCGATTGGAAGCGCATCGCGCACGGCGATCCTGCTGCCTACGGATCGTTTCAGGCTGCGCTCCAGCTGGTCTCACGCGCGGGCATCGTCAACGAAGGCGAGCTGATCGAGTTCCGCTCCGAGGTCGAGAATCTAGCAGCGACTCTGGGCGCCTCCGTGGTTGCACCAGAAATGAAACAGACGATGGACCAGGCGCGTGATCTCGACCGGTTCTGTGCAGATGCGGACATCCAGATAGTCCTCAATCTGGTCCCCGCGGCCGGCAGCGCGTTTCCCGAGGCCAAGCTGGAGGCAGCGATCGCGGCTGCCGGGCTCGAGCACCTTGCCGATGGGCAGCATGCCTTGCGCGACGCGCATGGCCGCGTCCTGTACGCCGTGATCGTGGCCGGCGGAGAGAAGAATGGCGAGGTCGCAAAGCTGACATTTTCGCTCGACGTGCCCCGCGTACCGGACGTCCGAAGGACATATGAAACGCTGGTGCGCTTCGCACACCAGCTTGCCGCCGGCCTCGGAGGCTCCCTGATCGACGACAACGGACGGCCGCTCGACGAGCAGTCGCTGGCCGCCATCGGCGCCGAACTCGATGCCGTGGACCACGCGCTGGAGCGGCGGGGGCTGCCTCCGGGAGAGCCTTTGGCGCTGCGCCTGTTTTCGTGAGCGGCAGGCCGATGAGCGTCGCGAAATCAGTACGCGATCGCGTCGAATGGCTGCGGCAGGAGCTCGAGAGGCACAATCGCCTGTACTACACGCTGGATCGGCCGGAGATTACCGACGCCGAGTACGACCGATTATTCCACGAGCTCGTCGAGCTGGAACAAAGGCACAAGGAACTGGCCAGCCCAGATTCGCCGACGCAACGCGTTGGCGCCGAGCCGCTGGCCGAGTTCGCCGAAGTGAAGCACCGTACGCCGATGCTCTCGCTGAACAATGCGTTCGATGTCGACGAAGTTCATGCTTTCGATCGACGCGTACGCGAAGCGCTTGGCCAGGACATCGTCGACTACGCAGTAGAACCGAAGTTCGACGGCCTCGCGATTAGCCTGTCCTACCACGATGGACTGTTCGTCCAAGGTGCGACGAGGGGAGACGGTAGCACCGGCGAGGACGTCACACCCAACTTGCGCACTGTGAGGACCCTGCCGCTGCGTCTGCCGGCCGCGGTCGATACCCGGGAGCTGGAAGTCAGGGGCGAGGTGCTCATGTTGCTGAGCGATTTCGATCGGCTCAACCAGCGTCAGCGTGACGCCGGCGCGAAGGAATTCGCCAATCCGCGCAATGCCGCGGCTGGCAGCCTGCGCCAACTGGACTCGCGTATCACGGCGAGCCGGGCATTGAACTTCTTCGCGTACGGGGTGGGGTTCGTCGCGAACGCCTCCTGGAAGACCCAGGCCGAGACGCTGGACCGCCTCGAGTCGCTCGGATTTCGCGTGAGCGCCGAGCGCGACGTGGTTAAGGGCGTCGACGGCGTACTCAGGTATTTCGACGCCATGGGGCACAGGCGCAGCCACCTTCCTTATGCGATCGACGGAGTCGTCTACAAGGTCAATCGCCTCGACTGGCAGCAGAGTCTGGGTTTCGTATCGCGTGCGCCGCGCTTCGCCCTCGCACACAAGTACCCAGCCGAAGAGCAGGCCACGCGCGTCGTGGCGATCGACGTGCAGGTCGGCCGTACCGGCGCCCTGACACCGGTCGCCCGCCTCGAGCCCGTGCAAGTCGGCGGTGTGACGGTGACCAACGCGACCTTGCATAACGAGGACGAGCTGCGGCGCAAGGACGTGCGAGTCGGCGATACCGTCGTAGTGCGGCGCGCGGGCGACGTGATTCCCGAGGTGGTTTCGGTTCAAATCGAGCGGCGACCGCACGGCACGCGTCCGTTCCACATGCCGAGAAAGTGTCCGGTATGCGGCTCGGCGGTGGTGAAGTCGGAGGACGAAGCAATCGCGCGCTGCTCCGGGGGTCTTTTCTGCCCTGCGCAGCGCAAGCAGGCTCTGCGCCACTTCGGCAGCCGGCGCGCGATGGATATCGAAGGGCTTGGCGAGCGGCTCGTCGACCAGCTTGTCGATTCGGCATTGGTCGAAACGCCGGCAGACGCGTACTCGCTGAAGGTCGCACAGCTGGCGGGGCTGGAACGGATGGGGGAGAAATCGGCGGTAAACTTGGTCTCGGCGTTGGAGAAATCGAAGCACACAACGCTCGAGCGCTTCATTTATGCACTCGGAATTCGCAACGTTGGCGAGAGCACTGCGCGCGACCTCGCACGCCACTTTGGCGGCCTGGATCGCCTTCTCGATGCGGACACCGAGACGCTCGAGCGAGTGCCCGACGTTGGCCCGGTCGTTGCGCGGTCGATCCGTCAGTTCTTCGACGAAAAGCACAATCGGGCCGTGATCCGCAAGCTGCGCGACGCGGGAGTAAGCTGGAACGAAGGGGCGGGCATTCCTTCGAGAGCGTCAGACGAGGTGAAGACCTTCGTCCTCACTGGTACCCTGCCGAATATGACACGGGACGAAGCACGCGCCCGAGTCGAGGCAAAGGGGCACAAGGTCGCCAGTTCAGTATCGAAGAAGACCGATTTCGTCATCGCAGGGAGCGAGGCCGGCAGCAAGCTGGAGAAGGCGCGGGCGCTCGGTGTCACCATCCTGAACGAGGGCGAGTTCCTCGATCTGCTTAAGAGGCTATGAACGACATGCAGCCAAAGCTTCGAAAGGCAGTTTTTCCGGTTGCGGGCCTGGGCAGCCGATTTCTGCCGGTTACCAAGGCGAGCCCCAAGGAAATGCTTCCGATCGTCGACAAGCCGCTCATTCAGTACGCCGTCGAGGAGGCGGCGGCGGCGGGTATCACTGACCTGATCTTCATTACCGGGCGCAACAAGCGCGCAATCGAAGACCATTTCGACAAGGCCTACGAACTGGAGACCGAGCTCGAACTGAAGGGCAAGCAGAAGCTGCTCGACATGGTCCAAACCGTGCTCCCTGACCACTGTCGCTGCATCTACATCCGCCAGGCCGAACCTCTGGGACTCGGACACGCGGTGCTTTGCGCCGCGCCGATCGTCGGCAACGAACCGTTCGCCGTATTGCTGGCCGACGAATTGATGGATGCGACCCCTCCCGCGATTGCGCAGATGGCAGCCCGCTTCGAGGCGGAGAATTGCTCACTGATCGGCGTTTTGCCGGTGCCACGGGAGCAGACCGGAAGCTACGGTATTGTGAGCGTCGATGATCCGGAAGCGGAGTTGTCCCGCATTCGGGCGATCGTCGAGAAGCCTTCCCCCGCCGAAGCGGCCTCGACACTTGCCGTAGTGGGTCGCTATGTCCTCACGCCGCGGATCTTCGACATGCTCGCCCAGGCGAGACCCGGCAGCGGAGGGGAGATCCAGTTGACCGACGGGATCTCAGCGCTACTCGGCGAAGAGCGGATCCTTGCAATGCGCATGCCCGGCAAGCGGTATGACTGCGGGTCGAAACTCGGTTACCTCAAGGCGAGCGTGGAGTTCGGTCTGCGACACCCGGAGATTGGAACGGAATTTGCGCGCTACCTGCGCACGCGCGCGACGTAACGGCAGGTGCTTCGGCTATACTCATCAGCTTTAGCATTCGCTAATATTCATGCGTGAGGAGGGAAATATGGCCGACAAGCTTATGATCGTGATGGTAAACACCGACCCGCGAGATCCTGCCGAACTCGGCGCACCGTTCTTTCAGGCGACCGTGGCTGCCGCCATGGAGTACGAGGTCGAGGTCGTGCTCACGGGCCGCGCCGGCGAACTTGCGATCAAGGGCGTGGCGGAAAAATTACACGTCAAGGAAGGCTCGCCCAAGAGCGTTTACGATTTCATGAAAGACGCGCACGAAGCTGGCGTAAAGTTCAAAGTCTGCACGCCGACACTGGAGTTGTGGGGCGAGGACCTGATTCCCGAGATCGAAGAAACGGTCGGCGGCGCATACGTGATCTCGCAAGCAATGGATGACGATGTGGTGACATTCACCTACTGAAGATGCGCGATCCTGCGCAGGCCTGGGCCTTTCTCGAGAATTCCGACCGGATATCGAGCGCTGATGAAGTACAGGCGGCGGTTCGTCGCGTCGCCGGAGAAATCAACGGCAGGCTCTCCGAGGCCTATCCGCTGGTGCTGCTGGTGATGGCGGGGGCCGTTGTCTTCGGCGGACAGCTGCTTCCGCTGCTGCATTTTCCGCTCGATCTGGATTACGTGCACGCCTCGCGCTACGGCAACGAGACCGCCGGCGGCCCGCTCGAGTGGCGCGTGGAGCCCCCTGCGGGCGTTCAGGGTCGCACCGTGCTGCTGCTTGACGACATTCTCGATGGCGGAACGACGCTGCTCGCGATTCGCGATCGACTGCGCGAACAGGGCGCAACAAGGGTGCTCAGCGCGGTCCTTGTGGAGAAAATGCTGGCTCGTGGCAAGCCGATCGCCGCGGATTTCGTTGGTCTTAGAATTCCGGACCGCTTCGTATTCGGCTGCGGCATGGATGCAAAGGGATACTGGCGCAATATTCCGGAAATCCGCGCCATGAAGAGCGCCTGATGCTGGCGATCATCGGTGGCAGCGGACTGTCTCAGTTGGGCAACCTCAAGATAGAGTTGCGCAAGGTGGCGCGCACGCCTTACGGCGAACCATCCGGTCCGCTGACTTTCGGTCGCGTGGGCGGTCGTGACGTTGTCTTTCTCGCGCGGCACGGCTACGGCCACACGGTCGCTCCGCATGAAGTCAATTACCGCGCAAACCTGTGGGCATTGAAAGAGGAGGGAGTCGCTGGCGTCGTGTCGGTGGCATCCGTGGGCGGCATCCGCAAGGATCTGGAGCCGGGCACGTTGATGCTTCCGGATCAGATAATCGACTACACCTGGGGGCGCGGGTCGACTTTTTTCGAGGGCGCTGATGCGCCCGTGACGCACATCGATTTCACGGAACCGTATTCGCCTGCCCTAAGGCAACGGATCCGCGAGGCCGCTCGACATTGCGAGGAGCACCTGACCGAGGGCGGTGTCTACGGCGCGACGCAGGGTCCGCGCCTGGAAACGGCGGCGGAGATAAATCGCATGGAACGTGACGGGGCGGATGTGGTGGGCATGACGGGCATGCCCGAAGCCGTGCTGGCGCGTGAGCTAGGCCTGGAGTATGCGGCCATTGCGGTGGTCGCCAACTACGCGGCAGGACGCGGAGACAGTGCGCGGGGAATATCCCTGGAGCGGATCAGCGCGGTGCTGGAAGAGGCGATGGGCCGCGTGCGCAGAATCATCGAGCGCTTGGCGGGCGGATGATCCGGGATGTCCTCAAGATGGGAAATGCGTCGTTGCTGGCGGTCGCGGCGCCCGTGGAGCGCTTTTCCACGCCGGAGCTCGATGCGTTGCTGGACGATATGCGGGACACGATGGCTCACCTAGACGGTGCCGGACTGGCGGCGCCACAGATCGGCGTAGGCCTTCGCGTCGTGATCTTCGGCGTCAAGCGTAACCCACGCTATCCCGGAGTGGAGGAGGTACCCGACACCGTCCTGATCAACCCGCTCATTGAGCCCATTTCGTCCGAGATGGAGGAGGGCTGGGAGGGATGCCTTTCGGTACCGGGCATGCGCGGTCTGGTGCCGCGTTACACCAAGCTTCGATACTCGGGTCGCGACGAGCGAGGCAGGCCATTTGAGCGCGTGGCAGAAGGGTTCCACGCGCGCGTGGTGCAGCATGAGTGCGACCACCTGGACGGGATTCTCTACCCGATGCGGATTCACGATCTGAGAAAGTTCGGGTACATCGACGCCTTGTTTCCCGGCGAACAGGCACCCCTCGCGGAGTAGGCCTAGTTCAGACCTGCAGCTCCTTCGCCAGTTCCTGCTCTAGGCGCAGGACTGTCTTGGGGTCGGCAAGCGCTTCACCAGATATCAGGAAGACGTCTTCGGCGCGGTCACCAAGCGTATTTATCTTCGCCGTATGCAGGTCGACGCGGTAGCGGGCCAGAGTGCGCGCCACGCCATAGAGCAGCCCGGGACGATCACTGGCGACGATTGACAGCACCTGGTAAGTCCCGCGCTCGTCCGGACGAATATCGACCACGGGAGACACAGGGAAATGTCGCACGCGGCGCGAGAGACGACCGCCCCGCGGCGCGCCAAGCGGCGCCTGCGAGTCCAGCTCCTGCGCGAGCTCGGTTTCGACGAGATTGATCATGTCCCGATAATGCACGCCGTTTCCCTCGCCCATCACGAGAAAGGTGTCGAGCGCGTATCCGTTCCTGGTCGTGTGGATCTTGGCCTCGACGATGTTGAAGTTGACCTTATCGAAACAGCCGCAGATCCGAGCGAACAGGGCCGGACGGTCGCGCGTGTAGATCATCACCTGCAGGCCGTCGTCGAACGGTGCGAGCCGCGCCTTCACCACGGGTCTTTCCGCGTTTACCCGGTAGTGCAGATTGCGGGTCTGCCACGCGATTTCTTGCGCATCGTGGCGCAGGAAGTAGGTTGTGTCCAGCTGAGCCCACAAACGATCTTTGACGCTGTCCGAGAGCGCATAGAGCCTGAGCAGGCGCGTCGCTTCTGCCTGTTTCTCGGTGAGAGCGGCATCCAGCTGAAGCGTTTCGCCGGTGAGAACGCGTCGAGCGGCGCGAAACAGGTCCTCGAGCAGCTTGGCCTTCCAGGCGTTCCATACCTTCGGACTGGTGCCACGAATGTCCGCAACCGTCAGCAGATACAGCGCGATCAAGCGGCGCTCGCTCCCAACCCGTTTTGCGAAGGCGCGAATGACCTCCGGGTCGAGGACGTCCTGCTTTTGTGCCACCATCGACATCGCCAGATGGTTCGCGACCAGAAAGACGACGAGATCCTGGTCCTCGGTCGCGAGTCCGTGTCGACGGCAAAAGATCCGCGCGTCGTGCGCGCCAAGTTCGGAATGGTCTCCGCCCCTACCTTTCGCCACGTCGTGATACAGCGCGGCGACATATAGCAGCCAGCTGCGGGCGAAGCCGCTCATCAGCTGGCTGCACAAGGGGAACTCGTGCCCCAGCTCGGGCATTGTGAAGCGGCGCAGGTTTCGCAGCACCATCAGAATGTGCTGATCGACGGTGTATACGTGAAACAGGTCGTGCTGCATCTGCCCTACCACATGACCAAATTCGGGCAGGTAGCGCCCCAAAATGCCGTACTGATTCATCCGCCGGAACTCGTGCACGATGCCGCGTGGCTGCTGCAAGATCTGCAGGAACATCAGCCGAGCGACCGGATCGCGCCGGAACCGGGCGTCGATTCGACGTCGACCGCGCCACAATGCGCGCAGCGTTGGCGCGGTCATACCCTGAAGCTCGTGATGCTGCTGCATCAGAAGAAAGCCTTCCAGCACGGCAAGTGGATCGCGTTCGAATAATCCTTCGTCGCAGGCCTCGAGCAATTCGCCGCGGGCACGGAAGCGCTCGTTCAGCGGCTGCAATTCCGCTTCGGACTTGGGAAACAGGCGGGCGCCCAGATTCTGGAGCAGGATCGTGTTGAGCTGGGTAATCGTCTTCGCCGTGCGGTAATAGCGCTGCATCATCACTTCGCTGGCACGGCGCGTCGGCGTTGCGGAATCGCCGAGTTGCTCCGCGAGCGCATTCTGGAGATCGAAAACGAGCCTGTCTTCCCTCCGCCCCGCGAGGTAATGCAGGCGAATTCGCAAGTTCTGCAACACGGACTCGCAGCGCGAGAGTTGTCGCATTTCGTCGTGCTGGATCAGGCCGTGGGTCTCGAGATCGCGCCAGTCGTGCCCGATTCCCGCTGCCCGTGCGATCCACTGAATCACATGCAGATCGCGTAGACCGCCCGGCGCCTCTTTCAAGTTCGGTTCAAGAGAATATGGCGTGTCCTGGTGCTTGGCATGACGCTGTTCCTGCTCCAGCTTCTTCGCCTTGTAGAACGACGCCGGGTCGAATGCCTGGTGAAGCGCCGTTTCGAGCTTTCGGTACAGCGCGCGGCTACCGGCGAGAAAGCGCGCCTCCAGCAGCGTCGTGCGGACGGTAATGTCGGCATCGGCCGCCTCGAGGCAGGTCTCGATTGTGCGTACGCTGTGACCGGCTTCGAGTCCGACGTCCCACAGCTGCCCCACGAGCAATTCGAGGCGGGTACGTTCTTCGGCAGATGGTTCTCTTGCCAGCAGGATCAGAACATCGATGTCGGAGAACGGGAACAGCTCTGCACGGCCATACCCGCCGGTGGCCAGCAGTGCAGCGCCCGCTGCGGGCTGCAATTCGCGCCACAGCGCCTTAATGGTCCGATCGATCAGGTTCGAGTGGCTGCGCAGTAGAGCGCGTGGTAGCGGTCGCCGAAGATAGGCATCGCGCAGAGCGCCGCGCGCAGCTTGCAGCTCGGTGCGAACCTGCGCAACGGCCGTGCCAGGTACGGGCTGCACCGCAGCCATCGTCTACGCAGCGAAGGCAGGTGGCGGCGGCGAGCTCGATGACACCGTCAGCACCTGGTAGCCCGACTCGGTGACGAGCACGGTGTGTTCCCACTGAGCGGAAAGGCTGTGATCCTTGGTGACGATCGTCCAGCCGTCGGCCAGTTCGCGGATTGCCGCTTTTCCGGCATTGATCATCGGTTCGACGGTAAACGTCATTCCCGGCTCAAGAACCAATCCGGTGCCCGCTTTGCCGTAGTGCAGGACCTGGGGCTCTTCGTGAAAATTGCGCCCGATGCCGTGCCCGCAGAACTCCCGCACGACGGAGAAGCCATGCTTTTCCGCATTTGCTTGGATTGCCGCGCCGACGTCACCGAGGTGTCCGCCCGGGCGTACCTGCACGATGCCGAGCCACATGCATTCGTAGGTGACTTCAACCAGGCGGCGCGCCTGGACGCCCGGCTCGCCGACGCAGTACATGCGGCTGGAGTCGCCGTGGAAGCCCTCCTTTATGACCGTCACGTCGATGTTCAGAATATCCCCGCTCTTCAGCACGCGATCACCCGGAATGCCGTGGCAGACCTGATGGTTTACAGAGGTGCAGATCGACTTAGGGTAGGGCTTGTAACCGGGAGGCGCGTAATTCAGCGGCGCAGGGACGGTATCCTGCACTTTGACCATGTATTCATGGCATAGCGCATCGAGTTTGCCCGTCGACACCCCGGGGCGCGCGTGAGGCGCGATGAAATCCAGCACTTCGGACGCCAGACGTCCGGCGACCCGCATCTTTGCGATCTCTTCGGCTGTTTTGCGCGTGACGGCCATGGGCTTGGAAAAGGCGACGAGGATACGAGAATCGCTCTCGAGAAGCAATTCTATTGAGTGTTGAGACCTGATTATGCTAGAATTTTAGGCTGGTCGGGGTCGCGTCTACAGAGCTTGTCCCGGCTAAATTTCCTGCCCGGCCGGTTAGGGTGCCCGGTTTTTTGCCGGGTCGACGGTTCGGCCGCGCGGCAGACTTAACCCTAAAGGAGCAATAGTGTCAGTTACCATGCGTCAAATGCTCGAGGCGGGCGTCCATTTCGGGCACCAGACTCGATACTGGAACCCGAAGATGGCGCCGTTCATCTTCGGTCATCGCAATAAGATCCACATTATCAATCTTGAGACGACCCTGGCAATGTACCAGGACGCACTCAAGTACATCCGGCGTCTTGCAGCGAATAAAGGCAACCTGCTGTTCGTCGGCACCAAACGGCAGGCACGCGAAATCATCCGCGAAGAAGCTGTTCGCTGCGGCATGCCGTTCGTCGATCACCGCTGGCTGGGCGGAATGCTGACAAATTTCAAGACCGTCAAGCAGTCCATCAAGCGCCTGAGGGAAATGGAGCAAATGGCGCAAGACGGCACCTTCGAGCGGATGTCCAAGAAGGAAGCTCTGGGACTACAGCGAGAACTGGAAAAGCTGAACCGCTCGTTGGGCGGCATTAAGGACTTGGCGAGCCTGCCCGACGCGATGTTCGTGATCGACGTGGGCTATCAGAAAGGCGCGATCGCGGAGGCTGTGAAGCTTGGCATCCCGGTCGTGGGCGTGGTCGACACCAACCATTCGCCGGAGGGCATCGACTACGTCATTCCGGGCAATGACGACTCGAGCCGTGCGATCAGGCTGTATGCACGTGGAGTGGCCGACGCCGTCCTCGAAGGACGTTCTCAATCTGTGGAAGAGATCGTCGAGGCGTCCCGCGATGAATTTGTCGAGGTGAACGACGAGGCGGGCGAGGATTGATGCGGGTGCGGCCCGGGGTCTAAAAAGGGGGCCGATGGCCCCTTTTTTCAACCTGGAACTTGAATTTGACCAATCTGGGCTACGCAGCCCCTGGCAAGGAGCAGTCGGCAATGGCAGAGATTTCAGCTGGCCTGGTGAAACAACTTCGGGAAATCACCGGGCTCGGCATGATGGAATGCAAGAAGGCACTTAGCGAGACTGCAGGCGACCTGGAGAAAGCGGAAGAGCTTTTGCGGATCAAGAGCGGCGCCAAGGCGAGCAAGGCGGCTGGGCGAATAGCGGCGGAAGGCATCGTGGGTACTTTTCTTTCGCCGGACGCCCGTCTGGGTGCGCTGGTCGAGGTCAACTGCGAAACGGACTTTGTGGCGAAAAACGAGGATTTTTTGTCCTTCGCCAACCGCGTGGCAGAGTTGATTGCGAATGCCGATCCGGCGAACGTCGCTGCGCTGTCTTCTCTGGATCTCGATGGCGCCAAAGTGGAGGAGCACAGGCAAGGCCTGGTGCAAAAGATCGGCGAGAACATCTCCATTCGCCGATTCGAACGCCTGCGGACCGCGTCGCGTCTCGCGCTATATCTGCACGGTGCCAAGATCGGTGTAATCGTGGATTACGAGGGTCCGGAACAGGTCGGCAAGGACCTCGCGATGCACATTGCGTTCACCAGGCCTGCGTATCTTGCCAAGGCTGATGTGCCCGCGAACGTGTTGGCACGCGAGCGCGACATCCTTGCGGCGCGGGCTAAGGAATCGGGCAAACCGGATGAAATCGTGACCAGGATGGTCGAAGGCGGGGTGAACAAGTTCCTCGGTGAGATCGCCTTGCTCGGGCAGCCGTTCGTGAAGGACGACAAGCAAACCGTCGAGAAGATGCTGGCCGCTAACAAAGCCAAAGTGCACGGGTACAGATATATCGTCGTCGGCGAGGGAATCGAAAAGAAGTCGAACAATTTTGCGGCGGAAGTCGAGGCGCAGGCGGGATTGGCGCGCTAGCCGAGTACAGCCACCGCGCCGGAGATTCAAAGCCTTGGAACCCAAGTACAAGCGCATACTGCTGAAGCTTTCCGGCGAAGCCCTGATGGGGAGCGATCCCTACGGGATCAATCGCCAGACGATTCAAGACATCGTCGCAGAGATCGCGCAGGTCGCGGGCATGGGCGTTGAAATCGGCGTCGTGATCGGCGGCGGCAATATCTTCCGCGGCGTAGCGCCCGGTGCCTCAGGCATGGATCGCGCCACGGCGGATTACATGGGAATGCTTGCTACTGTCATGAACGCGCTGGCGTTGCAGGACGCCATGCGCCACGCCGGACTGGCGAGCCGGGTTCAGTCGGCACTGAACGTTGAGCAAATTGTTGAGCCCTACATCCGCGGCAAGGCGATTCGCTACCTGGAAGAGGGCAAAATCGTGATCTTCGCGGCGGGCACGGGGAACCCGTTCTTCACCACTGACACTGCTGCGGCCCTGCGAGGAAGCGAAATGGGTGCCGAGATCGTAATCAAGGCGACCAAGGTCGACGGCGTGTACACCGCCGATCCGAAGAAGGATGCGGGGGCGAAGCGATACGGCCGGATCAGCTTCGACGAAGCGATCGCCCGAAACCTCAGGGTAATGGATGCGACTGCACTTACACTTTGTCGCGACCAGAAGCTTCCGATCAACGTTTTCAGCATCTTCAAGAAGGGCGCATTGAAGCGAGTGGTTCTCGGCGATGACGAGGGCACGCTCGTGCACGTGTGAGGCTGCAAAGGAGGCCGATATGATTCCGGAACTCAAGAAGAGCACCGAGCAGAGGATGGGGAAGAGCATCGACGCGTTTAAGTCGGATCTTTCAAAGGTGCGAACCGGACGCGCGCATACCGGTATCCTAGATCACGTCACGATCGATTATTACGGCACGCCAACACCTTTGAACCAGGTGGCAAAGGTCACTCTGCTCGATGCACGCACTATCGGGGTCTCGCCGTTCGAGAAGAAGATGGTGCAAGCTGTGGAAAAAGCGATTCGAGAATCTGATCTGGGACTCAACCCCGCCGCCATGGGCGAGACCATACGGGTTCCCATGCCTGCGCTTACCGAGGAGCGGCGCAAGGAGCTCATCAAGGTGGTGCGTCATGAGGCGGAGAATGCCAGGGTCGCGGTCCGCAACTTGCGGCGCGACGCGAATCACGCACTCAAGGAAGCGCTCAAGAAGAAGGAAGTGTCGGAAAACGACGAGCGCCGCGCCCAGGACGAAGTGCAGAAGCTTACTGACCGTCATGTGGCGGAGATCGATGCCCTCCTGCAACAGAAGGAAAGTGAACTGATGGCGGTATGAGGCTGCGATGAGCAAACACGCGAGTTCGACCCGGGAAATTCCGGTCCACGGCGATCTGCCGCGGCACATCGCCATCATCATGGACGGAAACGGTCGCTGGGCCAGGCAACGCCATCTGCCGCGATTCGCGGGACACAAGCGCGGCGTCGAATCCGTGCGGGCAGTGGTCAAGGCTTGCGCCCAGCTTGGCGTGGAGTACCTTACCCTGTTCGCCTTCAGCTCCGAGAATTGGCGCCGCCCCCCGGACGAGGTGGCGCTGCTAATACAGCTGTTCCATGGTGCTTTGAGCAACGAAGTCGAGAAGCTGCACCGCAATGGCATCCGCTTGAAATTGGTCGGCGATACGCAGCGATTCGATCCAAAGATCCGGGCTCTGATCGAACGTGGCGAGGCACTGACGGCGAACAATACGGGCTTGACGCTGACCATCGCAGCGAATTACGGCGGCCGATGGGATATTCTCCAGGCCCTGTCGAAGCTACTGCGCGAGCAACCGGCAGTCGCGTTGGGCCCGATAGAGGAAGAGGCAGTCGCACCGTATCTGACAATGAGCTATGCGCCAGAGCCCGACCTGTTCATTCGTACGGGCGGAGAACAGAGAGTGAGTAACTTTCTCCTGTGGCAGCTGGCCTACACGGAGCTGTATTTCACCGATACCCTGTGGCCGGACTTCGATGCGAACGCGTTGCAGGCCGCGATCGAATCGTATCGGCGGCGTGAGCGTCGCTACGGTCGCACCAGTGAGCAGCTTGGCGAGGGAGGTGCCGTGTCCGGTTCGGAGCCAGCCGCCGGAGCAGCGGCCTGAGCGGTTTGCTTTCGACTAGAATCCTGACATCGGTCGTACTCCTGGTTGCCTTCGGCGCGGCCCTCATCCTGCTGGGCCGAAACCAGTTCGCCGTGCTGGTGGCGGTGCTGGTCTGCCTGGGCGCATTCGAGTGGGGAAAACTTTCCCATTTCGCGCCGGGCCAGGCAGCATTGTATTCGGTCACGATGACCCTGGCTCTTGCGGCCTCGTTGTGGATGCTTCATCTAGTCGAACAAGGCTGGGTCGCGCAACAAACCATATTCGGCGGTGCAACGCTGCTGTGGCTGGGTAGCGTGCCGGCCTGGTTGCGCGCCGGCGTGCGCGATCGTCCAAAGTGGTTGTTGCGAGTAGCCGGGTTCTGCGTCCTGCTACCCGCGGGGCTGGCTATGGTGGTCATGCTGCGAATGAATCTCCTGCTGGCGCTGGGCCTGGTATGGGTATCGGACACGGCCGCCTATTTCACGGGACGGAAGCTCGGTCGGCACAAACTCGCGCCCGGCATCAGCCCCGGAAAGACCTGGGAGGGCGTGGCCGGCGCTGCCTTGGCGACCGCGGCCTACGCTATCATTTGCGCGATACTGGTCCCGCAGCTTGCTGAACGCGTAAAGGGTACAGTCTGGATAGGGTATCTGGTGGGCGCTGAAGTGCTGTTGCTTGCAAGCGTTCTCGGCGACCTGTTTGAATCGGCGCTTAAACGGCAAGCATCGGTCAAGGACAGCGGCGCACTGCTTCCGGGTCATGGGGGCGTGCTGGATCGGATAGATAGTGCGACAGCCGTGCTTCCGATTGCTGCGTTGCTATTGCACTGGATGACAGGGACGTGAGCGCGACTGAACCACGAACGAAGCGCAGCCGGCGCACCCTCGGGCTTACTGTCCTGGGCGCGACGGGATCTGTCGGCGCGAGCACGCTCGATGTCGTCGCGCGCCATGGCGACAGATATTCGATATTCGCTTTGACCGCTCACCGGTCCGCAGACGCGCTGCGCGAGCTGTGCGTCCGGCACCAGCCGCGCTACGCAGTTCTATCCGGCTTCGACGAGAGTTCCGTTGTCAGGAAGCGCTTTGCCGAGGCAGGCTGCCGTTGCGAGCTGCTATTCGGTAGCAAGGCCCTCGAGCAGGTTGCGGCCAGCGTGGACTCGGATGTCGTGATGGCGGCTATTGTCGGCGCGGCGGGTTTGGCGCCGACGCTTGCGGCCGCAGGCGCAGGAAAACGCGTATTGCTCGCAAACAAGGAAGCGCTGGTCATGGCTGGTGCCCTTTTCATGAATGCGGCACGCGACGCCGGCGCGGAATTGCTTCCGATCGACAGCGAGCACAATGCAGTGTTCCAGTGCCTGCCTCACGGAGCGCATGCGAGGCCCATGCTGGAGGCAGTGCGGAGAATCCTGCTCACGGCTTCGGGCGGTCCATTCCGCTCGGTTCCGCTCGACAGGCTCGCGGGGGTAACGCCGGACCAAGCCTGTGCTCATCCCAACTGGGTAATGGGGCGGAAGATTTCAGTAGATTCGGCGACCATGATGAACAAGGGGCTGGAGGTCATCGAGGCACATTGGCTGTTCGACGTGGAACCTGAACAGATCGAAGTTGTCATCCATCCCCAAAGCATCATTCATTCGCTGGTCGAATACGTGGATGGCTCGATGATCGCTCAGCTTTCGAATCCGGATATGCGGGTGCCGATCGCGCACGCACTCGGATTCCCGGACCGGATCGATTCAGGTGCAAGTCCGCTAGACCTGAGTGCGATCGGGCAATTGTCGTTCGAGCGACCTGATTTCGGCAGATTTCCCTGCCTGGCGCTCGCCTATGCGGCGCTGCGCGAGGGCGGCGCCGCCGCAGCGATATTGAACGCGGCGAACGAAATTGCTGTCGAGTCATTCCTGGCGGGCCGACTGCGCTTTACCCGCATTCCGGAGGTCATCGAGGCTGCGCTCGATTCGGTGCCGGCGGGCGCCACCGGCGACCTGGCTAGCGTTCTCGCCGCCGACGCGCGCGGGCGCGCGGCGGCGGTTTCGACCGTCGCGCGAATGATGGGGCGGGCCGCATGAGCTTCCTGCACACCGTGGTCGCGTTCGCCGTGGCACTCGGTATTCTCATCGTTGTACACGAGTACGGGCATTACCTTGCGGCGCGACTTTGCAACATAAAAGTGCTGCGATTCTCGGTCGGTTTCGGCAAGCCGATTGCGACCTGGCGTCATGCACGAGACGGAACGGAATGGACGCTCGCCGCGGTGCCTTTCGGCGGCTACGTCAAGATGCTGGATGAGCGTGAAGGTTTCGTCGCGGCGCAGGACCTGCCACGGGCGTTCAACCGGCAGACTGTGTGGAAGCGCTTTCTGGTGGTTGTGGCGGGGCCGGTATTCAATTTCATCTTCGCGGTGGTCGTCTACGCGGTCCTGTTCATGCATGGCTTGCCCGAAGTGCGCCCGGTCATCGCGCAGCCCCCGGCAGGCACGCTTGCGGCGCAAGCAGGCTTTCGCGCGGGGGAGACGCTGCGGGCGATTGACGGCAAGCCCGTAAGAACGTGGGGAGAGGTCAGGTGGCGCGTGCTCGAAGCAGCCCTGCAGCACGAGGTGCTATCGGTCGAGGCCATCGATGAGCATCAGCATATATCGATGCTGACACTCGATCTGCGCGCCGTGACCGACAACGAGGTCGAGGGTGACCTCCTCGCGCGCTTGGGCCTGCAGCTCTTCCGCCCGACGCTGGAACCAGTACTCGGAAGACTGGTTGCTGGCAGCCCTGCGGAGCATGCCGGGCTCGCGCCCGGGGATCGCATCATCCGTGTGGACGGTGTTTCGGTCGAGACCTGGGAAGGCTTGGTGCATGTGATCCGCGCAAGTCCGGATAAGGCGCTCATGCTCGATGTCTCCCGCGGTGGCGCAACCCTTCGGCTCGAAGTGCGGCCGGAGGCAGTCGAGTCCAACGGGGAAAAGTTCGGCCGCATCGGCGCGGCGCCGTATGTCCCTCCATCTCACGCCGATCGCATGCTGGTGCAGGTTCACTATGGCCCGTTGGAAAGCTTGATCAAGGCGGCGGGAAAGACCTATGACATCGCCGTCTTCAGCTTGAGAATGATCGGCAAGATGTTGGTCGGCGAAGTGTCCTGGCGGAATCTTTCGGGCCCCGTGACGATTGCCGATTTCGCCGGGCAATCTGCGCAAATGGGATGGATCCCGTACGTCAATTTTCTCGCATTGATCAGCATTAGCCTCGGCGTTCTCAACCTGTTGCCGATCCCGCTGCTCGATGGCGGACACTTGATGTACTATACGGTGGAGATAATAAAGGGCAGCCCGGTTTCAGATCGTGCGATGGAACTCGGTCAGCGCGTTGGGCTGACGCTACTGCTGGTCATGATGGCCTTTGCGTTTTACAACGACCTGAATCGCCTGCTCTCCGGCTGATCGATGCGCAAAGGACTACTCCGCGCGCTCGGCTGCGGCCTGTTTGCGTTCGCGATGAGCGTTGCGGCGCAGACGTTCAGCCCGTTCGTAATCAAGGATATCCGTCTCGAGGGATTGCAGCGGACTGAACCCGGGACGGTGTTCAGCTACCTCCCCGTCAAAGTGGGCGAGACGATGACTGAGGCGAAGGCGCAGCAGGCAGTGCGCGCACTGTTCGCCACCGGATTCTTCAAGGACGTGCGGCTGGAGGTCGATAAGGACGTCCTGGTGGTGGTCGTCGAGGAGCGTCCCGCGATCGCGCAGATCGACTTCTCCGGTGTCAAGGAATTCAGCGCTGAAGCATTGAAGAAAGTGCTGCGCGAGCAGGGGCTCGCCGAAGGACGCATCTTCGATCGTGCGGTGCTTGACAAGGCAGAACAGGAACTCAAGCGCCAGTACCTGTCGAAGGGGCGCTACGCGGCAGAGGTCCAGACCACGGTAACGCCTTTGGAGCGTAATCGCGTTGGGATAAATATCGCGGTTACCGAAGGCGACGTCGCGAAGATCCGGTCGATCAATATCGTCGGCGCGCATGCCTTTCCGGAGAAGGATCTGCTCGGGCTATTCGTCCTTCGGACTCCGGGATGGCTCACTTGGTACACCAAGAACGACCAATATTCCCGCCAGCGTCTGGCGGGCGACCTGGAAACGCTACGCTCTTTCTATTTGGATCGCGGCTATCTGGATTTCAACATTGATTCCACCCAAGTATCGATTACCCCCGATAAACGGGACATCTACATCACAGTGAATGTCACGGAGGGAGAAAGGTACACGGTCTCCGACGTGAAGCTGGCCGGGCAGATGCTCGTGCCAGAGGCTGAATTGAGGAAGCTCATCAAGATCAAGCCAGGTGACGTCTTTTCGCGCGCGCAGCTGAACGAGACTACGAAAGCGATCACCGAACGGCTAGGCAACGATGGATACGCATTCGCGAACGCGAATGCCGTGCCCCAGATTGACAAGACAAAACGCACCGTCGCATTTACGATTTTGATCGATCCCGGCAGGCGAGTCTACGTGCGCAGGATTCTGGTGAGCGGCAACACGCGGACGCGCGATGAAGTGGTGCGGCGCGAAATGCGGCAGCTCGAGGGAGCCTACTACGATGCGGCCAAGATCCAGCTTTCGCGCCAACGCATCGACCGGACGGGATACTTCTCGGATGTCACGGTAAACACCCAGCCGGTGGAGGGGAGGTCCGACCAGGTGGACGTCGATTTCACGGTGCAGGAGAAACCGACCGGAGCGCTGCTGCTCGGTGCAGGCTTTTCGAGCGTCGACAAGGTCATAATTTCCGCTTCGATCACGCAGCCCAACGTTTTCGGCAGCGGCAAGTACCTGTCCTTGCAGCTAAACAGCGGCAGCGTGAACAAGACGTATTCGTTGTCATACGTCAATCCGTACTACACGGTCGATGGCATCAGTCAAGGGTTCGATATCTACAGGCGCGACGTGGACGCTTCCACGCTCCTTGTCGGCGCCTACCAGACCAAGACAATCGGCGCGGGAATCAAATTCGGATATCCGCTAAGCGAGGCGGATTCAGTCAGCGTGGGCTTCAACGCGGAGGACGTGAAGCTGACCACATACTCGAACAGCCCGTTCGTCTACACCGATTTTGCCGACAAGTTCGGCGACAAATACACCTATGGTGCGACGACCTTGGGATGGGCGCACGACACGCGGGACAGCGTGATCATCCCCACCTCCGGGGTGCTCTCGCGCGTGAGCCTTGAAGTGGGCGCAGGGGACCTGGAATACTACAAGCTCAACTTCGGGCAGCAGTGGCTGAAGCCGCTCAGCCGCCTGTACACCCTCCGTCTGGTGGGGACCCTCGGCTACGCGGGAGGCATCGGCAACAAGCCGTTGCCGTTCTTCAAGAACTACTATGCTGGCGGGCCGGATACGGTAAGAGGCTACGCAACGTACTCGCTCGGACCTAGGGACCCCCTCAACAACGCACTCGGGGGCAGCCGCGAAGTGGTAGGTACCGCCGAAATCCTGTTTCCCATGCCGGGCGCCGCAAACGACAAATCGCTTCGGCTGAGCGCATTCGTGGATGGCGGACAAGTCTACGGCGAAGGCGAGAAGGTGTCGCTCAGCGAAATGCGCTATTCGGTCGGCCTGGGGCTCAACTGGAGCTCTCCATTCGGTCCCCTGCGGCTGTCGCTGGGCATTCCGATCAACAAGAAGCCGGGCGACAACGTGCAGAGGTTACAATTCACCTTTGGCACAGGTTTCTGAGTTGGACGCGGATATGACCACCATGCGGTTTCCAAGAATTTTCGTTGTCGCCATTGCGCTGGCGACCATCGTGCCGACGGCCGCATTTGCCCAGACGAAGATCGGCTTTGTCAACACGGAGCGCATCCTGCGTGATTCGGCGCCGGCGGCGCAGGCGTCGAAGAGGCTGGAGAGCGAGTTTGCCAAGAAGCAGCAGGATTTGCAGAAGCTCGCCGATCAGCTCAAGAAGATGCAGAGCGATCTCGAGAAGAATGCCGTGACAATGTCGGACACGCAGCGCCGCACCAAGGAGCGCGAATTCAACGAGCTCAACCGGGAGCTGCAGCGCAGGGACCGGGACTTCCGAGACGAGGTGAATCAACGCCGCAACGAGGAGATGGCGCAGCTGCTCGACAAGGCGAATCGGGTGATCCGGCAAATTGCGGAACGCGAAAATTACGATGCCATCCTTCAGGATGGGGTTTATGTCAATCCGCGCATCGACATAACCGACAAGGTGATCAAGGCGCTGGAGGGCAAGCCGCCCGCGAAATGACATGCCGGTGCCCTACACGCTCGCGGAGATCGCCTCGCGCCTCGGCGGCCGCGTGGTCGGCAACGCGGATACTCTGATCCGGCAGGTCGGCTCCCTGGAGCACGCGGGGGCGGACCAGATCACCTTCCTCTCGCATCTCCGGCACAAAGGGAAGCTCGCGGCCACACGCGCGGGCGCCGTCGTTCTTGGCGTGGGCGCGCAAAGCCTTACCGACATTCCGCGAATCATCTGCGAGAACCCTTACGCGTATTTTGCGCGCGTGTCCCAGCTGTTCAACCCGGTCCTGGCGCCGGAGCCGGGTCGGCATCCGACGGCGCAGGTCTCGCCCGCAGCGCGCGTCGCCGCCTCTGCGCGGATCGACGCAGGCGCAATCGTGGAGGACGAGGCACATATCGACGAACGGGTTTGGATCGGGGCTGGCTGCCACGTCGGGCATGGCAGTTCGATCGGCGAGGACAGCAGGTTATACCCCGGCGCCGTTGTTTACCATGAATGTCGTCTTGGACGGCGTGCGATCGTCCACTCCGGCGCGGTGATCGGGGCGGACGGATTCGGCGTCGCCGAAGATGCCGGGCAATGGATCAAGATTCCCCAGATAGGGGGAGTCATCATCGGCGACGACGTCGAGATCGGCGCCAATACGACCATCGACCGCGGCGCGATCGACGATACCATCGTCGAGGATGGGGTAAAGCTCGACAATCAGGTTCAGATCGGGCACAACGTCCGAATCGGTGCCCACACCGCAATTGCAGGATGCGTCGGTATAGCCGGCAGCGCCAGCATCGGCCGGCACTGCACGATCGGAGGTGCGGCCGTGATCCTGGGGCACCTCAAGCTCGCTGACCGGGTCAATGTTTCGGCGGGTACGCTCATCTCGCGTTCGATCAGCCAGCCCGGTACTTATACCGGCGTCTTCCCGTTCGACCGCAATGCCTCCTGGGTGCGCAATGCCGTCTTGCTGCGCCACCTTTCCGAGCTCGCAGACCGTGTTCGTGCACTAGAAGAGCTTCTCCGGACAAAGGAAGAAAATGGCTGAGATGGACGTTTACGACGTGCTCAAGCACCTGCCGCAGCGCTTTCCGTTGCTGATGGTCGACCGGGTCGCTGAATGCGAACCAGGCAAGCGGATCGTCGCGTTGAAGAACGTTTCCGTTAACGAGCCCTATTTCCCGGGCCATTTCCCGGGCCGCCCGATCATGCCCGGAGTGCTGATCCTGGAGGCGATGGCGCAGGCAGCTGCAATTCTGGTGTTCCGCACCGTGGGAGAGCAGCCGGGGGAGGATGGGTTGTATTACTACGCGGGCATCGATAAGGCCCGCTTCAGGAAACCCGTAGTTCCAGGGGATCAGCTCGAAATCGAGGTCCTGATTATCGGCAGCAAGCGCGGCATCTGGAAGTTCTCATGCGCGGCCCGGGTCGCGGGCGGGGTCGTAGCAGAGGCCGAGATTCTCTGTACTAGCCGCACGCTCGCCGCCGGGGGCACATGATCCATCCGTCGGCGATAATTCATCCGGATGCGAAGCTGGCATCTGACGTGTCGGTGGGCCCTTTTGCGATCATCGGCCCCCAGGTCGAGATTGGCGCGGGAACGTGCGTTGAATCAAACGTCTTGATCGAGGGCCGGACTCGCATCGGACGAAACAATCGCATATTCCCGTTCGCCTCGATCGGTGCCGCGCCTCAGGACAAGAAGTACGCCGGCGAGGATACGGCGGTCGAAATCGGCGACGACAACACGATTCGGGAATACGTCACAATCAACCGTGGTACGGTCCAGGATGCAGGCGTGACCAGGATCGGAAACGACAACTGGATCATGGCGTACGTGCATTTCGCGCACGACTGCCAGATCGGCAGCCACACCATATTCGCCAACTACTGCGGCCTAGCGGGCCACGTTCATGTCGAGGACTGGGCAATTCTCGGCGGCATGACTCTCGTGCACCAATTCGTGCGCGTCGGTGCCCATAGCTTCACCAGCATGGGTACCTACCTGCCGCAGGATCTTCCACCGTATGTCATGGCGGCGGGCAATATGGCGAAGCCATACGGCATCAACAGCGAAGGCTTGCGGCGGCGCGGGTTCGATGCGGACACCATCGCCATGCTGAAGCGCGCCTATCGCGCGCTGTACCGGTCAGGGCTCGGCCTGGAGGAGGCGCGGCGCGAGCTGGAGAAGCTTGCCGAGGGGTGCAGTGCCGTGCGGCCGATCCTCGAATTCCTCGCGCGCTCGGCGCGCGGCATTATCCGCTAAGCCGTGGCCGACCGGCTAGGGGTCGCGATGGTTGCCGGCGAGGCCTCGGGCGACCTGCTGGGCGCGCACCTCATTGCCGCGCTCTCCGCGCGCCGGCCGGAATTGCGCTTTGCCGGGATCGGCGGCCCGAAGATGCAAGCGGAGGGGTTCGAATCGCTTTATCCGATGGAGAAATTGTCGGTGCGCGGCTATGCAGAGGTGCTGCGCCACTACCGCGAGATTGCCGGAATCCGAAGGCACTTCGCTTCGCGCCTGCTCGAAGATCGTCCGGCGATCTTCATCGGAGTCGACGCCCCGGACTTCAACCTGGACCTCGAGCGTAGTCTCAAAGGTGCAGGCATCCCTACCGTGCACTACGTCAGCCCTTCGATCTGGGCTTGGCGCGCCGGTCGCATGGGGAAGATCTCGGCGGCCGTATCCCATATGCTCACGCTGTTTCCCTTCGAGGCGCCACTCTATGAAAAGGCCGGCGTGCCGGTTACCTACGTCGGCCATCCGCTGGCGGACTTGATTCCGCTGGAGGTAAACAAGGACGAGGCGCGGGCGCAGCTCAGGCTGCCGAAGCGGCATCCGATCATCGCTTTGCTGCCGGGAAGCCGAAAATCGGAGCTGCACTACATGGCCGAAACGTTCGTCAAGACCGCCCGTCGCCTGTACGAGGAATTCAAGGAAATTCACTTCGTCTGCCCCATGGCAACGCGCGAAACACGGGATCTGTTCGAGACGGCAGTTCGTTACCACGCCGGGGGGGAGCTGCCGCTCACGCTCTTGTTCGGTCATTCTCACGAGGCTTTGGCCGCGGCCGACGTCGCCCTGGTGGCCAGCGGCACTGCGTCGCTCGAGGCGGCCCTGTTCAAGACTCCGATGGTCGTCGCGTACCGCATGTCACCGCTCACCTGGGCGCTGATGCGGCACATGATTCGTCTGCCTTATGTCGGTCTGCCCAACATTCTCGCAGACGAGCCTTTGGTCGCCGAGTTTCTGCAAGGTCGAGCAACGCCCGGTGCGCTAAGCGCCGCCATCATCGAGCTGATGCACGATGCGGACCGGCAACGCAGGCAAGTCGCGCGATTTCGGCAGATCCATCTGAACTTGCGCCAGAATACCGCTGAAAAGGCGGCAGACGCGGTGCTCAGGGTGCTCGACTCGGCTCATGGCTAGCTTGCGCGTGTGCGGCGTAGACGAGGCGGGCAGAGGCCCGATCGCCGGGCCGGTCTATGCCGCCGCGGTAATACTCGACCCGGCGCGACCGATAGAAGGGCTTGCGGACTCCAAGCTGCTTGCGCCCGCGCGGCGGGAGCAGCTTGCGGACGCGATTCGCGCCTGGGCCAGCGCCTGGTCGGTGGCTAGCGCGAGTGTCGAGGAAATAGACCGCATTAACATCTTGCAGGCGACCTTGCTGGCCATGCGGCGCGCGGTGGAGGGGCTGGCGCCGCCTGCCGAGGAAGCCTGGATAGATGGCGACCATTGCCCGAAACTGCACGGCTGCAAGGTGCGGGCGATCGTCGGCGGCGACCGGCTGCATCCTGTCATCTCCGCCGCCTCGATCCTCGCCAAGACCGAGCGGGACGCAGAGATGCGACGTTTGCACCTGTGCCACCCCCAGTACGGCCTCGACCGCCACAAGGGTTATCCCACGCGTGAGCACCTCGCGCTCCTGAGGCGTTTCGGCGTATGCGAAATCCACCGCCGTTCGTTCTCCCCGGTTCGACAGCTGCTTGAATGAGCGGCCTTCGTTCGCGCGCCAATCCGCGGGTCCGACGCTGGCAGCGGCTGGCGCGCGATGCGCGTGCGCGACGCAGCGAGCGCTGTGCGCTAATCGAGGGCCCGCACCTGGTCGCGGCCTATCTGGCGCAGGGGAGACGACCCAGGGCGGTGCTGGTAAGCGAGGACGCATTGGGACGCGCCGAAGTGGCGCTCCTGCTGCAGCGCGCTGCGATCGAACCCGTGCTGCTGTCGGATTCCGTGTTCCGTTCGATCGCAGACACGGAAGCGCCAACGGGCATTGCAGCTGAAATCATGTTCGGCGAGGGCGGGAACCGCCTGGAGGAGTCGACCGGTTGCGTCTTTCTGGAAGGCATCCAGGATGCGGGTAACGTCGGGACCATCATCCGCAGCTCGGCGGCCTTCGCTGTCGGCAACGTGGTGTTGGCGAAGGGCTGCGCCGACCCGTGGTCGCCGAAGGCGCTGCGAGCGGGCATGGGAGGGCACTTCGCCCTCGGCGTGGCCGATGGCGAAGACCTCGCGGTCGCGATCGAGCGCTTCGGCGGCAAGACCATCTGCGCCGTCGTGCGGGGCGGTATGCCCTTGCATGAGCTGGATTTAACCGGCCGCCTGGGCTGGATTTTCGGCAGCGAAGGGCAGGGTGTCAGTGAGGCGCTAGCCAAGCGCGCGGCGCATCGCGTAACGATCCCGATGGCGACCGGGGCGGAATCGCTGAACGTGGCGGCGGCCGCGGCGATCTGCCTGTACGAGGCCCGCCGGCGACAGCTCAGTAGAGATGACGCTCCATCCTGAGTTCGCGCAGAATCGTGGTGGCAATCTCTTCGATCGATTTTGCGGTCGAGTCAATCCATCGGATGCCCTCGCGGTGCATGAGCATTTCGGCCTGCTCCACCTCGTAGCGGCAGTTCTCCAGGTCGGCATACTTGCTGTTCGGTCGACGCGATCCCCGGATCTCTGTCAGGCGCTCGGGCGCAATGCTCAGGCCGAACAGCTTGGACTTCCGGGGGCGCAGCGCACGCGGCAGCTGGCCGCGGTCAAAGTCCTCCGGGATAAGCGGGTAGTTGGCGGCCTTGACGCCGAATTGCAGCGCCAGATACAGGCAGGTGGGGGTCTTGCCGCTGCGGGACACGCCGACCAGGATCACGTCGGCCTGGTCGATTTCCAACTCGGTAGCGCCGTCGTCGTGCGCCATGGCGTAGTTGATCGCCTCGATGCGGTCATAGTAGTTCTGCTTGTTCTTGGCGCTGTGCGAGCGACCAATGGTGTGGCTCGAGGGCAGGCCGAGTCCCGCTTCCAGCGGGCCAATGAATGTTTCGAAGAAATCGAGGCACAACGCATTGGCCTTGCGCAGTACTTCTCGTACGTCGTTGTTGACCAAGGTTGAAAACACGACCGGCTGTCCATTGCCCTTCGAGGCTTCCTGCTCGATGCGGGCGAGGCACTCCTGCGCCTTGTCTACGTTGTCAATGAACGATAGGGTGATTTGATCGAAATCGGTACCCTCGAACTGCGTCAGCAGGCTGTGCCCGAGCATCTGCGCGGTGATGCCGGTTCCATCGGAAACGAAGAATACGGTGCGTCTGGCGGTCATCGCGGAGGGCGGACTGGCGCAGTTTGTGCTGCGCGTCATGAAGCGAGTCGATAAAATAGGCACTTTACCCGTGTGCGGCAACCACGAGGGAGCAAGATCGTGTACATCGCTTGGCTGAAGGACCTGCGAATGGCCGACCTGGATCAGGTCGGAGGCAAGAACGCCTCGCTCGGAGAGATGATCGGTGGCCTCGCGCAGGCGGGAATCGTAGTTCCGGGCGGCTTTGCCACCACCGCGCAGGCCTATCGGGATTTTCTCGCCGCCAACGGGCTCGACCGTCGCATTGCCGAACGCTTGAAGAAGCTCGATTCGAGCGACGTCAAAGCGCTTGCAAGTTGTGGTGCCGAAGTTCGCTCCTGGATTGAATCGGCGCCATTTCCCGCCCCAATCGAGAAAGATATTAGATCTCATTATCAAGAGCTTACAGATTCAATCTCGAGTAACACATCATTTGCTATTCGTTCCTCGGCGACTGCCGAGGATCTTCCCGATGCATCGTTCGCCGGGCAGCAGGAGACGTTCCTGAACATCCGTGGCATCGACAACGTGCTGGACGCGATCCGCCAGGTCTTCGCCTCGCTGTACAACGATCGTGCGATTTCCTACCGCGTTCATCAGGGTTTCACTGACGCCGAGGTCGCCTTGTCGGCGGCGGTGCAGCAGATGGTGCGCAGCGACCTGGCAGCGAGCGGAGTAATGTTCACGCTCGACACCGAGTCCGGGTTCCCGGGAGTCGTCTTCATCACCAGCTCCTACGGGCTGGGCGAAATGGTCGTCCAGGGCGCAGTGAATCCGGACGAGTTCTACGTCCACAAGCCGATGCTCGAGAAAGGCCGTCCGGCAATCGTCCGTCGCGGACTCGGATCCAAGCGGCAGAAGATGGTGTTCGCGGACGGGGACTCAGCGGGTCGCTCGACGCGGGTGGTGGAGGTGCCGGTGGCAGACTGCAACCGGTTCTCGCTCGCCGACGAGGACGTGCTGCAACTGGCGCGTTACGCGGTGGCAATCGAGAAACACTACAACAGGGCTATGGATATCGAATGGGCCCGGGACGGAGGGGACGGAAAGCTCTACGTTCTGCAGGCGCGGCCCGAGACAGTAAGGTCGCGTAAGGGCACCGCAAGCGAGCGTTTCACGCTCAAGGGACGCTCAAAGGTACTCGTCAGCGGTCGTGCCATCGGTCACAAGATCGGTGTCGGTGAAGTGCGACTGGTCACGGATGCGTCGCAAATGTCGCTCGTGAAGAAGGGCGACGTGCTGGTGACCGACATGACCGATCCCAACTGGGAGCCGGTGATGAAGCTTGCTTCCGCGATCGTGACCAATCGCGGCGGACGCACCTGCCACGCGGCGATCATTGCGCGCGAACTCGGCATCCCGGCCGTGGTCGGCTGCGGCGACGCGACCGAGCGCCTTAAGGCCGACAAGCAAGTGACGGTTTCGTGCGCCGAAGGCGATACCGGCAGCGTCTACGACGGCGCGCTGCCGTTCGAGGTATCGAACAAGGAGCTTGGGGAAATGCCCAAGATTCGGGTGAAGATCGCGATGAACGTCGGCAATCCCCAGCTCGCATTCGATTTCGCGCAGCTGCCGAACGCAGGAGTCGGCCTTGCCAGGCTCGAATTCGTAATCAACAACGAGATCGGCGTTCATCCGCGCGCCTGCCTGGAATATCCGAACTTGCCGGCGGATTTGAAGGCAAAGGTGGAAACCGCGGCGCGCGGCTACCGCGATCCAAAGACTTTCTTCAGCGAAAAGCTGGTCGAGGGTGTCGCGACGATCGGCGCCGCGTTCTGGCCCAAGCCGGTCATCGTGCGTCTGTCCGACTTCAAATCAAACGAGTACAAGAAGCTAATTGGCGGTGAGCGCTACGAACCGGACGAGGAAAATCCGATGTTAGGCTTTCGCGGCGCGTCGCGTTACGTTGCGTCCAGCTTCCGAGGCTGCTTCGAGCTCGAATGCGCCGCGATGCGCAAGGTGCGTGACGAAGTCGGCCTGACCAACGTGGAGCTCATGGTGCCCTTCGTGCGAACGCTGAGCGAGGCAAAGCAGGTCATCGACCTTCTTGCGGCGAACGGGCTCAAGCGGGGCGTGAACGGGTTGCGCATCGTGATGATGTGCGAGCTGCCCTCGAACTCCGTCCTGGCGGAGCAGTTCCTGGAATATTTCGATGGCTTTTCGATCGGCTCGAACGATATGACGCAGCTCACGCTCGGCCTGGACCGTGATTCCGGGCTGGTTGCGGAAATCTTCGATGAACGCGACCCGGCGGTGAAGGCGATGCTTTCGATGGCGATACGCGCCTGCCGCAAGCAGGGCAAGTACGTCGGCATCTGCGGCCAGGGCCCGTCAGACCACCCTGACCTCGCACGCTGGCTGATGGATGAGGGGATTGAAAGCCTGTCGCTGAATCCGGATACCGTCGTGTCGACCTGGCTTTCCCTTGCCGAGCAGTCCGCTTCGCCGAGCCTGCCGCATTAGGCGCGGCCGACCCTCGCTTGAGGGAGGATTGCCTCAGGAGCGGCTGCGCAGCAGCCTCTGTTTGTCGCGCTCCCATTCGCGATCGCGTTCTGCCGCACGTTTGTCGTGCTTGAGCTTGCCGCGCCCCAGCGCGACCTCGAGCTTGATCCGGCCCTTCTTGTAATGCATGTCCAGCGGAATCAGAGTGTAGCCGCGCTGCTCGACCTTACCGATCAGGCGCTGGACCTCTTCCGCATGCATGAGCAACTTGCGGCTGCGAGTGGGATCGGGCACGAAGTGCGTCGATACTGTGGGAAGCGGGCTGATGTGCGCGCCAGTCAGCCACAGCGCGCCATTGCGCACCAGCACGTAGGCGTCGCCGAGTTGCACCCGGCCCGCGCGGATTGCCTTGACCTCCCATCCTTCCAGGACAAGGCCGGCTTCGTAACGTTCCTCGACGAAGTAGTCATGGAACGCCTTGCGGTTCTGGGCAATCGACATGAGCGTGCACCGGTGCGGGCGCTGATTGTAGCAGCGGAGCGGACAGGGCTTTGAAGCGGGTGTCGCGCTCAGCCATCGTCGAGCATTCCGCGGCGGCAGTCTATTCGCTCGTCGACGATATCGAATCCTATCCCGAGTTCCTGCCCTGGTGCCGGGACGCGAAAGTGCTCGAGCGCGAGCCAGGCCGGGCCGTAGCAATGCTCACGGTCGGTATGCAGGGCGTCAGGCAGTCGGTCACGACCGAGAACGCGAATCGTCCAGGAGAGGGAATTGACCTGCGGCTGGTGGAAGGGCCGTTCAGACGCTTCTCGGCGATCTGGCGCTTCACCGCGCTGGAGGAGCACGCGGCGCGGATAGAATTCTCGATGGAGTACGAATTTGCGAACAAGGTACTGGCCAAAGTGCTCGAACCACTGTTCGACCGGATTGCCGATACCATGGTAACGGCATTCAGTCGCAGGGCGGACCAGCTCTATGGAAAAGCTGCGGGTTGAGGTCGTCTATGCGCTGTCAGAGGCGCAGCACGTGCGGAGTCTCAGCCTGGCTCCGGGGGCCACCGTGGCCGACGCGCTTGAAGCCGCGGGCATTCGTGCACGGCACCCCGAAATAGACCTCGCCCATCAGCCCGTCGGGATCTTCGGCCGCAGGGTTCGGCTGAATCAGCAGCTGTGTCAGGATGACCGGGTCGAAATCTATCGTGCGCTCGCCGTCGACCCGAAATCGTCGCGCCAGCGGCGTGCCACCGAACCGCGGCGCTAGCCGGCTACTTGCACCATTGGCTGACCGCTTCGCGCGCCCTGGCTGTGTCCTGCGCCCGCTGGGTGTCGCTGATGAAGTAACGCTCACCTTTGCTGTCCAAACGCATGATCCGTTGCCCGCTCTCGAGGGTTTGCAGCGATTGCCGTGCGGTCTCGCAGTTGACCTTCTTCTCCTCTGCGTCCCGGCGCTCCTTGTCCGCCTTGGCCGCGGCTTCCTGCGCTTCCTTTGTGCGGCGACGGAATTCGAGCTCCTGCTCGGCAGGCGTCAACGGGCCTCGCTTCACTGCCTTGTCGCTACCGGCATCCTTGGCGGGGGCCGACGCAGGGGGCGCGGCGGAGTCCACGGCACGCAAGGGCGTCGCCTTGACCCCCGGCGGGGGCGTGTCTCCATACCCAACGTGTCCGCTCTTGTCCACCCACCTGTAAGCCTGGGCGTGCGCGGTACCGACCGCGGCCGCCGCAAGGGCAATCCATATCCATCGCTTCATGCTCTCTCCTCGTGCCCCGTTTTCGGAGGGGCCGCACGCGCTCGAATGCCGCCCCGCGGACACAATGACGGTATCGACTTTCAGGGTGGTCGTCAAACGCCGCCGCCCGCTCGTGAACTATTGCCGCCGCAGGCCTCGCGTATAATGCGTTTTTGCGAGAAAGGAAGCCTTAAATGCGCGTCATCCAGAAGGCGCTGACCTTCGACGACGTTCTCCTCCTTCCCGCCCACTCGCGCGTCCTGCCACGCGATGTTTCCCTTAAGACCCGCCTTACCCGTGCGCTCGAGCTGAACATTCCGCTCGTGTCCGCCGCCATGGACACCGTGACCGAAGCGCGCCTGGCGATCGCTATCGCGCAGGAAGGCGGGATCGGAATTGTGCACAAGAACCTGACGCCAAAGGCCCAGGCGGCTGAAGTTGCCAAGGTAAAGCGGTTTGAATCGGGCGTGCTGCGCGATCCGATGACGGTAACGCCCGAGATGACGGTGCGCGACGTGATCGCGCTCCAGCAGCAGCACAAGATTTCGGGCTTTCCAGTCCTCAAGGGCGACAAAGTCGTGGGAATCGTGACCAACCGCGACCTGCGCTTCGAGGCGAAGCTCGACCAGCAAATCAAGTCGATCATGACCCCGCAGCGCAAGCTCATCACGGTACGCGACGGCGCGAGTCGGGACGAGGCGATGCAGCTCATGCACAAGCACAGGCTGGAACGCGTGCTGGTCGTCGACGACGATTTCCGCCTGAAAGGGTTGGTGACGGTCAAGGACATCCTGAAAGAGAGCGAGAACCCCAACGCCTGCAAGGATCCGAGCGGGAAGCTGCGCGTAGGAGCCGCGGTCGGCGTCGGAGAGGGCACAGAACAGCGCGTCGAGATGCTGATCGAGGCGGGTGCCGACGTGCTGGTGGTGGACACCGCGCACGGCCACGCGCAGGGCGTACTTGACCGTGTCCAATGGATCAAGAAGAACTTTCCGACTGTTCAGGTGGTAGGTGGCAACATCGGCACCGGAGACGGTGCAAAGGCGCTTGTCGACCACGGCGCAGACGGGGTCAAGGTCGGAATCGGCCCGGGGTCGATCTGCACTACTCGCATCGTCGCAGGCGTAGGGGTACCTCAGATCACGGCCATCCAGAACGTTGCGGATGCGCTCAAGGGTGGTGACGTACCGCTGATTGCCGACGGCGGAGTGCGCTACTCGGGGGACGTCGCCAAGGCGCTTGCCGCCGGGGCGCACACCGTGATGCTCGGTTCGCTGTTCGCCGGCACCGAGGAGGCGCCGGGTGAGATCGAGCTCTACCAGGGTCGGTCCTACAAGTCCTACCGGGGTATGGGGTCGCTGGGCGCGATGCAGAAAGGCGCCGCCGACCGTTACTTCCAGGACTCCGAAATGAACGTCGACAAGCTGGTGCCCGAAGGGGTAGAGGGGCGAGTGCCTTACAAGGGCACCGCGATCTGGGTCGTGCAGCAGCTCCTCGGTGGGGTGCGGGCGAGCATGGGCTACACCGGCTGCGCAACGGTGGATGAGCTGCGAACCAAGGCGCATTTCGTCGAGATCACCTCGGCCGGCGTGCGCGAATCGCACGTGCACGACGTGCAGATCGTCAAGGAAGCGCCGAACTACCGGGTCGAATGAGAACAGGATGCACGACAAGGTCCTGATTCTCGACTTCGGCGCGCAGTACACGCAGCTGATCGCGCGCCGGGTGCGCGAGGCCAGGGTCTACTGTGAAATACATCCTTGTGACGTTTCTGATGCCTTTGTGCGCGAGTTCGGAGCCAAGGGAATCATCCTCTCCGGAAGCCACATGTCCGCATACGAGGAGTTCACTGGCCAGGCGCCAAGGGCCGCGTTTGAACTCGGCGTCCCGGTGCTGGGCATTTGTTACGGCATGCAGACCATGGCGCAGCAGCTGGGCGGCAAGGTCGAAGCGGGCAAGGTGCGAGAGTTCGGTTACGCGGAGGTGCGCGCGCGCGGGCATACCCGGCTGCTGGAAGGCATCGAAGACCTGCGTAACACCGAAGGGCACGGCCTGCTCAAGGTGTGGATGAGCCACGGCGACAAGGTGGTCGAGCTGCCGCAAGGATTCAAGCTCATGGCATCGACGGAGGCTTGCCCGATCGCCGGCATGGCGGACGAGGCTCGGCGCTTCTACGGCGTGCAATTTCACCCCGAGGTGACCCACACGACGCAGGGCAAGAGACTGCTCGAGCGCTTCGTGCTCGAGATCTGCGGCTGCGCCGGCGACTGGAACATGCCGGACTACGTGAGCGAGGCGGTGACGGCGATTCGGGCCCAGGTTGGCGCGGAAGAGGTCATCCTGGGGCTCTCCGGTGGGGTGGATTCGTCGGTGGCGGCGGCGCTCATTCACAAGGCGATCGGCAACCAGCTGACGTGCGTGTTCGTCGACCACGGCCTGCTGCGGCTGAATGAGGCGGCTCAGGTGCTGGAAACGTTCGCACGCCACATGCATCTGAAGGTCATTCACGTCGATGCGGCGGACGAATTCTTCGCTGCCCTGAAGGGCGTCTCGGATCCGGAACAGAAGCGCAGGATCATCGGCCGGCATTTCATCGAAGTCTTCCAGCGCGAGGCGGCCAAGATCAGCAATGCCAAGTGGCTCGCCCAGGGAACCATCTATCCCGACGTGATCGAGTCGGCCGGCGCCAAGACCAAGAAGGCAACGAGCATCAAGTCCCACCACAACGTTGGCGGGCTGCCCGAAACGCTTCATCTCAAGCTGCTGGAGCCGCTGCGCGAGCTGTTCAAGGACGAGGTTCGCGAGCTCGGTCTGACCCTCGGACTCCCACGGAACATGGTGTTTCGCCACCCATTCCCCGGGCCGGGCCTTGGAGTGCGCATTCTTGGCGAAGTGAAGCGCGAGTACGTCGATCTGCTGCAGCAGGCGGATGCGATTTTTATCGACGAGCTTAGGCAGTCCGGTTGGTACGACAGGACAGCGCAAGCGTTTACCGTCTTCCTGCCCGTAAAGTCGGTTGGAGTGATGGGCGACGGACGCACCTATGATTACGTGGTGGCGCTGCGCGCGGTGCAAACCACGGATTTCATGACCGCGGACTGGGCCGCGCTGCCGCACGAGCTTTTGGCGCGCATCTCGAATCGGATCATCAATCAAGTGCGCGGCATCAACCGCGTCACCTACGATATTTCCTCCAAGCCCCCCGCGACGATCGAATGGGAATAGTCGGCGAGCTCCGCGCGGTCTGACGAGCCCGATATGACGCCATCGCGCCCCACGGCAGTGCAGGTACTGGTGCTGGGCATCACGCAGACCGTCGCATGGGCTTCCTCAGTTTATCTGGTGGCAATTGTCGCGGTGCCAATCGGGCGCGACTTGTCCGTGCGCGACGCCACCGTGTACGGCGCGTTTTCTCTCGCCCTGGCGATCAGCGCAGTCCTCGGTCCCGCCATCGGCAGGGCAATCGATCGGAACGGCGGACGCACTGTTCTGGCGGCGTCAAACGTCGTTTTGGCCTCTGGCCTGGCGCTTCTGGCCGCCTCTCCGAGCGTCGAGTTCCTGTTTGCAGCCTGGTGTGTGCTGGGCGTCGGCATGGCAATGGGGCTCTACGACAGCGCTTTTGCGGCCCTGGTGCGCATGCACGGTCAGGCCGCACGAGGCCCGATTACCGGCGTCACGCTGATCGCCGGCTTTGCAAGCACGGTAGGCTGGCCGTTGAGCACGCTTCTCAACGGACAAATTGGCTGGCGGGCAACCTGCATAGCATGGGCGCTACTTCATATCCTGCTATGTTTGCCTCTCAACTTGCGAGCAGTGTCTGCCGCGTCACGCAAGCTGCCCGGCCAACGCTCTTCCTCACGGCCGAAGGACGGCGGCGGCACCTCCGCTTCCGTAGCGAGGCTTGATCTCGCGCTGATGATCTCGTTCTTCGCGGCCACCGCGTTCGTCACCTCGGCGATGGCGGCGCATCTGCCAGGGCTGCTCCTCGCCGCCGGCGCGGGAACCGCGACGGCAATTGCCGCAGCTTCCCTCGTAGGGCCAGCTCAAGTCGGTGCGCGGGCCATCGAATATGTCGCCGCCCGGCGGTTGCGCTTCCACCCAGTGGTCACAGCGCGCGTCGCGACTGCCCTGCACCCAGTTGGCGGTGCGTTGCTCTGGCTCATGGGTGGCGTTCCGCTTGGCATCTCGTCCTTTGCGCTGCTGCACGGGGCCGGCAACGGCCTGATCACCATCGCCAAAGGCACTTTGCCGCTTGCTGTCTTTGGCGACGCCGGCTACGGGCATCGCCTCGGCGTACTTAACGTCCTTGCGCGGACGATGCAGGCTGCCGCGCCCTTCGCTTTTGGCTTGGTGCTGGAGCGCTTCGGCGTCCACGGTGCCCTCGCGGTCTCGATCGCGCTGTCGCTTGCGGCGCTGATCGCGCTCGCTGGATTGCGATCCCGAATTAAGCAACATTGATTGCGCACGTGGGAGAATGGCCGGCGTTCGGGCCGCATCTTGAAAGCATGGAACAGAGCAAATGGAGTTGAATGACGCTTTCTTCATGCGTCGTGCGCTGGAGCTCGCGCAGAGAGCCGGACAGGAAGGCGAAGTGCCAGTCGGCGCCGTCGTCGTGCTCGACGGAACGATCATCGGCGAGGGCCGGAATCGGCCGATTTCCACCGCGGATGCGACTTCGCACGCGGAGATCGAGGCGATCCGGGCGGCCTGCCGCGCGAAAGCAAATTATCGTTTGACCGGCGCTGCGCTTTACGTGACCCTCGAGCCATGCACGATGTGCGTTGGCGCCATGTTCCACGCCCGAATTGCTCGCGCCGTGTTCGGCGCGCCGGACCCCAAAACGGGGGCCGCGGGGAGCGTGATCAATCTGTTCGCGGAGGCGCGCCTCAACCATCACGCGACCGTCGAAGGCGGGGTGCTGTCCGTAGAATGCGGCGCGTTGCTGCGCGAGTTTTTTGACGCGAGGCGCCAGCGATGAAGATCGAGATCGACATTCCCGGACAGTCTCTGATTCTGTTCGACGACGACGGGTCCGCGCTGCGGCGCTACCTCGTGTCCACCTCGAAGCATGGGGTGGGGGAGAAGAACGGCAGCTTCCGCACCCCGCGCGGCCTCCACGTCGTGCGCGCCAAGGTCGGCGCGGGACAGCCGGACAACACGGTCTTCGTGCGTCGCCGGCCGACCGGCGAACGCTGGACGCCCGAGCTGCACGCGCGGTACCCGGGTCGCGACTGGATGTTGACCCGCATTCTGTGGCTATCGGGCTGCGAGCCGGGCTTCAACCGGCTGGGCGATGTCGATACCATGAGACGCTACATCTATATCCACGGTTCGCCTGATACGGCCAAGATGGGCAAACCGGGATCGATCGGCTGCATTCGAATGCGCAACCGGGACGTCGTCGAATTGTTCGAACTCGTGCCGCCAGGCACACCGGTCGAGATCCGCGGCTGATACCGCCAAGAACTCAGCCTCCCAGAAACAGCCGGCCAACCTCCGGGTTCTGCAGCAGCTCATCGCCTTTTCCTGCCAGCGCCAGCTGGCCGGAAACGAGCACGTAGCCGAGGTCGGCGAATTCGAGGCCCTTTTTCGCGTTCTGCTCGACCATTAGGATAGTCTTGCCTTCGCGGTGCTGGAGGTCGTGAAGGATCTCGAACACCATGTCGATGAAGCGCGGCTCGAGACCGATCGACGGCTCGTCGACCAGCAGCACGTCGGGCTCCATGACCAGCGCCCGAGAGATCTCGAGCAGGCGCCGCTCACCGCCCGAGAGCACCTTTGCGGCGTGATGCCGGCGTGCGGCCAGCCGGTCGTACCTGTCGAATACGCGCTCGGCCGCCGCCTTGGCTTTGGCTTGGGAGTGCAGCAGATACCCTCCCATCAGGAGGTTTTCCTCCACGGTCATGTTCGGAAATACCGACTTGTCCTGGAGGATGTAGGCGACGCGCGCTTCCTTCAACTTGCGATCCGAAGTGAGATGGGTGATATCGCGCTTGTCGCTTCCGCGCCCGACGGTTATCTCGCCACCGTAGATCCGCGTAAAGCCATAAACAGAATGCAAGATCGTCGACTTGCCGGCGCCGTTCGGCCCGATCAGGCACAACGACTGCGCTCGCCCGACATGCAGCGTGAAGTCGTGCAGGATTTCCATATTGCCGTAGCCGGCACGCAGATTCCGGATCGTGAGGAATGGCTCGTTGCCCGCCAGCGCCATTAAATCGGACTCGGGGATCTCGGAACGTAGCTCCTCGGCCTGGCGGGCGACGTCATCGACGGACAGAACGACGTCGACCGAGCCTTCGTGGTAGCCGCTGGCGCGCGTCGGTCCGTTGGCCACGTCAGTTGGCTCCCAGGTAGGCGTCGATCACGCGTCGGTCGTCGCGGATCTGGGCGGGCGAGCCGCTGGCGAGCAACTCTCCGTGAGACATGCAGTAGATATGACTCGCCAAGTTCATGATTACCCGCATATTGTGCTCAATCACGAACAGAGTAATACCGAACTCCTGGTTGGCGCGCTTGAGGCGATCGATCAGCCCGTTGATCAGGGTGGGATTGATTCCCGCCGTCGGCTCGTCGAGCAGCAGCACCTTCGGCTCGTTCATGAGTGCCATTGCAAACTCGAGCAGTTTCTGCTGCCCGAACGACAACGATCCCGCGACCAGCATTCGCTTGGAATAGAGCCCAACGAACTCGAGCAGCCGCTCGGCCTTTTCGGTCACCTCGTGTGGGAAGTGGCCGATCATGTTTCGCCAAGCGTTGTCGCGATGCGAAAGTGAAATCAGCAGATTCTGTATGCAATCCATCTTCGAGAAGATGCGCGTCTGCTGGAACGTACGCAGCATTCCAAGGCGGGCGATCTGCTGCACGGTTAGGCGCGAGATCTCCCGACCCTCGAAAAGTATCGATCCCGAATCGATCGGATGCTGACCGACGATCGAGTTGAAAAGCGTCGTCTTGCCGGAACCGTTCGGGCCGATCAACCCGGTGATACCGCCGGGCTCGACCTTGAGCGAAACCTTGTGATTTGCGACGACGCCGCCGAACGCCTTGGTGACACCACGCACCTCGATGATGGCGGCGCTCATGGCTTGCCCGCGACCTTGGTGGGTTGCGTCTCGACGCGCACGCCGAACCACTCGGGCTTGCGGGCCCGCAGCCATCCCAGAATCCCCTGCTGGAAATAGACCACGTTGATGATAATCAGCACGCCGAGCGCGATGTACTGCCAACCGAGCAGGTAGGTCCAGGTGAGCTCGCGCAGGGTGTAGAAAAGCGTTGCCCCGATGATCGGTCCCCAAAGCGTTCCCTTGCCGCCGAGCAAGGTCATTGCGACCATGAAGATGCCGAAGGTGAGGGTCGGGTATGCGGTCTCCAGCGGCTCGATGAACCCGGTCATGTTGCCGAACAGCGCGCCGGCTATCCCCAAAAAGAACGCCGACACGCACCAGGCCACCGTCTTGTAGCGCGTGGTGTGCAGACCTAGCGCCTCGGCCTTGTCTTCGTCGTCGCGAATCGCGTTGATCGCCAGGGTGAACCGTGTGTTGTACAGCCAGCGCAGGAACAGGTAGCAAAGAACGGCCGCGAGCATGCAGGCACCGTAGAAGAACCGCTCCCGCATTCCTGGACCGCCCGGAAACACCGGCATCGCGATTCCGCTCCCGCCGCCCACCCAACCCCAGGCGCTGGTGAGCTCGGCCGCCGCGATCGCGACTCCCAGCGTACCTATGGCGAAGTAGGGTCCGCGCAGGCCTAACAAAATCCAGCTCAGGATCGCGGCCAGGATTACCGGCCCGATCGCAGCCAGGAATACGCCCAGCGCGAGCCCGGCGTAGTACTGCTGGTCGGTAAAGTCGACCTTGATGGCACCGTTGGCGGCGGTGTATTCGCCGACGTTGTACACCAGGGCGATCTGCACTATCGCGCAGATGTACATGCCGAAGCCGAAGAAGGTGACGTTTCCGAGAGAGTTGTAACCCATCTGGCCGCCCATCGTGTCCCACGTCTGCGAGAACAGTACGAAGATCCAGAACACCGCGAACTGAACCGTATGCGCGGGGAACAGGAAGGGTGCTGCAATGCCGGCGGCAAGCAAGATGAGGTGCAGTGCGAGCGATTTGCGGGTCATTGAAGCGCCAGGCGATGGCGCCGCAGCAGCAGCTGGCGCCAGATAAGAATGATCAACAGCAGGCTGACGACGGTCGCCTGCTGGAATTGGGCTCCGAGCACGAATCCGGCGTACTGCTCAATGACTCCCAGCCCGAGCGCTGTCACGATCACCGCGGGAAAGTTGCCCAGTCCAGCGGCGGTCACGATGACGAATGCCCGGACCGAATAGGCGATGCCGTAGAACGGCTGGATCACCCAGATCATGGCGATGATCACTCCCGCCACGCCGCAGATCGCCGAGTTGATGGAGAACGTAAGCGCGTAGACCAGGTCCGTATTGACGCCGAGCACGCGTGCCGCGCGCGGATCCTGCGCGGTCGCGCGGATCGCCTGTCCCATCCGGCTCTTCCTCAGAAACAACACCATGGCCACCGCGAGCACGGCGCACATTCCGAACGCGATGACGCGGATCTGCGTAATGTCGACCATGCCGCCGAACATCTCGAACCGGCCGAAGCCGGACTTGAGTGTGCGCACATCGGGGCCGAATACCAGGTTCATCACCTGCTGCATGGTGATTGCAAGGCCGAAGGTCGCAAGCAGCGAGGTGAACAGGTCGAGCTGAATCACGCGGCGAATAATCAGCTTGTAGATGAGCCAGCCGTAGCCGAACATCAGCGCGGCCACCGGCACGATCGCCACGATCGGGTGGACGCCGTGGCGCGACAGCTCGTAGCCGAGATAGCCACCCAGCATCACGAAGTCGCCCTGGGCGAGGTTCTTGACGCTCGTCACGCCCCAGACCAGCGCAAGTCCGTAGGCGGCGAGGGCGAATACTGCCCCGATACTCAAGCCATTCAGCCACAGCTGGATATTGAATACCGGCGCGGTGACGAGAATCTGAATATTGTCCCACATGGACGCGATCGCGCCGGCCCGAAAGGGCCGGCGCGCCTAAGCTACGTTAAGCAACGAATCGAGCGACTACATCGGTGCTTTGCGCGGGTACACCACGGGCTCGGAGGCGTACTTGGTCGGCGCCACCACGACGTACTTGCCGTCCTGGATCTGGCGCAAGACCATCGGCTTGGCGATGTTGTTGCCCGCCGCGCTGAACTTGATATGGCCGTAGAAAGTCTGCATATCGGTCGCGGCCAGCGCGTCACGCAGCTTTTCGGTGTCCAAGCTCTGCGCGCGACGCAACGCGTCGGCCCAGATCTCGATGACCGCCGAGGCCTGAGCGACCTGATAGGGAACGATGTTGTACTCCTTGTGCGCGGCAAGAAACGCCTTGTTGTAGTCCATGGCTGTACCGAACACATCGTCCTTGTACTTGAGCGTTTCAGCCCACTGGGTCGGGCAGAGGATGCCCTCGGACGCGGCGCCGAACTGGGTGGTCAGTTTGGCCGATTCGCAGTGAGTCATGGCGACGATCGACGCGTTGACGCCCAGCTCCTTCATTTGCCGCGTCGCGGTCGTCGCACCCTTGGTGTGCCCCGAGAACGCAAGGATGTCAGGCCTGAGCGCCTTGATCTTGGTGAGCGTGGCCGAGATGTCGCTCAAGTCGCGCGGCATCTTGTCGTCGACAACGATCTTCATGCCGTACTTCTTGGCCTCGTCAACCACCCCTTGCCGAACATCGAGTGAAAAGGGATCGTTCTCGAACGCCATCCCGATCTTCAGATCGCTCGGCTTCTTGCCGTTTTTCTGGGCCAGCTCCGCCGCGAGCTCGATAACCGGCGAAAGGTACTGATCGGACGTCGACAGGGCGGCGAACATGTAGCGATAGCCCTGCGTGAAGAGCGAGCGCGACGCCCCTTCCGCCTCGACCATCGGGATCTTGTACTTTTCGGTCACAGGCGCAGCCGCTTTGGTGGGACCGGAGCCGTATGGGCCGAGAATGTACTTGATGCCATCCTGGTTGATGATGCGCTCCAGGAGCTGGGCCGTGCGGGCAGGGGTCGACTCGTCGTCGTAATACTTGATCGCGAGCTTGTAGGTCTTGCCGTTGATCTTCACGCCGCCCATCTCGTTGATGCGCTTGACGCCGAAGTTGTAGCCGTCGCTCGCGTTCTTGCCCTCCTGCGAATACTTGCCGGTAATCGAGATCGCGGAACCGAGCGTGATCGTATCTTCCGCCGCGGCTTGGCCAGAGAATGTCAGCGCGGCCGCAACGGCCGCTGCGCCTGTCAGGCGCACAGTATTAGAAATTAGAACCTTCATGAGCTCCTCCTTTGGGATTATCTGCCTGTCTTGCGCAGGTATTGCTGCCAGAGCCGGAACCTTAATACGAACACGCATCACCAGGCAAGCCGTGCGCGCCTCTTCCGGGTCGGTCAAGTGCCAGCAGCGGGGCGGGAAAGCAGCGCTGCGATACCGCTGCGCGATGGCGCGCGCAGCACGCCGACTTCGGTGATCAGTCCGGTTATTAGCTCTGCGGGGGTGATATCGAACGCGGGATTACGCACCGCCACGCCTTCGGGCGCCCAGCGCGTTCCACCGTATCCCGTCACCTCGTCTGGAGGACGTTCCTCGATCGGGATCGACGCGCCTAGTGCGATGGCGGGATCGAAAGTCGATAACGGCGCGGCGACGTAGAACGGCAGTCCGTGGCGCTGTGCCAGTACCGCCAGCGTATAGGTACCGATCTTGTTGGCGACGTCACCGTTGGCGGCAATGCGATCAGCGCCGACGATCAGCAAGTCGACCTCGCCGCGGCTCATCAGGAAGCCTGCCATGTTGTCGGTCACGAGCGTGACGGGGATGCGCTCCTGCACCATTTCCCAAGCCGTAAGGCGCGCTCCCTGCAGATACGGACGGGTTTCGTTGGCCACGACCGACACGCGCTTGCCTTGGTCCCGCGCCGAGCGCACGACGCCGAGCGCGGTGCCGTGACCTGCGGTCGCGAGCGCTCCCGCGTTGCAGTGAGTCATGATGCGCGCGCGGTCCGGAACCAGTTCGGCGCCGTGCGCGCCGATGGCGCGATTGACCGCCAGATCTTCCTCATAGATCGCGAGCGCTTCGTCTTCGAGCGCAGACGTGCCGCCTCGCGCCAACGCTCGGCGCATGCGCGCGAGCGCCCAGAACAGGTTCACGGCGGTGGGCCGGCTGTGCGCGAGGACTTCGAATGCGGACTCCAGACCTGCCGCGCGCGTCGACTCGAGCGCGACACCGAAGGCGGCGGCACAGCCGATTGCCGGGGCGCCGCGCACCACCATTTCCCGGATCGCGCGCGCTGTCTCGGCGGCCGTGCGGCAGGTAAGGTACTCGATCTTCTGCGGCAATGCACGCTGGTCGAGCAACTCCAGCGTCTTGCCGGTCCAGCGCAGGGTGTCGACCCCCATCAGACGACGCGCTCGTTACCGCCGTCGACAGGGATTTGAGCGCCCGTAGTCTTTGCGAACAGGGGCCCGCACAGCTCCGCCGCGAGCTCGGCGACGTCCTTCGACGCGACCTCGGTGCGCAACAGATTGTTTCTCTTGTACTGATCCACGCTCAGATTGTAGGCCGCGGCGCGCGCAGCCAGTACCTCGTCGGTCCAAAGCGCGGTGTCATACACAGCGTTGGGATGCAGCGAGTTGACGCGGATGCCGTCCTTGCCCCATTCGAGCGCCGCTACCCGCGCCAGCTGATTGAGCGCGGCCTTGGAGGCCGAATAGGCCGCCGCCCCGGGGCCAGGTGCAGGCACGTTCTTCGAGCCGATAACTACAATGCGCCCGCCGCGCGGAGCCGTCTTCATCAGCGCATGGCATGCCTGCATGACGTTCAGATTTGCCTCGACGTTGACCGCCATGGTGCTGTGCCAAGTCTGCAGTTTGATGTCCTGGATCGGCTGCGACGAAGGGAAGATGCCGGCATTCAGCACCAGCATGTCTATGCCGCCATAGCGCTTCACCGCAGAATCCAGCGCCGCATCGACAGCTTTCGCGTCGGTGACATCGCAGGCAATTCCGGCGAAATCCGGACGCGTCCACATGACCTCGACTTTGGCGTCGCGATCGAGGCCCACGACCGCCGCACCCCGCTTCAGAAATGCCTCGACACAGGCCTTGCCGATGCCCGAGGCGGCGCCGGTCACCAGCGCAACTTCGCCGGCGAACAGCGGCGCCGCGCCTGCCTTGCGCAGCTTGGCCTGTTCCAGATCCCAGTACTCGATGTCGAAAATATGCCGCTCGTCGACCGCCTGCCAGCCGCCCAGCGCCTCGGCGCGCAGGATGACGTCGATCGTGTGACCGTATATGTCCTCGACGATCGCCGCATCTCGCGCCGTGCGGCCGGCCGCGGCGAATCCCAGCGCGGGATCCAGCACCATGCGCGGCGCGGTGTCCAGCATGGTTTTCTTTTCTTTCGCCTGCGTCGCGAGGCGCTCGAAGTACTCGCGGTAGCTGCGTGCGTACGCCTGCGCGTCGAACCCGATCATTGGCAACGGCTTGGTGCGGATCACGTGATCAGGCGTCGCCGGCCCGCGTTGCGATATGCGGCTCAGGTCCGGGCGCTGAGCGAAAGAGAGGAACTTCGGTGAATCGTTGACTGTCAGGATCAGCGGCGCGCCGGCCAGATCGGATATCGCGCTCCGCAGCCGAGCGATCGCCTCCCGCGGGGTGCTCGACGGCTTCGGCGCCGGCAGCGTGACTTGCCACGCCTTGTTGGACGCGAGGTAATCCTCAGCCAAGGACACGAGCCCGATCATGCGCTCGTAGGATTCCCTGGCGTCGGCGCCGAATGAGAACACTCCGTGCGAAAGCAACACCATACCGATGGTCTGCGGGCCTGCCTGCGCGGCAAACTCGCGCGCGCAGTAAGCCGCGAGATCGAATCCGGCCATGATGTAGGGAATCACCACTACCTTGTCGCCGTAGATATCGCGCACGCGCTGCTCGCCGCGCGGCGCGTTGCCGATCGAGAGCACTGCGTCGGCGTGGGTGTGGTCGACGTAGGCATGCGGCAGGATCGCGTGCAGGATCGTTTCGACCGATGGCGAGGGAGCGCCCGCGCGCAGCATATGCGTGTTGAGCTCGTTGACCATCTGTGGGTCCGAGAGCGTGGACAACTGCGCCAGGCGCCGGACGTAGTCGAGCGCGAGGGGCGTGAATCCTGCGGCCTCGATAGTCTCAAGATCCCATCCGCTGCCTTTGACGTAGAGCACGTCTTCCGGGTCGCCGAAGAGGTTCGTCTGGCGCAACTTGACCGAAGTGTTGCCGCCGCCGTGCAGGACGAGCGACCGGTCCGTTCCCAGCAGGCGGGAGGTGTAAACGCGCGGGCCGAGTGGACCGGAATAGCGCGCGGCGTCGGTGTCGTTCCAGAGACTGCGCATGGCTATCCTGCGGAAAAACGTGAAATTATACTTTCACCTCATGATCCGAATCGAGCTATCTGCGTGGTCCGAGGCGCGCACCGAGGCGATGCGCGTCCGCGAAACGGTATTCGTGGCGGAGCAGGGCGTGCCGTCGGAACTGGAACTCGATCAGCATGATCCGCACTGCCTGCACGCGCTGGCACGCGACGAGGCGGGCAGCGTTGTCGGTACCGGCCGACTGCTGCCAGGGGAAGCGCACGGCGCGCGGATCATCTCTCACGTGGGCCGCATGGCAGTATTGAAGGAGTGGCGCGGCCGGGGAGTCGGCGCCGCATTGCTCGCGCGCCTGATCGAGGCCGCGCGGGAACGCGGCGACACGGAGGTCGTCCTTTCCGCTCAGACCCACGCCCAGGGGTTCTATCGCGGATACGGATTCCTGGAGGAGGGCGACGAATTTCTCGAGGCAGGGATCCCGCACCGCACGATGCGGCGCACCCTGGGCTAGCTCAAGGTGAATTCGTAGCGCAGCGTATCGAGGTCCGCGCCGTCGGACCCGTAGGATCGCTCCGCGAAGCGCACTTTGCCGTCGGCGCCGACCACCAGCGCGCTCGAGGAGCGCGTTCCGTACGCAGGAGAAACGATGCGCGCAGCCGACAGCGTTCGCTCGCGCTCCGTGCCGATCCCGGTGTCAGGCAGGTCGTCGTCGATGGCTTCGGTCGTGTCTGCCAATATTGCCAGCAGGGGTTCGACGGCGGGCGCAAGCGCGAGCGCTTGTTCCAGGCGCCGTTTGCCCTGAGTTACCTTGGGCCATGGCGTATCGAGCAGGTGGTTGGACAAACCGTGTACGCCCGGCTCGACCCTGCGGGCGAACCCGCCACGGTTCGATACCCACCATAGTTCTGCCCGATCTCCCGCAAGGAAATTGAATCCGCGGTACGCGTTGCCGTCTGTCGCGATGTCCGTCGCGAACGCGCCGGCAGCGTCGCTGCTTCCCAAGTAGCGACTGGCGAGCAATCCGCGAGAAGCCGCCTCGGGAGGCGCCGCGGCGGTGTCCCGATAGTTCGTCACCGCAGCGAACCTGCCGCTGCGGGTAACGCCGAGCCAGGTGCCGGTGCCTTCCAGGTCGCGCCCGGCGAGGATCCCGGGCTGATCGTCCCAGAAGCGGGCCGCGGCGGTTGGCCTGGCGTGGAATTCGTCGCGATTGGCGGCGACGACCAGCGGAAAGTCCGGGTGCGTTTTCCAGGCAAAGATGATCAGGCACATGGCTCAGTCGACCGGGACGAAGAACTCGACCCGGCGCGCACCGCCAGGCGGCAGATAGCGATCGATGCGCAGTCGTTCACACTCACGCGCAAGCAGGACTTCGAAGCGGGGCACGTCTTGGATGTCTGCGTAGACCTCCATACATGTTGACGGATCGTCACGTCGTCGCTGCCAGCGGCCCAGGACGCCGCTCTCGCGTTGGATGGCAGTAAACAGCTGTTCGACAACGTCGCGCAGGTCCCGCAATCGTTCGGGATCCACCTTGTAGTAGACGTAGATGCTCGCGCGATTCAACTGGCGTAGGGCAGGGGAAGGATTTCGATCGCCGGCCCGGCGGGCGTGACCCGGATCGCGGCGCCTCCTTCGACCGCGGCGATCGGGACCACGGCGAGCAATTCCCTGCCGTCGTTCGCCGTGGCGACGCTCACTACGGTTCCGCTCGCCTGTCCCGGCAGGTCATCGCTGTAGAGCTCGGTCCCGGCGCGCGCCTCGACCCCGGCGTCCAGCCGGCCGCGGACCATGCGCCGCTTGATCTGACCGCGGTACTGGGCGCGCGCGACGATCTCCTGCCCTGGGTAACAGCCCTTCTTGAAATCGACACCGCCTACGGCTTCCAGGTTGATCATTTGCGGGACGAAGAGGTCCTGGGTCGCCTGCTCGATAAGCGCGCGCCCGGCCCGGATATCGAGCAGCGTCCACTCGTCTTCGTCTGATATCGCCGCGCCCAACTCGGCTTCGATGCGCTCGGCCTGCGCCGGAGGAGCGATAACCAGGACCCGGTCCCGCTCGACGCGCACCGCCGTAAGTTCGCCGTCATTGGTGACTGCCATGGGCGACTGGCCCAGCGTTACACCGAGCTCTGCGAGGCGGGCCACAGCACGCCCACCCCAGACTCCAAGCTGAGAATAGCGCTGTCCGAGATCCGAAATCCTGACTTTGGCGCGCAACACGAACATTCCGAGCCGCTTCGTCACGGACGGTACGAGATCGGCCGCCAGCTGCAGCAAGAGCCCGTCCGGGCGTGGCAGCACGATGAAGCTGGCGAGCAGTCGGCCCTTGGCCGAGCACCAGCCGGCGACCCTCGCCTGATCGGCGGGCAGGTGGTCGATGTCGTTCGTGAGTTGCGCATGGAGGAAGCTGCGCCCGTCGTCACCAGCCACTGACACGAGGCCGAAACGGCGAAGTCGCGCTAACCGCAGCCCCGATTGATCTGGCTCCGTTGAGTCCATCGCAGACGAGTCGCCGCTCGTTCCATCGTAAAATGTCGATCTTACCCGTCTCAGAGTGCCCGGCCGACGGCGATTCAGTTGCGTTCCTTGGTCAAACGTGCGTTTCTATTGCTGGTCGCGGCCGGCCTGGGCGGCGCCATGTATGCCGTCTGGTACATAAGGACGCCGGTCGCTCTCGGCAAGCTTCCAGTAGAATTCGAAATTCCACCGGGAACGGCTTTGCGGGGCGCGATCCGCCAACTCAGGGCAGCCGGTGTGCAGGTCGGCCCCTGGCGGTTTGAGTTGCTGGCGCGTGTCCTTGGTCGGGCGCAGGACATTAAGGCCGGCAGTTACGAGCTGACGCGGCCAGTCACGCCGCTTGAACTGCTGGATAAGCTGACGCGCGGCGACGTCACCCAAGCCGAGGTCAAGCTGATCGAAGGCTGGACTTTCCGTCAGTTTCGGCTCGTGCTCGATCAGTGTCCCGACCTCAGGCACGAAACGAAGAGCCTGGACGAAGCCCAGCTTATGGCTCGAATCGGCGCCTCGGAGACCGAGCCTGAGGGACTCTTCTTCCCCGATACCTACTTGTTTGCCAAGGGCTCCGCCGACGTCGCCGTACTGCGCCGCTCCTATCGCGCGATGCAGCGCCATCTGGCACAGGAATGGAAGGCCCGCGATGCGAATCTGCCGTATCGCACCCCTTACGAGGCGCTGATTATGGCATCGATCATCGAGAAGGAGACAGGGCGGCCGGCGGACCGGGAGTTGATCGGGGGGGTACTGGTGAACCGCTTGCGTATCGGCATGCGGCTGCAGACGGACCCCACCGTGATCTACGGATTGGGGGCAAGCTTCGACGGCAACCTGACCAAAGCCCATTTGCAACAGGACGGCCCGTACAACACCTACACCCGCGCAGGCCTTCCGCCAACGCCGATCGACATGCCGAGCCTGGCTTCCCTGCGTGCGGCACTGCGGCCGGGGAAAACCGACGCCCTCTACTACGTGTCCCGTGGTGATGGGTCGAGCGAATTCTCGCGTACGCTGATTGACCATAACCGTGCCGTGACAAAATACCAACGTCTCAATCGGCACAGGCGCGACTGAGGGCGGCGGGCGGCGCATGAGTGAAATCGGGAAGCTGATCACCTTGGAGGGCGTCGACGGCGCCGGCAAGTCGACCCATATCGAGTTCATCGCGGAACGGCTGCGTTCGCAGGGCAGGAACGTGCTGGTCACGCGGGAGCCGGGCGGCACCCCTTTGGCCGAAAAATTGCGCGAGCTCGTGCTCAACGAACCGATGGATGCGCTGGCGGAGACGCTGCTCATCTTTGCTGGGCGCGCCGACCACGTCCGTGAGTTGATCCGACCGGCACTGGAAGCCGGAAGTTGGGTGGTATGTGACCGGTTCAGCGACGCGACTATCGCCTATCAAGGTGCCGGAAAGGGCGTTCGGTTGGAGCTCATCCAGCAGCTCGCGGAAGCGACGCACCCCGGCCTGCGACCAGACAGAACACTGGTATTCGATTGTTCGTACGATGTTGCCCGCCAGCGCCTGAACGCAACTGGACGGCGGCTCGACAGATTCGAGCGCGAGGACCGCCAATTCTTCGAGCGGGTGCGAGAGGCTTACCTCGCGCGCGCGGCGGCGGAACCCGGTCGCATCCGCCTAATCGACGCGTCGACGAGCCTGTCAGATATTCAGAGAAAGCTGGAAGATAACCTCCTATTTAATTGAAAAAAATGATTCACGACTGGAATACAGCGGTCTGGGAAAACTTGGCGAGTACCGCGGAGAGGTTGCCGCACGCGCTGCTGATTCACGGCCCCGGTGGGATCGGCAAGCGCGCGCTCGCCGAGCATTTTGCGCAGTTCCTGCTGTGCGAAAGTCCGCCGTCGGAGCGCCCGTGCGGCCGCTGTGTAGCTTGTCGCTGGTTCGTCGCAGGCAATCATCCCGACGTACGCTGGCTCGAGCCGGAGGCAATCGCCAAGCCGATGGCGATCGATAGCGAGGAGGCGGACCGGGCAGGCAGCCGGCCCGCCAAGCCGAGCCTCGACATCAAGGTAGAGCAGGTGCGCGCGCTGGCGGACTTTCTCAATGTCGGCTCCCATCGCGGCGGGCGCCGCATCGCGCTGGTTCATCCTGCTGAAGACATGAATCTGCACGCGGCGAATTCGCTTCTGAAGAGTCTCGAGGAACCGCCCTCGGGCGCGCTCTTCGTGCTCGTCTCGCACCGCCCGGCGCGGCTACTTGCGACCATTCGAAGCCGCTGCGTCGCGCTGCCGGTGGGCTTACCCCGGCGTTCGGAGGCCGAAGCTTGGTTGCGCGCGAATGGCGTGGCCGACGCGGCTCGATGGCTCGCATTTGCGGGCGGCGCCCCGCTGCGGGCGCTGGAATACGGTTCCGGCCCGCGCGGGGAGACGATTGCGAGGCTTCTCAAGGCGCTGCACGCAGGTACGCCTCAGGAGGCTGCGGCTGGCGATCGCGACGAGGTGGAGGCACTTGCCGAGGTACTGCAAAAGCTCGCGCTCGACCGGGCGTTTGCGGCTTTTGGTGCCGAGCCGAAATACGCCACAGGCAGCTCCGCAGCGGCGCCTGGGCGGGCGTACGAGTGGCTGGCGTTCGCGCGTGTCATGGGGCGCAACCGGGCGCTTGCCCGACATCCGCTGAATCCCAAGCTGTTCGCCTCGGATATGCTCGCTGCTATGCCTGGCAAGGGAAGACACCGGCAATGAGTGAATCGGAGGACAAGTCTGAGAGCGCCGAGGGCGGGCGGCCGAGCGTCCTGTCGCTCAATATTCGCGAGAAGAATGCACTGTATGCCGCCTACATTCCCCAGCTGAAAAACGGCGGAATCTTCATCCCGACAGCTCGCGCGCATCACCTTGGCGACGAGGTATTCATGTTGGTCTCTCTTCCGGACGAAGCGGCCAAGATTCCGGTAAGCGGGCGAGTGGTCTGGATGACCCCGGCCGATGCGCAAGGCAAACGTGCACAGGGAGTTGGGATTCAGTTTTCCAGCGACGAGGCGGGACGGTCGGCCAAGAAGAAGATTGAGGGACTGCTTGCAGGCATGCTCGACAGCTCAAAGATTACGCATACTTTCTAAGCAAATACATAAAGTTCTATGACATATCGCATATTGTATATGACATAAGTAACCTTATTAGTTGTAAAAGAACAATATTATTAGGTAGACGCAAGAGTCGAACACTTCAGAAAGTGCTCCGAACCGGCTGTAATTTAAGAATTAAGTCCCTTGCCATCGTGCGCTTCAGCGGTTTCAAGACCATCAGAACTGCGCTGGAGCGCCACTCAAGGCCCGCAGGCTCCGATCCCTGAAGTAGTACCAAGGCCGCCCGCCACGGAGGAGGTTGCCAGGACGGTGTGAGTCGATGGCCGAGCTTCCGCGCGGCCTCGCGTGGGGAAATCGGCTGCTCGCGGGCCTAACGGAGAATATTTAACATAATACACATATGCGCACAATCCCGTCAGTTCAGGCGACCCGTTGGGGGAATTGGAAGCCTTGCCACGGGGATCCCTTCGTCCATGAGCGCGTCATGTTCCTCCCGAGTCGCCTCGCCCCGAATCGGGCGAACGGGGGCCTGGTCGTAATGGATGCGCCTGGCTTCGGCTGGAAA